>CAZEFK010000088.1:0-28978 GCA_964511405.1 uncultured Comamonadaceae bacterium | reverse complement strand
GGCGCCTGCTGGCCGCCGGCGAGATCGACTACAACGAGTTCATGGAGCGTGTCGCGGCCTCGGCGCCGTCGGTCGGGCACTGCAACACCATGGGCACGGCGCTGTCGATGAATTCGCTGGCCGAAGCCCTGGGCATGTCGCTGACCGGCTGCGCCAGCATCCCCGGGCCCTACCGCGAGCGCGGCCAGATGGCGTACCTGACCGGCCGGCGCATCGTCGACATGGTCCACGAGGACCTGACGCCGTCGAAGGTCATGACCAGGGCGGCCTTCGAGAATGCGATCGTGGTCAATTCGGCGATCGGCGGCTCGACCAACTGCCCGATCCACATCAACGCCATCGCGCGCCATGTCGGCGTCGAGCTCCAGATGGAGGACTGGCAGACCCTGGGCTACGAGATCCCGCTCCTGGTCAACTGCCAGCCCGCCGGCAAGTATCTGGGCGAGGCATTCCACATCGCCGGCGGCGTGCCGGTGGTGATGCGCGAGCTGTTGGAGGCCGGCAAGCTCAACACCGACGCCCTGACCGTCACCGGCCGCACCATGGGCGAGAACCTGAAAAAGGTCGGCAAGGCCGACGGCGAGGTGATCAAGAGCTACGGCAGCCCGATGAAGGCCCAGGCCGGCTTCGTGGTGCTGAGCGGCAACCTGTTCGACGCCGCGATCATGAAGACCAGCGTGATCGATCCCGAGTTCCGCGCCCGCTACCTGTCGCGGCCGGGCTCCGAGGGCCGGTTCGAGGGCCGCGCCATCGTGTTCGACGGGCCCGAGGACTACCACGCCCGGATCAACGACCCGTCGCTGGCGATCGACGCCGAATGCCTGCTGTTCGTCCGTGGCGCCGGGCCGGTGGGCTATCCGGGCTCGGCCGAGGTGGTCAACATGCAGCCGCCCGACGCCCTCATCAAGCAGGGGGTGATGTCCCTGCCCTGCATCGGCGACGGCCGCCAGAGCGGCACCTCGGGCAGCCCGTCGATCCTCAACGCCTCGCCCGAGTCGGCGGTGGGCGGCGGCCTGGCGCTGCTGCGCACCGGTGACCGCGTCGCGATCGACCTCAACACACGGCGCGTCGACCTCCTGATCTCGGACGAGGAGCTGGCGGCGCGCAAGGCGGCCTGGCAGCCGCCCGAGCTCGACCATCACACGCCCTGGCAGGAGATCTATCGCAGCCTGGTCGGCCAGCTGGCCGGCGGCGGCGTGCTGGAGATGGCCACCAAGTACCAGCAGGTGCGGACCAAGATCCCGCGCGACTCGCACTGATGCTGGCGGTCGACTGGGGCACCTCCAGCCTGCGCGTCCATCGCGTGGCGGCCGACGGCCGGGTCGTCGAGACCCGGTCGGCGGCGCGCGGCATCCTGGCGGTCACCGACGGCGACTTTGCCGGAACCCTCGAGGCCCTGGCCGGCGACTGGCTCGACCAGGACGCCGGGCCGGTGCTGCTGAGCGGCATGATCGGCAGCCGCCAGGGCTGGCTGGAGGCGCCCTACGTGCCGTGCCCGGCCGGGCTGGACGAGATCCGCGCGGCCCTGGCGCCGCTGGCCTGGAGCCAGAGCGGCCGCTCTCGCCAGGCCGCGATCTGCCCCGGCCTGTCCTGGCGCTCGGCCACCGGCGTCCCCGACGTCATGCGCGGCGAAGAGGCCCAGCTGCTGGGCGCCCTCGACCAGATCGACCCAGGCCAGCCGGTATGCCTGCCCGGCACCCACAGCAAGTGGGCCACCATCGCCGACGGGCGCATCACGCGGTTCGCCACCCACCTGACCGGCGAGGCCTATGCCGTGCTGCGCCAGCACAGCATCCTCGGCCGCCTGATGACCGACGCCCCGGTCGACCCGGCATGGTTCCGGGCCGGCGTCAGCCGCGCCCGCGAGCCCGGCGGCCTGCTCCATCACCTGTTCGGCGTCCGCCCGCGCGGCTTGCTGGGCGACATCCCGCCCGACGGGCTGGCCGGCTATCTGTCCGGGATCCTGATCGGCCACGAGGTCGCGGCCGCGCTGGCCGACGCGCCCGCCGGACCGCCGGTGGCGCTGATCGGCGCGCCCGACCTGGCCGCCCTGTACGAAACCGCCCTGGCCGAGCATGGCCGCGCCGCCCGGCGCCTGCCGGCGGACCTGGCCGCCCGCGGGCTGTGGCGGCTTGCTGGAGGACACGCATGACCGCGCTTCTGCCCTGGCTGTCCCGCTGCCCGCTGGTCGCGATCCTGCGCGGGATCCGGCCCGACGAGGCGGCGGCGGTCGGCGACGTCCTGGTCGAGGCCGGCTTCGCCATCCTGGAAGTGCCGCTGAACTCGCCCGAGCCGCTGCGCAGCATCGGCCTCCTGGCCGAGCGCTTCGGCGACCGCGCCCTGGTCGGCGCCGGCACGGTCATGACTCCGGCCGAGGTCGGCGACATCGCGGCCGCGGGAGGCCGGATCATCGTCATGCCCCATGCCGATGTCGCGGTCGTCGCCGCAGCCAAGGCGCGCGGCCTGCTGGCGCTGCCGGGCATGGCGACGCCGACCGAGGCCTTCGCCGCGATCGCCGCCGGCGCCGATGGCCTGAAGCTGTTCCCGGCCGAGGCAGCGCCGCCCGAAGCGCTGAAGGCGATGCGCGCGGTGCTGCCCAAGGCGATGCCGGTGCTGCCGGTCGGCTCGATCACGCCGGATCGCATGGCGGCCTACTGGGCCGCCGGCGCCGCCGGCTTCGGGCTGGGCTCGGCGCTCTACAAGCCCGGCGCCACCGCGGCGGATGTCGCTGCCGCAGCGGGGCGGTTCATGGCGGCCCTGGCCGCTTTGCCGCCGCGTTAACCTTTTCTAAATTGATTGCGCCAAGCATGTAACCGCCCGCTGCAGCTGCGAAGGCGCTGCCGGCCCGCGCCCGCTACCGCCCCTGAGAGGTCCGCCATGATCCGGTCGATCGGCCAGACGATTGCCCTGGGGTTCGGGATCACCATCCTGTTGATGATCGGGCTCGACGTTGTCGCCTGGACGACGCTGCGCGACATCGACGGATCGCTGACGGCCGTGGCCCGCGTCGCCGTCCGCAACAGCGCGATCCTCGACCTGGCCAACCAGCTGGCGGCGGCGCAAGGCCAGCTCGAGGACCTTGCGATCGATCCCGAGCCCGACGCCGCGCAGCGCGCCGAGGCCGTGGCCAAGCAGGCCAGGGATGCGGCCGCCCAGGTCCTGCGCGAGACCAACGATCCGGCCCGGCGCGCCATCCTGGCCGACGCCGATGCCACCTTCGCCGCCTTCGCCGCAGCGACCCAGCAGGCGATCCAGCGCACCCAGGCCTATGAGAAGGTCCGGGGCGGCACCCGCAAAGCCGCGGCCGTGTTCGGTCCCGCCCTGACCGCCATTACCGAAAGCCGGGTGGCGGCCGGCGATGCGCGCGGCGCGGCCAATGCTTCGCTGCTGCTGGGCACGCTGGGCGATGTCCGGCGGCAGTATATCCAGTTCAACAATGCCGCCGGCCCCGGCCTCACGCCCAAGGCCGGACCGGACCTGCCGAAGGCGGGGGCCGACCTGCTCAAGGCCCTGGCCGATGTCGTCGCGCAGGTCCAGCAGTTGAAGGCCGAGTCCAAGGACCCGAAGGAAAGCGAGCCGCTGGCGGCGCTGACGGCTGCCGCGACGCTGTATCTGGACACGGCACGCAGCACCGTGCCCGTGGAGCTCGAACGCGCCCATATCCGCCTCGACCAGATGGATCCGGCCAAGGCCAAGCTGACCAAGCAGCTGGCCGATATCGGCGCGCAATATGAGGCGCTGCGCGCCGAACGCACCAAGGCCGCGTTCGAGACCAGCAACCGCGGCATCCTGCGCAGCAATGTTCTGGCCGGCGCCGCGATCCTGCTGGCAATCGCGGCAGCCCTGGCGATCTCTCGCCGCATCGTCCCGGCCATCCGCGGCCTGACGGCGGCCATGGCCCGACTGGCGGCGGGCGATCTGTCGGTCGCGGTGCCCCATGCCGACCGCCGCGACGAGATCGGCGCCATGGCCCAGGCCGTGCTGGTGTTCAAGCAGAACAAGGAGACCGCCGACCGCCTGGAGGCCGAGCAGGCGGCCGAGCAGGCCGCCAAGCAGGCCCGCCAGCAGCAGCTGATGGCGCGCTCCGCGGAGTTCCAGCAGCAGGTCGGCGGCGTGGTGCGCGACGTCGCCGCGGCGTCGGCGCAGATGCGCGCCAGCGCCCGCGCCATGGCCGAGACGGCCGAGCAGACCAAGCAGCAGAGCCTGGCGGTGTCGTCGACGTCGGAGCAGACCAGCGCCAATGTCCAGTCGGCGGCCGGCGCCAGCGAGGAGCTGACCCACTCGATCGCGGAGATCGCGGGCCAAGTCAGCCAGCTGGCCGAGTTCTGCGCCGGCGCCGTGCGCCGGACCGAGCAGACCACCGCCACCATGCGGGCCATGCGGACCGCTGCCGAGAGGATCGGTGACGTGGTCCGGCTGATCGTCGAAATTGCCGGCCAGACCAACCTGCTGGCGCTCAACGCCACGATCGAGGCGGCGCGCGCCGGCGAGGCCGGCCGCGGCTTCGCCGTGGTTGCCGCCGAGGTGAAGGCGCTGGCGCAGCAGACCGCGCGAGCGACCGACGAGATCGCCACCCAGGTCACCGGCATCCAGTCGGTCACCGGCGAGGCGGTCGGCGCCATCGGCGAGGTCACCGGCGCGATTCACCGGATCGGCGAGATCTCGTCGGCGATCGCGGGCGCAGTCGAGGAGCAGCAGGCGGCAACCGGCGAGATCGCGCGCAACGTCCAGCAGGCTGCCTCCGGCTCGGAGCATGTCGCCCGCACCATCGGCGTCGTCAGCGCCGCGGCCGTGGAGACCGGCTCCGGCGCCCGCCAGCTCCTCGACGCCGCCGAAGCGCTGGCCGGCCAGTCGACGGCCCTGCGCGACGAGGTCGAAAGCTTCCTGCGCGACGTGGCGGCGTAGCCGGCGGCGAGCCGGCCCCCGCGTTCCATACAGGCCTCCCGGACTCGGTACACGGCTTGCGCCGGTACCTGGCTGCCCTGTAGCTTTTGGGGCCGGCTCCGCGAACCCATGTTGGAGCCGCCCGCCCCGGGGCCTCGAGACCGCGTCTCAAACGGTCATCGAGGGCTGATATAGTTTCCGGCAAAGGTGCAGAGTAACCAGCTGCGGAAGAGCCAGGAAACGGACATGGCTGCAACGAACATGAAAGACCCGCGGCGTTACTTCGAAGCGGTGTCGTCGGAGCGGTCGATTTCTGCCGAACAGCCTCCGGTGTGTTTGTATCTGGAGGTCACGAATCGCTGCAATCTGCTGTGCGAAACCTGCCCACGGACGTTCGAGGAGCTTGAGCCGCCCGCCGATATGAGTTGGGAGCTGTTCACGTCCGTCGTCGATCAGGTCCCTGAGGTCGCGCGCGTCGTCCTGCACGGCGTCGGCGAGCCGATGCTGGTCAAGGATCTTCCCCGGATGATCCGCCATCTCAAGGCGCGCGGCGTCTATGTCCTGTTCAATACCAACGGCACCCTGCTGGTCCCGCGCAAGCGCCGCGAGCTGATCGAGACTGGCCTGGACGAGCTGCGCGTATCGCTCGACGCTGCGGAGTCCGCCAGCTTCCTCCAGGTGCGCGGCAAGGACATGTTCGACCGGATCGTCCGCAACGTGACCGAGTTCACGGCGCTGCAGGCCCGGATCGGCGCGACCGCGCCCCGGGTCTCGCTGTGGCTGACCGGCCTCAAGGAGACCATCGATCAGCTGCCCGAGTTCGTCCGGCTGGCGGCGCGGATGGGCGTGCGCGAGGTGCACCTGCAGCGCCTGGTCTTCGACGACCTCGAGCGCGGGCTGGCGCGCACGGCCTCGTCCCTGTTCGAGGCCGTCCGGGAGACCGAGGCGGATGCGATCGCCGAGGCGCAGGCGCTGGGCGCCGACTTGGGCGTGACCCTGGACGCCTCGGGCGCGACCGAGCCCGGCCTCAGCCTGAAGCGGGAGTCGGATACGCCCTGGTCGACCTGCCGGCGGCCCTGGTCGCTGATGTACATCACGGCCCACGGCCGGGCACTGCCCTGCTGCATCGCGCCGTTCTCGGCGCGCGGCTACGCCAGCTACACCCTCGGCGACGCGACACAGCAGACGCTGCGCGAGATCTGGAATGGACCCCGCTACCAGGAGTTCCGCCAAGCGTTGCTCGGGGAGACGCCGCCCAAGCCGTGCCAGAACTGCGGGCTCAGATGGAGTCTGTAGCCGCGATCATTCCGACGCTGAACGAAGCGGCGACGATCGGGCCGGTGATCCGTGAAATCCCACGCGACCTCGCGACGGCGATCATCGTCGTCGACAGCGGCAGCACGGACGGCACCCCCGACCGGGCGTGCGAGGCCGGTGCCCGGGTGGTCGCGGTGGATCGCCGGGGCTATGGACGCGCCTGCGCCGCGGGCGTCGACGCCGCCGGGCCCGATGCCGGGATCCTGGTGTTCCTGGACGGCGACGGTGCCGATCGCGGCGATCTCATGGCCCGATTGATTGATCCCATCCGGCAGGGCACGCACGACTTCGTCATTGCCTCGCGCACCCGCGGCGACCGCGAGCCCGGGTCGATGAGCTGGCACCAGGTCCTGGCCGGACGGCTCGCCGGGTGGGGGATCGGCGCGCTCTACGGCGTGCGCTACAGCGACATGTGCGCCTATCGCGCGATCCGCCGGGACGCCCTGGACCGCCTGGGCATGCAGGAAATGACCTATGGCTGGAACCTCGAGATGCAGATGAAGGCCGCTCGCGCCGGCCTGCGGATCCTAGAGATCCCGATGCCCTACCGCCGGCGCATGGGCGGTGAGTCGAAGGTCGCGGGCTCGCTGCGGGGCACGGTCAAGGCGAGCTTGCGCATTGTGCTGACCTTCGCGCGCGTCGCCCGGAGCGCAGCGTGACGGCAGGTCGCTGTGCCATCGCGGTGATGGCCAAGGCGCCGCGGGCGGGGGCGGTCAAGACACGCCTGGTGCCGCCGCTCACGCCGGACGAGGCGCGCGACCTCAACGCCTGCTTCCTCAAGGACATGCTGGGCAACATCGACTTAACCGGCCGGGCGCTGCCGATCAGCGGCTATCTGGCCTTTGCACCGGCGGGGACCGAGGCGTTGTTCGACGGCATCGCCGGGGCCGGGACCGGCTTCGTCCTGGCCGACGGGTCCGATGGCGCCGGCGACGGTGTTACCGGCTTCGGGCGCTCCCTGCTGCACGCCGCCCGCGGCCTGTTCGCGCTGGGGCACACCACCGTGTGCCTGCTCAATTCCGACAGCCCGACGCTGCCGACCGACTGCCTCCGGCGCGCCGTCCAGGCCCTGGCCGCACCGGGCGACCGGGTCGTCCTCGGACCGGCCGAGGATGGCGGCTACTACCTGATCGGCATGACCCGGCCGATCCCGCACCTGTTCAGCGGCATCGCCTGGAGCACCGATCGCGTCGCCGATCAGACCCGGGCCCGGGCCCGGGAAGCGGGGCTGCCCCTGACCGAGCTCCAGCCCTGGTACGACGTCGACGACGGCCCGGCCCTGGCGCGGCTGATCGACGAGCTGGCGGCACCGGGCGCCGGCTATGCCGCGCCGCATACGGCGGCGTGGTTGGCGGGGCGAAGCCGGGTCGGCGCTGCCACCGCAACGCTGCAGACTGGCCGATGAGCCGATGGGCGCCCACAGCCCTGCCGCTGGTCGGATGCCTGCTGGTGCTGACGACCGGCCTCGGCCACTGGTTCGCGATGCACGACCGTGCGGGCGCGACGGTGGTCATTGCGCTCGGACAATGGGTGCTCTACGCGGCAGGCGTTGCCGTTCTGCTGCGCCGGCCGCCGGTTGGCGCCGGCTTGATCGCCGCGCTCGGCTGTGCACTCGCGGCGCGCCTGGTCCTGGTGGCCGCCCCTCCGGTGCTGTCCACCGACATCTACCGCTATGTCTGGGATGGTCGGGTCCAAGCCGCCGGCGTCAATCCCTATCGCTATGTTCCGGCCGATCCGGCCCTCGCCGCCCTGCGCGACGTCCAGGTCTATCCGAACATCAACCGCCGCGACTACGCCACGACCATCTATCCCCCGGTCGCCCAGTTCTTGTTCTACGCGGTCACGCGCCTCGACGACTCGGTGGCTGCAATGAAGCTGGCGATGGTGGCGTGCGAGGCCGGCGCCGCGCTGCTGCTGTGGCGGCTGCTGCAGCGCCAGGGCCGGCCGGCCGGGCACCTGCTGATCTACGCCTGGCACCCGCTGCCGATCTGGTCGTTCGCGGGCGACGGCCATGTCGACGCCGCCATGATCCTGGGCGTCGTCGTCGCCTTCTGGCTGTGCCGCCGCGAGCGGCCGGCGCTGAGCGGAGTTGCGCTGGCCGCGGCTTGCCTGGTCAAGCCGTCCGCCCTGCTGTTCGCCCCGGCGCTGTATCGACCGTGGAGCCTGCGCCTGCCGGCGGCGTTCCTTGTCACCGCCGCGGCCTGCTACGGCGTCTATCTCGGCGCCGGGTGGCGCGTCCTGGGCTTTCTGCCGGGATATGTGCAAGAGGAAGGGCTCGAGAGCGGCACGGCGTTCTGGCCGCTGGCGGTCGCGCGGGCGCTGCTGCCGGTCCCGATCCCGACCATCGGCTTCGTGATCATCGCCGGCCTGATGCTGGCCGGGCTGACCCTCGTCCTGATCCGTCAGCCGGAGGTCCCGTCGGCGCGCAAGGCCGTCCTGCTGTCGCGGGTGACGCTGATCACCGCCTCCCCGCACTTCGCCTGGTATCTCGCCGCGCCGCTGGCGCTCTGCTGCCTCCAGCTCGATTGGAGCCTGCTGTACATGGCCGGGGCCAGCGTCCTGCTGTATGTCCCGCGCGATTTCGTCGAGACCGGCACGATCGTCTATGGCGGCGGCCTCGCCGTCGCCGTCGCGGCCTGGATCGGGCGGGAGCGGCTCGCCGGCTTCGCCCGCCGCGCCGCGGCACGTCCAGCCGGCTGACCCCATGACGCGGCCACCGATCCTTGCAAACAAGGACTACGACGCCGCCTCGGTGTTCGAGCCCGGGAACCTGCTGCGCGAGGCCAGGCGCCAGAAGAACCTGCCGGCGATCGCGGTGCCTGAGGTCGGCATTCTCGATCCCGACGGCGACATCGTCCGCATGCTGACGCGCACCGGCCGTGCCCGACGTGCGCCCGGCTGGGCCTGCTACCACACCGACCTGCACGAGTTCGACCATGATGGGCAGCGCTTCGGGATCATCGGCTGCGCAGTCGGGGCCTCGTTCGCCGTGCTGCTGGCCGAACAGCTGTTCGTGTCGGGCTGCCGGCTGCTCATCAGCGTGACGTCGGCGGGACAGATCGTGGCGCGCGGCACGCCGCCCTACTTCGTGCTGATCGACCGGGCGCTGCGCGACGAGGGCACCAGCTACCACTACCTGCCGCCCGCCGAGTTCGTCGACGCCGACCCGGTCCTGGTCGAGCGCGTCATGCAGATCAGCCCGACCTTGAGCCAGCCGCTCTGGCGCGGGGCGAGCTGGACCACTGACGCGCCGTTCCGGGAGACCGCCGGCGCCATCGAACACTGCCGCGCTCGACAGATCCTGGCCGTCGAAATGGAAGCGGCCGCGCTCTACGCCTTCGCCCAGGTCCGCCGTCGGCCGGTCCTGTGCTTCGCCCATGTGACCAACCAGATGGCCGTGTCGCAGGGCGATTTCGAGAAGGGCGAGGCCGACGGCGCGCTGGCCTCGCTCGAGGTGATCGCGGCAGCCGCGCAGGCCTGGCGCCACGGGCTGCCGACCCAGGCCCGTCACGCCCGCCAAACCATGGAGAGTCCTCGATGAGACGCACAATCCCTTCGACGGCGGCCGGCGCGGTCGTCGCTGCGGTCGTTCTGGCCGGTGCCGTTTCGATGCCGGCGCGACCGGCAGAGGCCGCCAACACGCTGCGGTTCGGGGTGGCGCCGCTGCTGCCGACCCCTGCCGAATCCAAGAAGGCCTTGGACCCGCTCGTCAAATATCTGGCCCATGCGCTCGGCGTCGACTACACCCTCGAGGCGACCACCGACTTTGCCGGGATCGCGGTGGCCCTGGCCAGCGAACAAGTCGACGTCGCCTGGATGGGACCGTGGGGCTATGTGATCGCGCACAATCAAGGTGCCGGCGATGCCCTCGCGACCGTCAAATATGATGGCAAGCCGGTCTATCACGCCATCGTCGTCGCGCGACCCGACCTCACGATCAAGACTTGGCCCGACGACGGCAAAGGACTGCGCATGTCCTTCGCCGATGTCGGCTCGACGTCGGGGTGGTTGATCCCGACATACTGGTTCAAGTCGCGCGGGATCGATCCCAAACAGTATTTCCAATATCATGAGGGCGCGACCCACGCTGCCAATGAGATCGCGGTGGCGAATGGCCAATCCGATCTTGCGACCGACTATGATCGCAATCGGACGGCGATGATCGAAGGCGGCGCGATCAGCGCGCAAGCCACCAAGGTCGTCTGGACGTCCGATGAGTTGCCCAATGACGCGATCGCCGGCCGCCACGGGCTCGACCCGGCCCTTGTCCAGAAGATCCAGGCGATTTTGACCGGTATCACCGAGGCGCAGGCAAAAGAGATCCTGCCGAATCACTACACCGGGTTCATCGCATCGGATCACCAATACTACAAGCTGATCGAGGATGCGGGCCTTGCGGTCGGTGCGATCAAGGCCCGGAAGTAATCGGGCGGCGCCGGAGATGACCGACCGATCGGGCCTGCGCTACCCCGATCCCGCCGCGGCGGCATGGCCGTCGCCGCGGTTCGTGGTCATGCTGCTGGCGCTCGCGTCGCTTTACGTCGCTTGCCTCCACTATGTCGGGTTCGATCTCGACCGGCTGTGGAGCGGCCTGCCGCGCCTGGCGCAGTGGGCGGCCAAGGCGTGGCCGCCCGATATCGGCGACCTGGATGTGCTGATCGGGCGGGGCCTGGAGACCATCGCCATGGCGGTCGTCGGGACCAGCTTGGGGATGCTGATCGCCATCCCCCTCTGCGTCCTGGCCGCCCGCAACGTCACGCCAAGTCAGCGCCTCTACACCACCGTCCGCTGGTTCCTCAACGGCTTGCGCGGCATCGATTCCTTCGTCTTCGCCCTGCTGTTCGTCACGGCCGTCGGCCTGGGGCCGTTTGCCGGCGTCCTGGGGGTCGGCCTGCACTCGGCGGGCACCATCGCCAAGCTCTGGTCGGAAACGATCGAAGCCGCCGAGCCGGGCCCGCTGGAGGCGGTGGCCCTGGCCGGGGCCAATCGGATCAAGGTGATCTTCTATGCCCTGCTGCCCGATGTCCTGCCGAGCCTGACCTCGGTCACGCTGTATGTTTGGGAGTTCAACGTGCGGTCGTCGACCGTGCTCGGGCTGGTCGGGGCCGGCGGGATCGGGCAGGAGCTGAAGAACAGCGTCGACCTGCTGAATTTCCCGCGCCTGTTCACCATCCTCCTGGTCATCCTGGCGATGGTCACCGGGATCGACCAGCTCAGCGCCTGGCTGCGCCGGAGAATGCTGTGACGCCCGCGGCTTCGGCGCCCCCCTCGACGCTGCGCATCGTCGGGCTGAGCAAGCGCATCGGCGAGCGGACGGTGCTCGACGATCTGTCGTTCGAGGTCTCGCCCGGCGAGGTCGTCGCGATTCTCGGCGCGAGCGGCGCCGGCAAGACCACGCTGCTGCGCTGCGTGTCGCAGCTCGCCCGGCTGGATGCCGGGCAGATCTTCGTGGGCCGGCAGGCAATTCGGCCTGATAGCGTGGCCGCGGGCCGCGAGGTCGGCTTCATCTTCCAGCAGTTCAACCTGATCCGCCGGCGGAACGCGCTCGACAACGTGCTCGCCGGACGCCTTGGCCAAGTGCCGACCTGGCGGGTCGTCGCCGGCCGCTTTTCCCGACAGGATCGCCAGCTGGCGCTCGCCGCCCTCGACCGCGTCGGCATGCTGTCGCACGCCGGGCAGCGCGCCGACACCCTGTCCGGCGGGCAGCAGCAGCGCGTCGCGATCGCGCGGACGCTGTGCCAGCGCAGCCGGTTCGTGTTGGCGGACGAACCGGTGGCCAGCCTCGATCCGGAGGCGGCCAGGGGCATTTTGGGCATTTTGCGCGATATTGCCCACGAGCGCATGATCGCGGTGCTGGTCAGCCTGCATCAGGTCGAGCTGGCGATGGCCTATGCCGACCGCATCGTCGGGTTGCGGCGCGGTCGCCTGGTCGTCGATGAGCCCGCCGCCAGTTTGTCGGATGCCAATCGGCAACTGATTTTCTCCGCCTGACGCAGGGACCCGAAGAACTGGAGGCGACACATGAATCCCGATCCCTTTACCGATACCATCCAGTTCGCGCAGCAGCCCGGATGGCCCACGATTGCATTCTGGATCCTGGCCCTGTCCAGCATTGGCATTGCCGTCTATGTGTTCGCCCGGTATCGGGAGCAGCGCACGGTGCTGCATCTGTTCAACTGGCTGGTGCGTCTGGTCATCGGGATGATGTGGTGGGAGCAGACCCTGTGGAAGCTGCCGCCCACCTATACCGACCAGCCGGACGCGCCGCTGACCGCCGCCGGCCTCGGCTTCTGGATGGCGCAGATGGGCAAGTCAGCCGCCTTTCAAGTGCAGGCCGACCTGGTCAACAACATCATCCTGCCGCACTTCTACGTCTTTGCGCCGATCGTCTATGGCCTGGAGCTGTTGACGGCGATCTCGTTGATTCTCGGCCTGACGATGCGCCTGTGGGCGGCGATCGGCGCCTTGCAGATCCTCAATCTGTGGCTCGGGCTGTACAGCGCGCCGCACGAGTGGCCGTGGACCTATTTCTTCCTTCTGCTGCTGCAGGCGATCTTCGTGGTGCATCGGTTCGGGCGCAGCTTGGGGCTCGACACGATCCTGAGCGCCCGGGCGGCGGCGGCCCCGGACCAGGGACGTTTCGGCACCCGGCTGCTCGAGGCCGTGACGTAGCCGGACGGCGACCTTGTCGCTGGTCCCACCGCATGCAATCGTTGCGCTGCGCCGCACGCGCGACATCGAAGGGCCGTTAAACGATCCGGGGGCGTTATGAACCACGACACGGCGGTTGCGACCGCCAAGGACATCGCTCATCGCGTGCTGGCGCCGGCGGCCCGGCAGAACGACAAGGAGGGCCGGTTCTCCACGGAAGCGGTCGCGGCGCTGGGGCAGGCCGGGCTGCTTGGGCTGATGCTGCCCGAGGCGGTCGGCGGCGCGGCCCTGGGGCCGCGGAGCTTTGCCGCGGTCGTCGCGGCGCTGGCCGAGGCGGACGCGTCGGCCGCGATGGTCTACCTCATGCATGGATGCGCGGCCGCAACGATCGCCGCGGCCCGGCCTGATGCGGCCGTCGCATCGGTCCTGACCGACATCGCCGCCGGGCGGCACCTGTCCACCCTGGCCTTCAGCGAGGCCGGCTCACGCAGCCATTTCTGGGCGCCGGTCTCGCGCGCCCGGCGGACCGCGGACGGGGTTCACCTCACCGCGCGCAAGTCGTTCGTGACCAGCGCCGGCCAGGCTCAGAGCTATGTCCTGTCCGCCCTGGCGCCCGACGGCAGCGGGCCGACAGACTCGACGCTGTACCTGGTGCCCGCCGGCCTCCCCGGCTTGTCCGTCGCCGGCGCGTGGGACGGTATGGGCCTGCGCGCCAACGCCTCGGCGCCCATGGCTCTGGAGGACTGCGCCATCGCGCGGGACCGTCAGCTGACCGACGACGGTGCCGGCTTCCAGGCGATGCTGCAGGTGGTGCTGCCGCTGTTCAATCTCGGGACCGCAGCCGTGGCCCTGGGCCTCTGCCGTGCCGCGGTCGCCGCGACCGCCGGCCATCTCAAGAGCGCCCGGTTCGAGCATCTGGGGCAGAGCCTCGGAGAAAGCCTGCCGACGCTGCGGGCTCAGGTCGCCGCGATGCAGATCGAGACCACCGGCCTCGCCGCGCGCCTCGACGACGTCATCGATCACCTGGAGCGGCCGCGCGACGAGACGATGCTGCGTGTGCTCGAAAGCAAGGCGGCGGCCGGTGACGCCGCCATCAGCGTCACCTCGGCGGCGATGCGCGTCTGCGGCGGCGCGGCCTTCTCGAAGCAGCTCGGCGTCGAGCGCCTGTTCCGCGATGCCCATGCCGGCGCCGTGATGGCGCCGACCGGGGATGTGCTGCGCGAGTTCATCGCCAAGGCGCTGCTGGGCCTGCCCTTGTTCTGAGGATACGAGCCATGACACGAACGATCTGGGTAGGGGCCGTCGCCTACGATCCCAAGGTGGTGACGATCTGGGAGGGCATGCGCCGCTACTTCCACGAGGAGGCGCAGGTCCCGGTCGAGATTGTCCTGTTCCAAAGCTACGAGGCGCAGGTGAGCGCCCTCCTGGCCCCGGCCGATGCGCCGGCGCCGCGGATCGACATCGCCTGGAACACCAACCTGGCCTATCTGCAGGCCGAGGCCTGGAGCGGACGCCGCTGCCGGCCGGTGGCGATGCGCGACACCGATCTCGGCTGGACGACCAAGATCGTCGCCGTCAATGGCGGCCCGGTCGCGTCGCTTGCCGACCTCAAGAACCGGACGCTGGCGCTGGGCAGCCGCGACAGCGGCCATGCCGCCATCCTGCCCGTCCATTTCCTGGATGGCCTGGGCCTGGCCGAGGGCCGCGACTATCGCACGCTCCGCTTCAACACCGACATGGGCAAGCACGGCGACACCGGGACCAGCGAGTCGGAGGTGATCCGCGCCGTCCTCGACGGCCGCGCCGACGCCGGCGCGATCGGCAGCCCCTACTGGCAGGCCGTGCGCAGCGGCCGGCTGGTGCCCGAAGGCGCCCTGGTCGAGATCTGGACCTCGGAGCCCTACAATCACTGCATGTTCACGGCGCGCGCCGATTTCGACCCGGCCCTGGAGCGGCGCTTCGCCGAGGCCCTGCTGGCGATGAGCTGGGACAATCCCGATCACCGGGCCGTGCTCGAGGCCGAAGGGTTGAAGCGCTGGATCACACCGGAGCTCGGCGGCTACGACGCGCTGCGGGAGGCCTCGGCGCGGCAGGGTTTCCTGGGGCGTTCGGCCGGCCCGGGCTCGACGTAGGCTCCAGCGACGCTCACGCGCAGTTGAAGATGGCGCCCAGCCGGCGACCGTGATCGGTCTCGCGCGCGCGGGCATCGCGGACGGCCGCGAACGCCTGCGCCAAGGGCAGGATCTCGCGCGTCACCAGGAAGTCCGCATCCTCGGCCCCGACCGGATGCCAGTGGACGCCCTCGGCGGTGATCGTGATCTCGGGCACCAAGTCGGCCCGCGCCAGCGCCACCCCCGTTTCGGCAAAGCCGCGCAGGGCAACGTACCGGATCACCCGATCCGCCTCGGCAATCCCGGCCTGGTCGAGGAAGCGGCGGAACTCCTCGGCTTCGGTCTCGGTGGCGACGGTCGCCGCCAGGCGCACCCGGAATCCCTCGGCCCGTGCGCGCTCGATGCCCTGCCAGGCGCGCGCCCAGCTCCCCGCGCCGCGATGGCGGTCGTGCCGCTCCGGGGTCGGGCTGTCGAGACTGATCTGCAGCGTCACGCGCTCGCGCGGCAGGGCGCGCAGGGTTTCCAGCCGCCGCCCGGTGAACAGCATCCCGTTGGTCAGCAGGGTCGTCGGCGCCGCCGCCGCGCAGGCGGCCACGATCGCGCCGATGTCCGGCAGCAGGAACGGCTCGCCGCCGGTCACGAAGATCTCGCAGACGCCGAGATCGGTGGCCTCGGCCGCGATCCGCTGCACCAGCTCGAGCCCGAGCGCCCGGCGTGGCGCCTTGGGCGAGGAGCGGACGCAGCAATAGTCACAGCGGAGGTTGCAGTCGAAATTGGTGTAGAGCCAGAGCCGCGCCCCGATCGGGCGGATGTCCTCCGCCGGGACCGGGGGCGCCTCGCCGCAGCGCACGACCCAGCGATGGCGCCCCGCCGTGACGGCCGAGTCGACCAAGGCGTTGCGGGTGAAGCGGCACCAGGTCTCGAGATCGGCGCCCAGGCTCGCATCGCCGACGACGGCCACGAGCTCGCCCGGACGCATCAGGCGCAAGGCAGCAATCAGCTCCGGCAACAGACCGGAGGCAAAGGTTCTGGTCCCCGCGTCGAGCTCGACATCGGCCTTCATCGGCATGGACACGACCATAGACGCCTTCCGTTGCAGCCCAAAGGGATGGTTGGCGCGACTCGGTCCCGAGGTTACGCGTCGCCCAGCTGCCGGAGCACGCGCACCGTGCGGCGCAGGCTGTCCACCGTGCGCGCCAGGTCGTCGGGGCCGTGCTCGGCCGAGATCAGGCCGCCCGGCCCGGTCATCAGGTCGACGCCGTGGGCCAGCATGCCGAGCCGGATCCGCCCTGGCAGCCCGGGATCGCGATGGGCCTTGAGGGTGGCCGCCGGCACCGCCTGCGGATCGAACGCGGTCGGCCGGATGTCCAGACCCTCCGGGTTGGTGTAGAGCTGGAAGGTCGAGAAGGTGCCGTAGACGGCCCAGGGCACCCCCTCCTCCTCCAGCATCCGGTTGAGCGCCAGGCGCAGCTCGGCGCCGTAACGGTTGGCGCGCGCGCAGGCGTCGGTCTCGGCAATCAGGGTCAGAGTGGCGATACCGGCCGCGGCCGACAGCGGATTGGCGTTGAAGGTGCCGGGATGGGCAATTTTCTCGCGGCCGGCCGCCTTGGTCCGCTCGAAATCGAGCAGGTCCAGGAGGTCGGTGCGGCCGGCGACGGCGCCGCCCGGCAGGCCGCCGGCGACGATCTTGGCCAGGGTCGTCAGATCAGGCGCGATGCCCAGCGCCGCCTGGGCGCCGCCCGGCGCCACCCGGAAGCCGGTGATCACCTCGTCGAAGATCAGCAGCACGCCGTGGGCGCGGGTGAGATCGCGCACGCCGGTGACGAAGTCGGGGGTCAGCGGCAGGCGGCCCCAGCTGCCGCCGGTCGGCTCCAGGATGATGGCCGCGATGTCGTCATGCTCGTCCAGCAGCCGGGCCAGGCCGTCAAGATCGCCGCCGACCGCCAGCCGGACATTGCCGGCGACCTCCGGCAGCACGCCGGGCGTCGGCGTGCCGTCGAAATGCGAGGCATGGCCGCTGGTCATGTGGTCGTGCCAGCCGTGGAAATGGCCGATGAAGCGCACCAGCTTGGGCTTGCCCGTGGCAGCGCGGGCAAGCCTGAGCGCCATCAGCGTCGCCTCGGTCCCGGAGGCCGTGAAGCGGACCCGCTCGGCCGCCGGCATCAGCCGCCGGATCAAGGCCGCCCATTCGACCTCCAGCGCATGGCAGGCACCGAAATGGGTGCCGAGCGCCGCCTGCCGCTGCACCGCCTCGACAACGGCCGGATGGCTGTGGCCGAGCAGCAGGGCGCCATGGCCGCCGAAATAATCGACATAGTCGTTGCCGTCGACGTCCCATTTGCGGGCGCCGGCGGCGCGCTCGACATAGATCGGATAGGGATCGAGATGCCGCCCGTCATGGGCGATGCCGCTGGGCAGCAGTTGCCGGGCCTCGGCGGCCAGCCGGGCCGAGCCTGGGGTCGCCTGGCGATAGGCCGCCACCAGGGGCGAGTTGCTGAAGGGGCTGTCAGGCATCGGGCGGCTCCGGCGCGAGAGGGCGGTGCCCGCGATCTTCGCCGCCGCGATGACCAAAAAAAAGCCCCGCCGGGTGGCGGGGCCGTTGCAGCCCACGCAGGGCCGTTACTTGTAAGTGGACTGCGACTGGCCGTTGTTCATTTGATTGTTGTCCATGGTGCCGCTGCTCCCGGACATCGCGCCGCCGGTGCTGGGCGTGGCGACGCCCGAACTGCCGGTCATCGGCGTCACTGTGCCTGGATGTTGCAGCTGCTCCTCGTTGAGCTTCTGGGTGATCTGCCGCTCGCGCTGATCGATGTCGCTCATGGACGACCGGTTGGACGCGGCCAGGGCCGGGCCGGCAGCAACCAGTGCCACGAGCATCGATGCGCACGTCCACGTCCGCATGGGTCGTGCCTCCTTTTGCACCGAAACACGTAAAATCAACGAGTGCTCGGCCCTGCGCGTTCCCCCGCGTTCCGAGGCGTTGGGCTGGTGTTGGGCTCAGGAGCGGTCGTCGGGCCCGATCACGCCCTTTTTCAGGATGACGTTGCCGTAGAGCCGGCGCTCGCCGGTGGCAACGATGGCGAAGGCCTGGGCCGCCCGCTCGTAGAAGGCGAAGCGCTCGACCCGGGCCACCGAAACCGGCCGTCCTTCGGCCGCATCAAGGGCCGCCTGGAACTCGCGCACCACAGGCGGCACCGCGGCGGGATCGCCGACCACCGCCATCACCGCCGCGGGCTGTTCGACGAAGCTGTCGAGCGGGAACAGCGTCAGCACCGCGCCGAGGACCACGGTCGCCGAATGCCCGTCCATGCGCACCAGCCGCCGCGCCGTGGCGGTTGCCGGGAAATTGGCGTCGACCAGCACGATCTCGTCGCCATGGCCCATGGCGGCGAGGACGTGGAGCAGGTCGGGGCCGAGCAGCGGGTCGAGGCCTTTGAGCATGGGGCGTCCTCCGTGGATGTCGCGGCCAGCCTGCCCGCTCGGCCGAGCCCGGGCAAGGCAGCCGCCTTGCCCGGGCCTAGGGAGATCAGGTCAGGCGGAACATCGCGGCACTCAGCTGCCCGACGGCGATCCCGTTCAAGGTCACGTCGTGCGTCGGCGACAGATGCAGGACCGCACTGCCCGCCCCCGTGCTCGTCGCCCCGGCGATCAGGCCGTTGACCGTCAGGTCGGTCTGGTGGATCTCCAGCAGGTCGACGCCGGTCCGGAAGCCGGCGATGGTGTCGTGAGCGGCGTCCGCCTCGTTGAGCACGAACGTCGCGGCACCGGTCCCCGCCTGCAGCCAGTTGGTGCCGCCGCCGGCAGACAGCCGATCCGGTCCGGCGCCGCCGAACAGGAAGTCGTTGCCGGACCCCGCCGTCAAGGTATCCGCGCCCGAGCCCGCGAGCATCAGGTTGATGCCGTTGCCGCCTTGGAGCAGGTCGTTGCCGGCGCCGGCGGCCAACAGCTCGTCGGCGTTGGAGCCGGTGATGGTGGTGTCGGTCAGGTCGGTCGAGACATGGATGTTGCTGTCCAGCAGGAACTGGCCATCGGCGAGCCTGGGCGACAGGCTGAAGTTCACGTCGCCGGCATAGGCTTGGCCGGTGAGCAGCGGATCGTTGGCGACCACCCAAGTGTAGGCCTGGATGGCCTGCGGCGCCTGGGTCTGCGAGACCAAGTCGGCAAGCGCGGCGCGGGCGTTGGCGACATAGCCCTCGGTGAAGCCCGGAAAGGCGGCGGCCGGCCATTGACCGTTGCCGGAGAGGCCTGCCGCCTGCATCGCAGCCTCGACCTGGGCCCAGCTGGTCAGGGCTTGGTAGGCGGTATTGGGCACATAGGTGGCAACCGCGCCCGCGGCCCCGTCGTGGGGATCGAAGCCGTTCGGGCCATTGGTGAACAAGCCGGCAAGGAAGTTCTGCTCCCAGGCCAGGAAGCCTGCAGCCCCGCTCACATCCTGGCCAGCCAGCTGCGCGATCGAGGTCGCCAGGAAATCCTGCTGCCATTCCGCGATGTGGCCGTTGGTCCCGCCGTCCTGGATCCAGCCGGCCACCTGGCCTTCATTGGTGTTGGTGGTGTAGGTGCTGTTCAGGTAATCGACGTTGTTCTGGGCGATCTGGCTGAAGTAGCCCTTGAGCGCCGAGCTGTCGGGCGAGATGTAGGCGGCATGGCCGACGTCGCGCAGCGCCCAGGCCGCTGCGCGGACCTGGTTGTCCGCGGCGAGGATCCCCAGTCCGTTCTGGCGCGGTCCGGGCCAGTAGCTGGCGATGTCCCACGACGCTTGGGCCTGCAACTGGTCCAGGTAGTAGTGGGTGCCGGTCAGGAGATAGGGGATGTAGCTCAGGTCCGGCTCGTGGGCAGAGTCGGGCGTGAAGCCGCCGGTGTTGGACGACAGCGGAATGCCCGTGGTGCCGTAGGACGTGCCGCCGCGGCCGTCGATCCACAGGTCCGGATGGTTGGTCACCGACACATAGGCGCCGGTCTGTGCATCCTGGACATGCCAGGGCACGGCGCCGGCGCCGTCGGCGTTGTTCAGGGCAGCGTTGCGCGCCTGCTCGGTCTGGCTCAGCAGGTAGGCGGCATCCCACTGGCTGGTGATGCCGATGTCGTACCGGGCTCCGGTGGTCGGCATGTAGCGGGTGATCGTGCCGCCGCCCAGGATGTCGGTGTTGGCCGCGGTGAAGCCTGACGTAAGGTTCTGGAGCAGCTGCTGGGTGATGCCGGTCGAGGTGTCGTAGGCCGGCACCGCGCCGCTGTTGATCAAGGCGTTGACATCATGGACGACGTTGATGTCGCCGCCGGCCGTCAGGTCCTTGTGCCAGCTCGAATACAAGTAGTGGAGGACGTTGGATTTGGAGAAGGCCGTCTGGCCGTTCTGCTGGATCGCGACGTCGTAGGTATAGTCCTGAGTCTGGCCACTGGTCAGGTAAGCTTTGTCATTGGCGACGATGACGTCGGTCTGGCTGGTGCCGTCGGCCAGGTAGCGGATGTCGAAGCTGGCGTGCAGGCTGCCGGCGATCGGGGCGTCGACCCGGACCTCGGTCGCCTCCGGCCCCTGCATCCAGTACTGCGCGGTGCCGCTCTGCAGCGCTTGGCTCAGCAGGTCGGCAGCGTGGACCGTGACCGGCGTGGTGGTGCCGTCGCCATTATGCAGGGTCAGCGCCAGCACCGTGTCGTAACCGCTGGTCAGCAGCTGGTGCAGGTCGAGCGCCGCCGGCGGGGTGCCCTGGACGGGCGCCACCGACAGCATGGCGTCGGCGCTGCTGTTGGCCGCCAGCGCCGGTGCCGCCAGGCTCAGGATGGCGTCGCGCACCGAACCGTCGGCGTTGGTTGCCTTGACGTCCATCTGCACCGGGATCTGCTGGCCGCCGATGGTGGCGATCAGCTGCGTGCCCGGCATCAGCTGGCCTGCTGCGAAAGCCTGGCCGAAGCTGATGATCTGGGATCCCTGCGCCTGGGCCTGGTTGTTCTGCAGTCGGAAACCGACCAGGTCGCCCGGGTTCTGCGGCTGCAGCACCGTCGGTGTGGCCACGGTCGCAAGCGGCTGCGGGGCCGCGCCCACGGCGACCGCGCTGACCGCCGGCGCGGCGCTGACGCCATTGGCGTCGGTGAAAGCGGTCGTGATGGTCCGCTGGGCGACGGTGGTCGCGATGATGCTGACGTCGTCGAGGACGGCGTTGACGGCGGCGCTGGAGGCGGCGGCCGTGTCGAACTTGACCATCAGCGGGGTGCTGCCGCCGCCGCCCGAGATGTGGGCGACGGCGACGCCGCTGTACTGCACCACGCCGCCGGCCAGCGAGATGCCGCGCAGGCTCTGCAGTCCCAGCTGGTCGCCCGGTGCCGCATTGCCGGTGATCGACACGGTCAGGGTCGAGCCCGAGAGGCTGCTCGGGTTGCCGGGTTCGACCACCTGCGCCGGCGCGCCGGCAGCGATGGACGCCGGACCCGTGCCGATCACGTAGTCCAGGGTGACGCCCGCGAGGCCGTTGATGGTGGGCACGGCCGGCGCCACCGTGGCGGTGGCACTGGCGACCGCCGCGGGCACCCCGGTTCCATCCGAGACCGACACCGTCAGGGTGCGCGGGCCGGCACCCGTGGCCGCAGCTTGGAACGTCATGTCGTCCAGGACCGCGCTGGCCACGCTGGCGCCGACCCCGGCGCTGGTGAAGCTCACGACCAGCGGCGCGCCCGCGCTGCCGCCCGTCACGGTCCCGATCGGCGACCCGTTCCAAGCGACGGTCCCGCCGGAGACCGACACGCCGTTCGCACTGACCAGGCCGAGCAGGTCGTTTGGGTCGGCGTTACCCGTGATCGACAGGGTCAGGCTGCCGCCGGAGAAGCTGGCGGCGGTGGCGTCGCTGATCACCACCGGGACGCGCTGGTCGATGACGGCAGCGGGTGCCCCGGCCGTGGTCGCGACCATCGTGCCACTGAAATTGGCGATCACCGGCCCGACCACCGGCGACGACACGCTGACCTGCAGTGCTGCCGTGCCGGCCGGCGCCCCGGTGCCGTCGCTGTAGGTCAGCGTGACCGTGCGCGGCCCGCTGCCGGCCTGGCTGGCGGCCAGGTCGACGGCGTCGAGCACGCTGTCGACGATGGCGCCGGGATAGCCGCCGGCACCATTGAAGCTCACGGTCAGCGGCGTGCTGCTGGCGCCGCCGGACAGCGTCGCGACAGCCGTGCCGTTGTCGTAGACCGTGCTCCCCGATACCGCGATGCCGCCGACCGCGGCCAGTCCCAGCAGGTCGCCCGGGTCGGCATTGCCGGTGATCGCCACCGTCAGCACCGCCCCCGACGTGCTCGGCGGGCCGTTGTAGTCGATCTCGCCCCCCATCGGCGCCAGCCGCACCGGGCCGGCGCCCGCGGTCACCGCGGCGCCGCTGCCCAGGCCGTAGAACTGCGGCACCGCCGGCGCCACCGAGACCGTCACGTCCGCGGCCGGGCTGCTCGGCGCACCGGTGCCGTCATTGACCGTCACCGCCACCGTGCGCGGCCCGCTGCCCAGGCCACCGGACTCGAACTCGATCTCGTGCAGCACCGCATCCACCGCCGCCAGACTGGCGCCGCCGGTCAGCGACACCACCAGCGGGCCGCCGCTGCCGCTGCAGATGGTCTCGGTGCCGACCACCGCACCGTTGTAGGTCATCTGGCTGACCCCGCCGGTGTACTGGAAGCCGATGCCGTTGCCGGCACCGACGAACAGCTCGTCCTGCGAGGCGAACCCGCCGCCCAGCGACGCCGTGATGCTGCCGCCGGCAAAGCTCGCCGGGTTGTTCGGGTCGCTCACCAGCGACACCGCCCCCGGATCCAGCGGCACCAGCCCGGCCCCCGCCGTCGTCGCCACCGTCGTGCCGTTGAGGCCCGTGATGGTGGGCGCCACCGGCGGCGGCGGCGCGACGCTGACCGTGGTCGTCGCCGTGCCGGCCGGCGCCCCGGTGACGCCGTCGCTGTAGGTCAGCGTGACCGTGCGCGGGCCGCTGCCGGCCTGGCTGGCGGCCAGGTCGACCGCCTCCACCACGCTGGAGACGATGCCGGCGGGATAGCCGCCGGCGCCGTTGAAGCTGACGGTCAGCGGCGTGCTGCTGGCGCCGCCGGACAGGGTCGCCACGGCCGTGCCGTTGTCGTAGACCGTGCTCCCCGATACCGCGATGCCGCCGACCGCGGCCAGCCCCAGCAGGTCGCCCGGGTCGGCATTGCCGGTGACCGCCACCGTCAGCACCGCCCCCGACGTGCTCGGCAGGTTGTTGGGGTCGGATTCGCCGCCATACTGCGTCAGCCGCACCGGGCCCGCGCCCGCGGTCACCGCGCCGCCGCTCAGGCCGTAGAAGTGCGGCGCCCCCGGCGCCACCGACACCGTCACGGTCGCGGCCTGGCTGCTCGGCGCGCCGGTGCCGTCATTGACCGTTACCGCCACCGAGCGCGGCCCGCTGCCCAGGCCGCCGGACTCGAACTCGATCTCGTGCAGCACCGCATCCACCGCCGCCAGGCTGGCGCCGCCGGTCAGCGACACCACCAGCGGACCGCCGCTGCCGCTGCCGACGGTCTCGGTGCCGATCACCGCACCGTTGTAGGTCAGCTGACTGACCCCGCCGGTGTACTGGAAGCCGATGCCGTTGCCGGTACCGATGAACAGCTCGTCCTGCGAGGCGAACCCGCCGCCCAGCGACGCCACGATGCTGCCGCCGGCAAAGCTCGCCGGGTTGTTCGGGTCGCTCACCAGCGACGCCGCCCCCGGATCCAGCAGCGCCAGCCCGGCACCGGTAGTCGTGGACACGGAACTACCGTTGAGGCCCCCAATCGTGGGAGCCGCCGAGGTCGGATCCGGCATCTACCTCTCCATTTTAGATAGCAGATTGAATGACGCGCGGATGTTCCGGATTTTGATTCAAATTTTAAATTGGCAGGATTTTCCTAGATATTCTGGCGCGGCCGCTGTATCACACCCCGACAAAACCACAACTTCAAAGAGTTACAGCGATTCGCTCGATCGCCGAGCAAATTCCCGATGCTCCGCGCCAAACGAGCTATACCATCAGCACTACACACCATCGCATGCGAAGATCGGCCGCTCCGATGACCGCCAGCATCGTCGTCACCATCCACAACAAGGCGCATTACCTGCCTTTCTTCCTGGACGCCCTGGTCGCGTCGGCGCCGGGTGCGGAGTTCGTGCTGATCGACGACGGCAGCACCGACGGGACCGACCGCATCCTGGCGCGCTATCCGGGGATCCGACTCACCACGCCCGACCTGTGGGAGACGCGTGCCAACAATGTCGGCCTGGGCATCGCCGGCGGCGATCCGGTGGCGATCGTCCAGGACGACGACCTGATCCTGTCGCCGGGCTGGCTCGACCGCGCGGCCCAGGCCATGCGCGAGTTCGGGCTCGACCTGCTGTGCGGCCGCGGCTTCGCGGCCCAATGGCGGCGAATCGGCGACACGGGGCCGGCGCCGGACGATGCGCCGACACCGCACGCCCGCCGCAGCCGCCGCCGCCTCGACCGGCCGTTCGGCCGCTTCGAGGAGCGCCAGCAGCATCTGATTGTGCCCGAGGTGCGCGACGGCCGGCTGCGGGTCCCGGTGGTCGAGAGCGACATTGCGATCCGCTCGCCGCTGATCCTGAGCCGGCGTCTGATCGATCAGGTCGGCCTGTTCGACGCCGCCTATGCGCCGCTGGGCTTCGACGACTACGACCTGGCGTTCCGGGCTCGCCGCGCCGGGCTGCGGGTCGGCGCCACCATCATCCCGCAGCTCGGCCGGTTCATGGCCGGCAGCCGCTGGCTGCACCAGGACCCGGCCAAGCTGGCCTGGCTGCATGCCTGCCTGGACCGCAACCTCGACCGCTTCCTGGACCGCTGGCACCTGGATTTTCCCGAGGCTGCACCGGATTGGTCGGCGCCGCAGCCGCTGGGCTGGATCGAGGTCGAGGTCGATGAAGCGTTGGGCGCCGCGGCGGTGGCACTGATGCAGACGGCCGCCGATGACGGTGCTAAGACGGCCCCCAGCGAACGATGACGGATGGAGGCGTCGCATGGCGGGGCGGCTGACGGGCAAACGGGCATTGGTCACGGCGGCGGGCCAGGGCATCGGTCAGGCGACCGCGTTGATGTTCGCGGCCGAAGGCGCCCAAGTGGTCGCGACCGACATCGACGCCGGCAAGCTCCAGGTTCTGGACGGCAAGGGCGGGCTTGCGACGCGCCGGCTGGACGTCACCGACGAGGCTGGGGTCGCCGCGATCGCCGCCGATCTCGGCGCCGTCGACGTGCTGTTCAATTGCGCGGGCTATGTTCACCAGGGCGCCCTGCTGGAGTGCGAGCCCCAGGACTGGGACGTCTCGTTCAACCTGAACGTCCGCGCCATGTACCTGATGATTCGGGCCTTCCTGCCGGCGATGGTCGCGGCCGGCCGCGGCGCCTCGATCATCAACATGGCGTCGGTGGCGGGGTCGATCAAAGGCGTGGCCAGCCGGTGCGCCTATGGCGCCTCGAAGGCGGCCGTGATCGGCCTGACCAAGTCGGTGGCGATCGACTATGTGAAGCACCGCATCCGCTGCAACGCCATCGCGCCCGGCACCGTCGCGACCCCCTCTCTCGACGAGCGCATTGCCGCCCTCGGCAAGCCCGAGGAGGTCAGGCCGAATTTCGTGGCGCGCCAACCGCTCGGCCGGCTCGGCACCGCCGAGGAGATCGCGGCGCTCGCCGTCTACCTGGCCGGCGACGAATCCGCCTTCACGACGGGAGCGGTCATGGTCGTCGATGGCGGCCTGTCGGTCTGACCCGTCCGCCGGATCCTGCCCCATGCTTGTTGCCGATGCCGCCGCCCGTCGGGCGGTCCTGCCCCTCGACGGCGCTGCCGACGGTGGCGACACGACGAAGCCCGCCGCCACGCCGATCCCCGAGCCCCAGCGCTACGAGACCCGCCACGAGGGCCGCTTCCACGGCCGCGCCGTCGCCTACCGGGCGATCGCCGCCGACATCCACCTCAAGGACGCGCAGGACAAGCCGCGCGCCAGCATCTTCTCGTTCTCGTACCTGCAAGAGGATGGGACCGACCCGGCCCGGCGCCCGGTCACGTTCCTGTTCAACGGCGGCCCGGGGTCGGCGTCGCTGTGGCTGCATCTCGGCGCCTTCGGGCCGAAGCGGCTGGTGGTGCCGGGCGACGGCACCGGCGCCGGTCCGGCCCCCTATCCGCTGATCGACAACCCGCTGTGCTGCCTGGACGTGACCGACCTGGTGTTCGTCGATCCCGTCGGCACCGGCTACAGCCGGGCGCTCGGCGAAGCCAAGCCCGAAGAGTTCTGGGGCCTCGACGCCGACGCCCAGCTGATCGCGGACTTCATCAAGCAGTGGCTGACCGTCCACAAGCGCTGGGCCTCGCCCCGTTACCTGGCGGGCGAAAGCTACGGCACCACCCGCAGCGTGGCCGTCGCGGGCAAGCTCATGGGCGGTCTGGCGGGGGTGGCGTTCAACGGCCTCGGCCTGATCTCGGTGATCATCGACTTCCATACGGCCCGGTTCGAGAAGGGCAATACCCTGCCCGACGTCAGCTATCTGCCGACCTACGCCGCGACCGCGCTCTATCATGGCCGCATCCAGCCGGCGCCGACCGACCGCGGCGCCTTCCTCGACGAGGTCCGTGACTTCGCGCTCGGCGACTATGCCAGCGCCCTGCTCGCCGGCAGCCGCTTACCCGAGGCCCGGCGCCGGCGCGTGCTCCGCCGCCTTGCCCGCTACAGCGGCCTGTCGGAAGCCTGGCTGGACCGCGCCAACCTGCGCATCGATCCCTCGCGTTTCCGCAAGGAGCTGCTGCGCGACCAGGGCCGCACCGTCGGCCGGTTCGATTCGCGCTATCTGGGGCGCGACTATGACGATGTCGGCGAAGCGCCGGATGCCGACCCGTCCGCCTACGCCATCGATACCGCCTACACCGCCACGATCAACGACTACCTGACCCGGACGCTGGCGGTCGACAGCGAGCGCCCCTACACCGTGTTCAACCGCGACGCCCTGCAGAAATGGGACTGGCACGGACCGAAACAGGACAGCCCGTCGCGCTGGCCCGGCTACATCAACCTGGCGCCCGAGCTCGGCCGGCTGCAGCGCGAGAACCCGTCGCTGCGGGTGCTGATGGCCAACGGTCTCTATGACTTGGCCACGCCGTTCTTTGCGGTCGAGAACACGATCGCCGGCAACGGCATCGACGCCGGCCGCGTGACCATGCGCTACTATGATGCCGGCCACATGATGTACCTGCACGAACCGTCGCTGGCGCAGCTGGTCGAGGACTTCCGGGGACTGCTGACGGCCGAATAGGCGCCGGCGCGTGCCATGTTAGGTTGAGCCATGAGCGTCGCCTGGGACCGCCCCATGAGCTTGGCCGAGTTCCTCGCCTGGGAGGAGCAGCAGCCGCTGCGCCACGAGTTCGACGGCGTGCGCGCGGTGGCCATGACCGGCGGCACGGTCGCCCACGCCTTCATCCAGCGCAACCTGGCGATCTCGGTCGGCGGCCGGCTGCGCGGCCAGCCTTGCCGCTATGTCGGCCATGACCTCAAGATCGAGGCCGCCGGCAAGATCCGGTACCCGGATGGCTTCGTCGTCTGTACGCCCGTGCCCACCCAGGCGACGGTCGTGACGGAGCCCGTGGTCATCTTCGAGATCCTGAGCGACAGCACGGCGCGCATCGATCTGCTGGTCAAGAACCAGGACTATGCCGCCACGCCGTCGGTGCGCCGGTACGTCGTGCTGTCCCAGACCGAGATGGCCGGGACCCAGTTCGAGCGCGCCGGCGGCGATTGGATCGGGCATCTCCTGGCCGCCGACGCCGTGCTGCGTCTGCCCGAGATCGGCATCGAGCTGCCGTTGGCCGAACTCTATGACGGTGTCGAGCTGGCCTGACCGGGCGCCGGAAAGTACTGGGCCATCAGGCGGTCGCGATAGGCGACCAACGCCGGCTGCGCCTGCGCGGCGCGGCGGAGCGAGCCCTCGAACAGCGGACAAAGGGCCCCGGCGACGAAGGCGAACACCGTGGCATCGGCACCGCAGGGCTGGTCGCCCATCAGATAGGGCTTGTCGCCCAGCACGGCGGCGATCGCGGCGAAGCCCGTTTCGGCCAGCGCGGCGCGCTCGTCGGCGCTGTGCCGGCCCAGCCCCTGGCCATGCAGCGTCCGCCGCACGCTGCGCCGGATCACCGCCTGGATCACCGGTCGTATCGGCGCCGGAACGGATTTGAAGAAGCCGGCCGGCCCGCGCGCGAAATTGTCGTCGTCCAGCCACCGCAGCTGCACCAACAGCCAGTACAGGTGGTCGTCGCACAGCTTCTCGATCGCCCAGGCGATGCCGCGCTGCTCGGCGGACAGGCCGCGCTCGAAGTCGATGCCGTGGCGCTGCTCGAGATGCCGGCGGATGAAGGTCGAATCGCCGATCAGGACGTCGCCGTCGCGCAAATAAGGCAGCTTGCCCTTCGGCGCCTGCCCCCGGCTGCCGACCGCCATCCGATAGGGCAAGCCCGACAGCTTCAATAATAGTTCCGCCTTCGTCACGAACGGGCTGGGGTCCGGCAGGCCGAAACCCGGCCCGAACCCATAGAGCGTCAGCGCCGGGGCACTCACAGCACCGCCTCGATCAGGTAGGGGCCGGGAGTCGCGACGCCGTAGGCGAACTGGTCCATGAAGGCATCGATGGTCTCGACCCGGGCGCCCGGTACGCCCATGCCGCGGGCCAGCGCCACCCAGTCCAGATCGGGCCGGCCGAGGTCGAGCATGTCAAGCGCCTTGGGCCCGACATTGCCGACCCCGACATTGGCCAGCTCGTGCCGCAGGATGGCGTAGGAGCGGTTGGCGAAGATGACGGTGGTCACGTTCAGGCTCTCGCGCGCCTGGGTCCACAGCGCCTGCAGCGTGTACATGCCGCTGCCGTCGCCCTCCAGGCACACCACCGGCCGGCCCGGGCAGGCGACGGCGGCGCCGGTCGCGACCGGCAGGCCCATGCCGATCGACCCGCCCAGGTTCTGCAGCCAGTCGTGGGGCGGCGCGCCCTGGG
>CAZEFK010000087.1:0-29466 GCA_964511405.1 uncultured Comamonadaceae bacterium | reverse complement strand
ACAGGTCTTTGACAGCGATCAGCGACATATTCGTCTCATCCAGTCAGCAAGCACGTCAGAGGCGTGCCAAAAAGGCTGACGACGAGACGACAGAACGGTCCCGGTCAGCCCCGCGAGGTCAAGCGCGGGGCAAAGACAGGTCCACGGGTTCGGCTATGGAAGCGACGGTGCAGCACCCGCTTCCCCTCTCGTTCGGGTCGAAGGCCGGCAACCCTAACGGCATCGGACCGATGCGCGCAACAATCGGCTGTGCGGTTGACCGCCGTTCACGGCCGGTTCGCATGGCATGCACGGCACCGCTCCGATGGTTTGGGGCAGCGGCTCACAGCCCCTTCCGATACACCACGAAGCCCGACCGCTCGGCCACCTGGTCGTACAGCCGCATGGCCGTGGCGTTGGTCTCGTGGGTCTGCCAGCGGAAGCTGCGGTTGATCCGCAGCATCTGGTCGATCCAGGCCTTGAGCACCGCCGGCACCGTGTAGGCACGGCCCTGGTCAGGCGGCAATCGCGGATTTCCGCAGCAGCGGGCGGCAGAGCAGAAAGCAGAGCAGAACGACGGCCGTCACGACGACGCCCCAGGTTCGATACATTTGGGCGACGTCCATGCCGCGCAGCACGATCGGTGAGAGATAGATGCAGATGCCGCACGCTCCGATCAGGGCCTGGCAGTTCGATCGAACGCGGCCGATGATATCGGGTGGACACATCACCAGGATCTTCCCGTCGCACAGCACCTTCGCCGCCGAAAACAGGAAGCCTAACAAGAACTGCAGGACTGCCGCGAGGTAGGCGTCATGCAGATACCCGAACAGCAGCAGCCCCACGCCCAGACACCCCGAAGCCCAGACCTCGCCCCATCGCAGTTCGGTCCGCCTCAGTGCCAGCGAGACGAGCGAGGCGCTGATCAGCCCGCCCACCGACCAGGCCGAATCGATCAGGCCGAACTCGCGGCTGCCCGCGTGCAGGATGCCGGCCACGAAACCCGGCAGCAGGACATTGGAGAGCTGGCCAATCGCGAAGGACAGCGCCGTCAGCGCCGCCAGGAAGCCCAGGACCGGAAACTCGAAGAAAATGCGAACGCCATCGGAAAGCGCCGCCAGCAGGCCAGCCTTCTTCGGCTGTGCGCTGACGCAAGTCGGCAGCCGGTACAGGCTCGCCGTACTGGCCAGACAGCATGCCGCCAGCATCAGGAACGTGGTTACGGACGAGGTCCAGTGGATAAGGAGGCCGGCGCCACCGGTCCCGGCGATCATCGATCCCTGACGCAGCGCGCCAACCAGCGCACTGACCGAGCGTCGATCCTGCACTGGGACGATCGCCTGCTGGATCGCATCGAGCGCGCCGCTCATGATCAATACTCCGAGGGCAGCGAGCGTGGAGGTCGCAAACAGAGCCGTGATCGGGCCTGTCACCCCTAACGCGTCCAACAGGTACGGCACGACGAAGGCGGTTCCGCTGACCAGCTGGCCGGCCAGAGCTAGCCGGCGGCGGTCGAATCGATCCAGCAGTACGCCGCAGCCCGGCCCCATGACCAAATTGATGGCATGTCCGATGACGAAGGCGACTCCGACCAAGGCGACGTCGCCGGAGGCGGCCATTGCCGACCAGGCCAGCGCCGTTATGTAGGCTCCGCGCGTGAAGCTGCCGAGCCCGACCGCGACCAGGAAATCGAAACGCGGGTGATGGCGCAGCATCAATCGACGCCGATCCGGATATCGATGCTGGTGATGGACCGGCCGATCTCGGTCATGATGTAATGATCTAGCGGCGGTACGGTGGGGGTGAACTGTCGTCGGCGGCAGTCGAATTCCTCGTTGGTCTGAACGTCCTTAATCTGCTCTCGATTGTACTCTTCCTCGGTAAGCCGGAGGGCGTCCGACAGAGAATAATATTGAGGCCGTGAATCGAGCAGCGCGCGGGTCTCGACAAAAATCCGCTCGATTAGCTGCAATCCCGCTAGAATCAGGTCGAGCCGCCGGCGCTCGGTGCTGGCGTCGGCATGCAGCCAGTCGATGATGTCGATGCCGAGACCACGGAGCGCGTCTGGCAGGGCCTTCAGTTTCCTCGACACCCATTTCTTTTTCGGATTGGAATTGCCCGCCAGAAAGCTCAGAGCGTTGGCATGGTTGGTCACGTAATCACGCGCAATAGAGAGCGCCGTGTCCAGATCTCCAATCCCTACTGCACCGCGCAGGTCCTTGAACTCCGGGTAGCCACCGGTGAGATTTCGGTATTTCAAGAAACAGAATTGGTATTTCAGAGCCTGGAAATCCAGAGGAAGCCGCGATAAATCTCCGGATATGACTTTTCCGATTGACACTTTGTGGATTAAGTCCTCGGCCGCCAACGACAGCGTCGGCCGAAAAATCTTGGTGGACAGCCGGGCGCGCTGGTAAAGTCGGTCCAGTTCGTCCGCGACCGCCTGTGCGTCTTGGTAACTGTAGTATTCTACATCAAAACCTAACCCACGATCGTCAATATAGTCGTAAATCTGATGAACTCCATCGGCCGCCATGATGGAAAAGTTATGACTTGTAAAGGCTGCCGGATCTGGTCGCGCCTCTGCGAAGACATAGACGTCGATGTCGGAGTGAGCGTTGCCGATACCCTCCAACAGCGTGCCGCTGACGACAACAGTGCTGTCGGGTGGGCATTTCGCCCGGCGCAGAATCTCGGAATTCGAGATGGTAATCATGTGTACTGCTCCAGCGGAACGATCGATGGGAACATCGGACGGCAGGCGCCGACAATGGCACGATGAATGTCGTCGATCGCCCCTGCGGCCGGAATTGTGACGAGATGCGCATCGAAGATCGCATAATGGGCGATCATGGCCTGGACAACCGCGACCGACCGCTCTTCGAACTTCAGCTTCTCGCCGTCTCTCTGCCTCAGGCGGCGCAACAGCAGATCCGGCGGTACGCTCAGATACAGGGCAAGGTCGGGCCGGGGCACGCCGCGGTTGATGTCGGCCAGGAACTGCAGGCTTACGCCGCGATACTCGAACAGCGCCAGGCTGGCAAAGACATAGCGGTCGCAGAGGACGGTCTTGCCGGCATGCAACGCCGGGCGGACCACCTCCTGGAGGTGCCGCATCCGATCGGCCGCTGCGAACAATGCCAAGGCCTTGACTTGCTCGCTGCCGGCACCGCTGTCCAGGAAGCCCCGGACGAACGGGTCGTTGCGGTACCAATCCGTCGGCTGCCGAGTCACCACCACGTCTTCGCCATTAGCTCGAAGACAAGCGGCCAGCCGGTCGAGCTGGGTGGTCTTGCCCGAGCCGTCGAAGCCCACCACGGCGATCAGCCGCCCGCGATAGGTGGCTGCTTCGAATATCGAGCCGGCCAGGGCCCGCCGCTCCTGTAGCATCACGAGTCGCCGCCAGCCAGCTGCTCGCCCAGGGCTCGCCGCGCCGATTCCCGGCACGCATCAAGCTCCCTCTGGAAGGCGTCGCCACGCGCCCCGGCCAAGAGGACCTGCCGGGAAACCGGAGGGATCACATTGTGCCTAACGGCACAGCGGCGAAGATCATCGAAGCTTGCCCCTTGCGGGCCGATACCGGGCGCGAGGATCAGAGATTGGCCCAACTGCTCCAGCAGCATCGGGTCGTCCGGCAAGTGCATCGCCCCAACGACCGCGCCACAAGCCGGGCGGGCGGGATCCTCCTGATTGTAAGCAGCGACCGCGCGGGCAAGACTGTGGGCGACCGAGATGCCCGATCGCTCACGAGCACCCTGGAGGGCCTTGCCCTCCGGGTTCGACGACTTCACCACGACGAAAACGCAGCCATCGGCGGCACGGGCGGCATCCAGCAGCGGGCGCAGTGACGCATGGCCCAGATATGCGGTCGCGGTCACCGCATCGCTCCGCAGCGGGCTGTCAGGGGCAAAGAAGGCTTGAGCGTAGCCGGCGCAGGTCGATCCAATGTCGCCGCGCTTGGCGTCAATGAGCACCAGGGTGCCGCGCGACCGAAATACGGCGTTCATTCGTTCGAGCACCGCGAGCCCGACCGAGCCGAACCGCTCGAAGAATGCGATCTGCGGCTTTACGATGCCAATCCTGCCCTCGACCCGCGCCAACAAATAGTCGGCGAACCGCTCCAGCCCGTCAGTGTTGTTCGGGCAACCCCAGCGCGCCAGAACGTCCGCAGACGGGTCGATGCCCAGACAAAGCGGACCGAACGCGCGGCGCGCGATCGCAAATCTCGTGTAAAAAGTCACTCTACTCTCCAGATTCGACCGTGTCTATCAGGTGTCCCAGCTGCTCTCGCTTAGCAGAGAGGTATTCAGAAAGAGCAGGGTCATCGCACACGATTGCTCGTCGCTTGGACACCTTAATTCCTGCGTCGATCTGGGACAGCACCTTGCGAGGATTGTTCGTGATCAGCGTGATTTCCGAGATCCCAAACCATTCGAATATGGGAACAGTGCAATCATACCGTCGCACATCGGGATCAAAATGCAACTCTTGGAATGCTGCCGCTGATGTAATACGCTTCCGCTCCATAAGGTTCATTGTCTCAATTTTGTTAAAAAGGCCGATTCCCCGGCCTTCATGATGTGGCAAATAGATAATCAGCCCTTGATCGGCTTCCGCAATTATTCGGAACGATTCATCCAACTGCCACTTGCAATCACATGCAGTATCACCAAACACTTCGCTGGTGATGCAAGCCGAGTTCAGCCGCACCAGGCAGCCATTCTCGGGTTGACCGGTATAAGCCACCGGTAGCGTAACGATATCCGCGTTCTCGGCCACTCGAAATATACGGAGCCTGAACAAGCCAAAGCGGTTGGATATCGTCGATTCATTGGAGACATCGACCAGCCGGCATCGAGTCGTCGCCTGAACAAACCTCCATCAATATCAATGGTCGCGCCATTGATCGAGCTTCCTTCCTGGGTAGCGAGGAAACAGGCGACCTCGGCGACTTCATTGGCTTCCGTGAACCGGCCGATCGGTATCTGGGCGGCGTAGTATGCCTGGCGTTCGGCAGTCATCGCGGCCGCCGCCATTGGCGTCCGCACCGGGCCCGGCGACACCACATTGGCGCGGATCCCACGGCCGCCCAGTTCCCGCGCCAGCGATTTCGACAGCGCGACGCAGGCCGCTTTCGATGCGGCATAGATCGGGTCGGCGCCGCCGAAAGCGCCAGCCTGGCTGCCCAGAAATACGAAGTTCCCGCCACCGGCAGCCGCCATCGGCTCGACCAGCCCACTCGTGATGCGAAAGACGCTTTCGAAGTTGATCGCCATCACCCGCCTGACCTCCCGATCACAATAACGGTGGATCGGCGTACGATCGTAGACTCCGTGGGCGAAGATTGCGGCACGGGGCGCGCCGTACTTGTCCAGCAGACCGAGCAGCCAGACCATGTCCGCCGCTATCAGGTCGCAGTGCACAAATTCGAGCAGTCCGTATCGTGGCGGCGGCATGATGTCCAATCCGACCACCCGGTCTTGGCCAGACGTCAGCTTCTGGGCGATCGCCGCGCCAATGCCGCCTGCGACCCCGGTGAGAAGCGTCCAACTCATCACCAGACTCTCGGCCGGCACGAATAATTGCGGCCGGCATGCCGGCCCGTCGGCAAGGCGGTCCTTGTAATGCTAGCACAACCAGATCTCAATAACACAGCATATCGCAACATGCTTCCAGTACTTCTCAGTGTACAATGTACCATATCACGCGATTATTTCCCGATTCCTGGCGAGAATTACAGTAAATATGATCCGATCGGTACAGATGAACGACCGATATGGTTAGGAATTTGGCGCGAAAGTCGCATCTCTTCGATCATCGTTACAATTTTTTGACATATACGAAAAAGTATCATTCTCGTCAAGCCTAAAATCTGAACGAGATTTAGATCGCCCTGAGACCTATTAGGTAGACGATGGATCTAGTGATACGTCGAATACGCTCCCATCGACGGGAATGAGGTGAGTATCCGCGAGATTATATATCGTCCCAGCTGGTTAATCCTGGACAGAGAGAGAGAGATATTACAATCTATAGGTTTAGTCGTTTGAAGACACTGACCCGACGCAATATACCCGATAAGCAGTCGACGGAGAGCTATCCTAAGTGGTATACTTGTTCGACCCACAGCGCTGGATGCGCGCATGGGACATGTGGCGAATCTATGCTACGCATTCAAATACAACTATTGAAACGCGAGGCGCACTGTCGGCATCCTTGGTCGCGGCAGTGGCTATCGGTCGGCCACGAGGCGCCATCAGCAGGTGGACGTCCAGCTTAGGAGTGGCGGACCGCACGCGGGCAATCTGAGTTCGGGTTCCAACCGATGCCCCTCCATCCGCCGCTCCGCGTGATCATGCCGGCGCCGCATGCGCCGAGGCCTGGGCCATCGTCCTGGCCATCGCGGCCTCCGCCGTGGCGGCGCGGACCGACCTGTCGGTGCGTCTGCCACGTGAGTGCTACGCCGCCTCCGGCACCTACGTCGCGCTCGGCGATCCCGCCCGAGCATTCGATGGTGGCGGCTGGAACTCGGGTGATTGGTGGGGCTACTGGAGGTTGGCCTCGGCAAACTCTGCGATTTCGCCGGGTTGTCCTGATCCCCTACGTGGCCTACGGACCCGGACGAGCGGTGACCTTCAATTTATGGTCAAGACCCGAGTCGAGCGGGTCCTTGCCGGTCCCGGCGCCGCCCATTTGCACGTCATCTTCGAGAAACCGCAGGTCGTGCGGATCCTGGTGCCGCGCTCGCAGAGCTGGGTGTCGTTCAGCGACATCCGGGTGATCGGGATGCCGCGCCCCTAACGACGACCAACGTCCCCCTCCGCTCCATCATCGCGGGCCATCCGCGACCCTCACAGCGTCTTCCGATACACCACGAAGCCCGACCGCTCGGCCACTTGGTCGTACAGGCGCATGGCCGTGGCGTTGGTCTCGTGCGTCTGCCAATAGACCCGCGCCGCACCGCTCGCCCGCGCCCGCTCGTAGACCGCCAGGATCAGCGCGCGGCCGATGCCGTGGCCGCGGCAGTCGGGGGCCGTGAACAGGTCCTGCAGATAGCAGGTCGGACCGTCCAGGATGGTGCTGCGGTGGAACAGGTAGTGGGCCAGCCCGACCAGCCGGCCGTCGAGCTCGGCGACCAGGGCATGGACCGGCTCGGCGGGATCGAAGAACCGCGCCCAAGTGAGCGCGGTGATCGCTTCAGGCAGCGCCGTGGCGCCGGCGCGGCCGTAGAAGGCGTTGTAGCCGTCCCACAGCGGGCGCCAGGCCGGCTGGTCCACGGGCCGCACGTCGCGAACGATCGCAGTCATGATGCCGCCTCCGCAAGATGATGGTCGACCCAGTCCGGCACCGCGGCGCAGGCCCGGTCCAGCGCCGTGGGGTCGCGCGACAGGCCCTGGGCCGGCAAGAACGCCACCTGCCGGATCCCGATGGTCGCCAGCACGGCGGTCAGATAGGGCGTCAGGAAATCGGGCTGGCGCGCGCCGTCGCCGGCATGCAGCCCGCCGGCGGCCGAGACGACGAAGGTCGGCCGGTCCTTCAGCAGCCCGACCTTGCCGGCCGGCGTCGAGCGGAAGCTGCGGTTGATCCGCAGCACCTGGTCGATCCAGGCCTTGAGCACCGCCGGCACCGTGTAATTGTGCATGGGCGTGCCGATGACCAGGAGGTCGGCGGCCTCCAGCTCGCCGATCAGCGCCTCGGCGACGGCCAGCGCCGCCCGCTGCCGGTCGGTGTGGACGTCGGGCGGCACCCGGATCGCGGCGGCGAAGCCGGCGTCGACCAGCGCCGGCGGGTCCTGCGCCAGGTCGCGCCGCACCACCCGGGCGCCGGGCTCGCGGGCACAGAGGGCCGCGACCAGCGCGGCGGCCAGCCGGCGGCTCGCCGAGGCCGCGCCCGCAGGACTGGCCTCGATCTGCAGGATGGTCCGGCTCATGCCAGGGCCCGCGCGAAATGCAGGCCGGTCGCCAGCAGGCCCCAGCGGAAATAGAAGCGCTGGGCCAGGGAATTGGCGAGGCCGGTGTCGAGCACCAGCGCCGCCGCTCCGGCGGTCCGCCCGAGGTCGGCGACCGCGTCGAGCAGCCGGGCGCCGAGCCGGCCGCGGCGCTCCGCCTCCAACACCACCAGGTCGTCGACATAGACGAACCGCCCGCGGATCAGGTTCTCGTGGAACCGGTAGCCCGCGGCCGCCACCGCCTGGCCGTCGCGCCAGGCCGCCAGCAGGCGGTAGCCCTCGTCCTGCTGGCGGCGTACCCGCGCCACCAGCGCCTCGGCGCCGACCAGGTGCGGGCGCAGTTGGTGCATGACCGGGAAGCAGGCCATGATCTCGGCCTCGGTCCCGGCATGCCGGAGCTCTGGCGCCGTCACTTGGCCGCGACCGGGTGGACATTGCCCATGCCGATGGCCAGGCGGTTCCAGACATTGATCTGGCCGATGGCGATGGTCAGGTCGACGATTTCCTTGTCGGTGAAGTGCTCGCGCAGGGCCTGGAAGTCGGCGTCGGTGGGATGGCCCTGGGCGACCTTGGTCAGCACCTCGGTCCAGGCCAGCGCCGCCCGCTCGCGGGCGCTGTAGAGCGGCGACTCGCGCCAGGCGTTGAGCAGGTACAGCCGCTGCTCGGTCTCGCCGGCCTTGCGCGCGTCCTTGGAATGCATGTCCAGGCAATAGGCGCAGCCATTGATCTGCGAGGCCCGCATCTTCACCAGCTCGATCAGGCTGTGCTCTAGCCCGCTCTTGCGGACATAGCCCTCCACGGCGATCAGCGCCTGGTAACCCTGGGGCGCGACCTCGGGAGCGTTCAAGCGCGGCATGTGCATCGGTCGTCTCCTTGCTTGCTGTGCCCGGAAGATGGCGGCATCATGGACCATCCATAAGGTCCAAGATTTGTCAGAATGAATAGGCCATGAGCGGCTTGATCGCCGTCGACCGAGCGGGAACGGTCCCGATCCAGCGCCAGATCTACGACCGCATCCGCCAGGCGATCGCCGAAGGCCGGCTCAAGCCCGGCGACCGGCTGCCCTCGGTGCGCAGCCTGGCCAGCCAGCTGGCGCTGGCGCGCGGCACCGTCGATGCGGCCTATGCCATGCTGACCGGCGAAGGCTACCTGCTCGCGCGCGGCCCCGCCGGCACCGTGGTGTCGCCGGCGCTGCGCCGGCCGCCGCCCGAGCGCCCGGCTGTCCGCCCGCCGGAGCCCGGCCTGCGCCCCGACGACGCCGCCGAGCGGCCGGTGCCGCCCTTCCGCCTGGGGCTGCCGGCGCTCGATGCCTTCCCGCGCGCCCTGTGGGCGCGGCTGGCCGGGCGCCAGGCCCGCGCGCTCAGCGTCGCCGGGCTGAACTATCCCGACCCCACCGGCCTGCCGGCGCTGCGCCAGGCCGTGACCAGCTACCTGGCGGTCGCGCGCGGCGTCGACTGCAGCCCCGACCAGGTCATGATCACCGGCGGCTACCAGTCGGCCCTGGCCCTGATCCTGCAGGTGCTGATGCGCCCGGGCGATGCCGCCTGGGTCGAAGATCCGGGCTACCAGCTGGCCCGCGCCGCGCTGGCGGCAGCCGGAGCGCGGCTGGTGCCGGTGCCGGTGGACGGCGACGGCCTGCGCGTCGCCGACGGCATCGCCCGCTGCGACGATGCCCGCTTCGCGGTTGTGACGCCGGCCCATCAGAGCCCGCTGGGCGTGGCCCTGGCGCTGCCCCGCCGGCTGGCGCTGCTGGCCTGGGCGGCCGACTCGGGCGCCTGGATCGTCGAGGACGACTATGACAGCGAGTTCCGCTATGTCGGCCGGCCGCTGCCGGCGCTGAAGAGCCTGGACCGCGACGGCCGGGTGCTCTATGTGGGCAGCTTCAGCAAGGTGCTGTTCCCGGCGCTGCGCCTGGGCTACCTGGTGGTGCCCGAGAGCCAGGCCGAGGCCTTCGCCCGCGTCTGCCGCCTGCTCCAGGGCGGCCGCGCCGCCTTCGACCAGGCCGTGGTCGCAGCCTTCCTGGCCGAGGGCCATTTCGCCCGCCATCTGCGCCGCATGCGCAGCCTCTACGCCGCCCGCCGCAAGGCGCTGGCCGCGGCGTTGGCGGCCGCCTTCGGCGACCGGGTCGAGGTCGCGCTGGCCGCGGGCGGCATGCACTTGATGGCGCGCTTTCCGGGCCTGGGCCCCGATACGGCGCTGGCCGACCGCGCCCGGGCCGCCGGCTTGGCGCCGACGGCGCTGTCGCCGCTGGCGGCCGAGCAGGATGTCGGCCAGGCGCTGCTGCTGGGCTTCACGAACATCGCGGAGGCAAACGCGGCCGACGTTGCGGAGCGGCTGCGGGCGGCGATCGCACCCTCAGGGCCTGTGGTTTCTGCCGGTCATTTACGCTGACCGGGCCGACGAATTGCCGCCGTTTGGGCGCATCCGTGCGTAGCGGGCTGGCGGCACCCCAGCATGGCGGGCAAAGGCGACGCTGAAGGTGCTTGCGGAACTATAGCCCACACGCTCGGCAACCTGATCCATGCTGAGGTCGTGCTCGCACAGCAATCGCTTGGCCAGCGCCATGCGCCAAGTCAGTAGATACTCCATCGGCGACAGGCCGACGGTGCGATTGAAACGTGCGAAGAAAGCCGAGCGTGACAAAGCCGCCTTGGCGGCGAGTTCGGTCACCGTCCAGGGATATTCGGGGCGTGCATGGAGCGCGCATAACGCGGCCGCCAGGCGATCGTCGGCGAGGCCACGGGCCAAGCCCGGCGCAGACGTCGTCTGCGCGCCGCATCGCAACGCTTCGATCAGCAACACCTCCAACAGCCGCTCGAGCACGAGTTCACGCGCCGCACGCCGCGCGCGAGTCTCGTCGTCGACCAGTTGCATCAGCGTCGCGAGCCGAGCCTCGCGCGCCAGAACCACCTGCGGCAGAAGCGGTACGAGCAGGGCCGCATCGGGCGAACCGAAGGCGCCGTGACCGATCCGCATCCGGAGCTCGGCGGGCCCATCCTGCCGGCCGACGCGAAAGCAGCCCCCGCCGATGTCGATCGGCTGCATGGTCACGCCGCTTGGCGGCGCGTCCGGGCTTTCGTTGATGACGTCGTGCATCGCCGGCACCAGCACGAAATCGCCGGCCTGCAATGCCATGAACGGCTGGCCGTTCACCGACACTCGGCAGTTCCCCTCCAGCACCGCGCAGTAGAATGGCTCGCCGGTCGTCTCGCGATGGATCCTCCAGGAGCCGGCACACTCCAACAGCTTCGAAAACCGCGCGGTCGGCTGGAGCAGCGTTACGACCTCGGCGAGCGGATCAATGGCCACAACAGGACTTTCGCCAAAGAAATCGATACTCCGGACCATAGCAAGTCCTGCACATGCGATCTACCTTCAGGGCGGTTCCAACGCTTTCGGGAGTTGCCTTTGTCCACGATCCTCATCACCGGCTGCTCATCCGGCTTCGGACTCGAAACCGCACGGCTATTTCTCGATCGCCATTGGAATGTCTTGGCGACCATGCGTACGCCCAATGCCGAGCTGCTGCCGGCTTCCGATCGCCTGCGAATCCTGCCGCTCGACGTCACCGATCCCGACAGCGTTGCCAGGGCGATCGCGGAGGCCGGCACGATCGACGTCCTGGTCAACAATGCCGGCTTCGGCGCGCCGGCGCCAATCGAGCTAACCACGCCCGAGACGGCACGTGCGTTATTCGAGACCAATACGCTGGGCACGCTTGCGATGGTCCAGGCAGCGCTTCCCGCGTTCCGCAAGCGCCGGGCCGGCGCCATCGTCAACGTCACCTCGTCGGCGACGCTCAAGCCGCTGCCTGTCGTCGGCGTGTACCGGGCCAGCAAGGCGGCGGTGAATGCTCTTACTGAATCGCTGGCGGTCGAAGTGGCGCCATTCGGCGTGCGCGTTCACATCGTCCTGCCGGGTCGTTCGCCCGAGACGCGATTCGGCGACAATGCACGGCCGCATCTGCGTGGTCTCGACGATCCCGACTATGCGCCGATGATCGAACGCTTCGTGGCAAGCGTCCGCGACAGCTCCGGTCCGGTAACCCAGGCGTCCGATGTGGCGGAGGCGATCTGGCGGGCCGCTACGGATCCATCCACACCGCTGCGCATTCCCGCCGGTGCCGATGCCGAAGCGTGGATGGCGGAGGCAAGCTGAGAGGTTCATTGACTCGGCATTCGTTGTAGCGGGGCGGATATTCGGCAGCATCGCCGAAGCGTCAGCCGTCCGCCGCGCGCGGTGACGGGCGGGTCAGCGCCACCCCCATGCCGCCGGCGATCAGGCCGAAGCCCAGGACATCGCGGATCCCGATGCGCTCGCCCAGGAACGCCGAGGCGAGCAGGATGGCGAACACCGGCGTCAGGTGGATGAACAGGCTGCTGCGCGCGGCGCCGACCTGGCGCGCGCCGAAATTGAAGGCGGCCAAGCCGAGGATCGACACCACCACGGCCAAATAGGCGCCGGCCAGCCAGGCCCGTCCCGGCAGCTCGGCGAGCTGCGGCCCGCTGCCGCGCACGAGCACCGGGACCAGCGCCACCGCCGTCGCGACCGCGCTCATGACGAACAGGGACGTCAGCGGCGGGATGGTGCGCGGCAGCCGCGCCGCCAGCACGCCATAGGCGCCCCACAGCAGCGCCGAGACCAGGGCGACCGCGTCGCCGGCGATCTGGGTCCAGGACAGGCCGCCGGCACCCAAACCATCGGCCTGGACCGCCAGCACGCCCAGCAGCGACAGCGCGAACCCGGCCCACAGCCGGCGCGACGCCGGACCCCGGCGGGCGGTCGCCAGCAGCGCCACCAGCGGCGACAGCGCCTGGGCGGTCGCGGCATGGGTCGCGGTGGTCAGCTGCACCGCCAGATAGACCATGCTCTGGAACAGCCCCATGCCCAGGACCCCGCCCGCAACCAGCAGGCCGATATGGGCCGCGATCTGGCCGGCGTGGCGCCCGATGCCGGGCAGGACCACCGGCGCCAGCAGCAGCGCCGTGCCGCCCCAGCGTAGAAGATTGAGCAGGTCGGGCGGCACGATGCCGGCCAGGGCCCGGCCGACGATGACATTGCTGGCCCAGGCCAGGGGCGCGAAGGCCAGCAGCGCCCAGGCGACCGTATGGGCCCGCGCCGCCCGGCCGGCGTCGTCGGTCGATCCTGCCATGGTCACCGGTCCTGTCCTTCGAGGATCGGCCGCAGCGCCGCCAGGCGCCCGGCCAGGAAGTCCAGCAGCGCCCTGACGCGGGCGGTGCGGCGCAGATCAGGATGGGTCAGCAGCCACAGCGCCGACGCCATCTCGGGCACCGGATCGCCGAGCCGGACCAGGACCGGATCGCCGTCGGCCAGATAGCAGGGCAACGGCGCCACGCCAAGGCCGGCGCGGGCGGCGGCGCGCAGCGCCAGCAGCGAGCTGGCCCGCAGCACCACCCGCTCCGCCGGCACGGCGCGGCGCATCCAGCGTGCCGAGCCCAGATGGTCCAGGCTGTCGTCGGGGCCGATCCAGTCATGGCCGGCCGGGGGCAGGTCGGCGGACCGGACGGCCAGGTAATCCCGGGCCGCATAGAGCGCGGTGGCGATGCCGGCGACGCGGCGGCCGACCAGCGCCTCGGGGGCCTCGAGCGCCGGCCGCAGGGCGATGTCGGCATCGCGACGCGCCAGGGTGAAGAAGACGTTGGCGATCGCCAGCTCCAGCTGGATCGCGGGATAGGCGCTGCGAAAGTCGGCCAGCAGCGGCGCCAGCAGGTCGGCCAGGGTATCGGTGGTGGTCAGCCGCACCAGGCCCGACGGCCGCAGATCCTCGCCCAGCAGCCGGCGCTCCAGGTCGGCCAGGCCGTCGAGCAGGCCGGCCGCAGCCGCCAGCGCCGTCTCGCCCGCGGCGGTCGGGGCATAGCCGCTGCGCGCCCGCTCGAACAGCCGGACCCCCAGCCGCGCCTCGAGGCTGCCCAGGCGCCGGAAGGCCGTCGAATGATCGACGCCCAGCCGCCGCGCGGCACCGCCCAGGGTCCCCGTCTCGCCCAGCGCCCGCAGCAGCGCCAGGTCCTCCCAGCGGATCCGCGCTTGCGGAACCTGCACGTCCACCCTCGCCGATCTCCTCTCCGAGGTTGCAGCCCTAGCGCCGGAGTTTCGCCTCGATCTGCGCGACTGTCGAACGCATCGCGTCGATGATGGCCATGCGGCTGTGGCTTCGCTTCAGGGCGGACCTGAAGTAGGTCACGCCGAATGTCGAGAGCACGCGGTCGCCCGACCGGATCGGCATGGCGATCGTGCCCGACGACCGTGGTTCGAGATCCGGATTGCGCTCCACGAAACCATCGGCGCGCGCCCGAGCGAGAATGGCGGCAAAGGTCTCGTCGTCGATCTGGTTGTTTTCCGGATCCTCGGAGGCCCGCATGACATTCCGCAGGATGCGCAGCTCACTGGGCGGACAGAAGCAGACATAGGCTCGCCCGAGAGCCCGTCCGCCCAGGCTCAGCCGCCGTCCGAGCGAGGCATGAAACGGCGACACGGGGCTGTCCGGTATCGTGCTGTAGTTGACCACGACCGCATCGAGATCGAGGGCGCAGATCGCGCACGGCCACAGAATGTCCTTGGTCAGCTGGTCGGCGAAGGGCCGTGCCACTTCGATGACCATCGGCGCGCCGTGGAATCCCGAACTCAACCGCTCGATGGCGGAGGTGACGTGGTATCCGCGGGTCTTCTTGTCGTGGTTCACATATCCGGCGGCGATGAGCGTCTGCAGCAGGCGCACGATTGTCGGCTTCGGGATGCCCGTCTTGGCATGCAAGTCCCCGACCGACGCCAACCCGCCGCGATTGAGCACGGCCAATACCGCCAGGGCCTTGGTGACCGCCTGGACAGGAGCGAATGCCATGATGCCAGTCCCGACAAGGATCTTGTCAGCTGATATGCGCGGTCGGTCCGGAGAGGCGACCCGCGCACCCGCCCGTTTCACGTAGTGAAACATAGCCGAGATCGGCTTGTTGCTCCACTGCCTGCGCCCTACCTTCGGCGCCGGCGTCGGGACTTGGTTCCGCACGCACGGCTTCGCGGGCCTTGACTGACGTCATGCCCGGCACATCAAGACCTTGAAAGGCACGACGATGGTTGCCGGCCCAGCGAGGACAGTGGTCGACGTCACCGGCTTCGATCTCTCGCTTGATGAGATCATCGCGGTTGCCAGGCAGGGCGGGCAAGTCTCGCTCAGCCCTTCGACGATCGACAGGATTGCGGGCGGGCGCCGGGTTCTGGACGCCGCGATTGCACGCGGGGAGCGGATCTACGGCGCGACGACGAGCGTCGGCCCCAAGACCGCGTCGAGCATCAGCCAAGCCGACGCCGCGGAGTTCAATCGGCGGCTGCTGCGGACCCACAATGTCGGCCATGGCCCGCTGGCGGCCCGTGACATCGTACGGGCGAGCCTGCTGATCCTGCTGAATTCGCTCGCAAGCGGGCGCACGGGGGTGCGCCCGCTGGTGGCGCAGGTGATCGCCGACGCCATCAATTCGAACCGCCTCATCGCCATGCATGTCTGGGGCTCGATGGGACAGAGCGACATGTCGTCCATGTCGGATCTCGCGCTCGGCCTCTTCGGCGATGTCGATCTCGTGGCGGGAGAGGCGCTGGCCTTGCTCAACTCGAGCGCGATGTCGACGGCGACGGCGGCGCTGGCGTTGGTCGACCTCGACCGGCTGCTGCACCTGTCCACCCTGGTCGGCGCCCTCAGCATGGAGGGCTATGCCGCGAACCCATCCATCGTGTCGGCGATTGCCCTGGACTCGCGCCCCTTGGAGGGCCTGCAAGTTCATGGCCGGGCGATCCGGCGCTACATCGACGGCAGCTACATCCAGGACCAGGCAGGACCAAGGAACCTGCAGGACCCGCTGTGCTTCCGCTCGCTGCCGATGGTGCAAGGCGCCGCGCACGACAATCTGGCCTTCGCCCGGCGGCAGATCGAGCAGGAGCTCAATGCCAGCCAGGGCAATCCGCTCATCTCCATCGACCAGGATGCTCTGACCGCCGTCGCGAATTTCGACATGGTATCGCTCTGCATGGCCATCGACGTGGCCCGGCTCGGCTTTGTCCCCCTCGTCACCAGTTCGACCGAGCGAGTGGCCAAGTTGGTGGATGCCACTTGGTCCGGCTTGGCGGTCGGCCTCATCGAGGAGGACGGCGTCGGCGCCCCCGGCTTCAACGGCGTGGCGCTGTTCCACAAGGCCATAACTTCGGAGGCGCGCCTGCTGGCGGCGCCGGTGGTGGGGGAGCTCGCCAGCTCCAGCCATTCCAACGCCGTGATGGACCGTGCCTCGCTGGCCAGCCTCGGCGCCCGCCGGGCCGCCGAGCTCTGCCTGATCGGCAAGTCCATCATCGCCATGGAGCTCCTGGTCGCCGGGCAGGCCGCGGAGCTGCGCGGCCGTGCGCCGCTCGGCCGTTGCACCGGGCGCCTGCTGGCCCTGGTGCGCCAAGCCGTGCCGTTCGCCACGGCGGGGCGCGGTCCGCCCAACGTCCAGCCCTTGCTGGACCACATCGAGGCATCGAGCCGGCAGATCGACGATCTGATCCTGTCACGCGGGAGTGCGCCATGAGCACCGGGATGCCCAGCCTCCGCAGCCGCGTTGCCCGCCGCGACTTGATGAAGGGCAGCTTCGTGAAGATGACCGATCCGTCATCGGTCGAGATCTTCGGTGCGGCAGGGTTCGACTTCGTGGTGATCGACCAGGAGCACGGCGTCTTCGACCGGACGACGATGAACGGGGCGCTGCTGGCGGCCCGCGCCGCTGCCACTCCGGCCGTCGTACGGGTGCCGCATCTGGGCTCCGATGCCATTCCCGCGGCCCTCGACGGCGGTGCCGCCGGCATTCTCGCCCCCCACGTCGTCACGGCCGAGGACGCGCGCGCCCTTGTGGCGGCCTGTCGGTATCGAGGCGGGCGCCGCGGCTTCTCCGGCGTGACGCGGGCGGGCGGCTACGGCTCGACGGCGATGTGGGACCATGTCGACGCGTCGGATGCGGGCATCGCCGTGATCGCGATGATCGAGGATCCTGCGGCCCTGGACAATCTCGCGGATATCCTGGCCGTGCCGGGATTGGACGCGGTCTTCATCGGCCGCGGCGATCTGACCGTGGCGTTCGGCGCGCCGAGCCGCACCGACAGGATCGTCGCGCAGGCGGTCGACCGCATTCTCGACACCGCGCGCGCACGCGGCACGCCGGTCTGGGTCATGGTCGACAGCGCGGCCGAAGCCGAGACGTTCCTGGCCCGCGGCGCCGTGGCGCTCATCGTGTCGTCCGATCAGGGCCTGCTGCGGAAGGCCGCCGCCGACATCGCCGGGAAGATCCGGTTTCCCACCGGGCAAGGCAGCTACCCTCCGACAGCGCCGAATTGATACAGGCGGACCGGATTTTCGACGAGTATTCGGCGGGCGATCGCATCGTCCGTCACCCAATCGCAATATCGCTCCAACAATTGCGGCACCGTCGGTTGCGGGCCTGGATACCGCACGAAAGGAAAATCGCTCGCCCAGAGCAGTCGATGGCTGTTTGCTTCGATCATATCGTCGTGAAAGGGGCGAATCGTATCGTAGTCGACGCCGACCACCCGGCGACAGAGCGCCAACTTCACCCAGACCAGGCCGTCGCGCAACAGCCCCAGCAGGCGCTGGAAATCCGCATGCCTCCGGCCGGCTTGCGGATCGAAGCCCGCCATGTGATCGAGCACGATGGGGATCCCGGCTGCTTCCAGCCGCATCCACTGCGACAGCGTCTCCGACAACGGCGCCCAGAGCTCGGCATGCATGCCAAGCTCGCCAAGCCGTGGCGCGAGACGGTCGAGCGCATCCAGCGAAACCGTCGCGGCCATCCTCGACCCGTCGGCATGGCGCGTTTCGATGAAGCGAAGGGCGACGACGCCGGCGTCCTTCATCCGCGCCAGCTCGGCCAGGCCGGTTGATCCGCCGGCGACGCCGACGCCCTTGGCGCGCCCCCTCAAGGTCGCCAGCGAGGCTTCCAGAAGCGAAAGATCATCGCCATAGGGCATCGGCTGCACCAGGGTGAACCGCGAGACTCCCGCCGTCGCGGCGGTGTCGAGCAACGCGCTCACCGGCGCGAGCGGCGGCTCGTAGGCCGGCTGGACCCGGATGGGAAACAGCGTCCTGGCCTCGAAGACATGGACGTGGCAATCGGCAATCTCGCCGATTGGCACCACATGCGACGCGCCCACCACGTGATACTCAGGCCGCGGAGTCGCCGGCATTGTTGACCCAGCCTTTTGCAATGAAATCGTCGCGGGGCGGGGCGAAAATATCGACCAGGATATGCCGTTCGCTCCCGATGCCCTCGGTGGTGTGGATGAGCTTGGGCGGAATGATCAGCAGGCTGTCGGGCGATGCGTCGATATGCTCGTCCGGACGCCATTCGGAGGCATCCGAGCTCCAGGGCGTGCGGATGTGATGCACAAAGGCGCCGGCGATCGCCAGTGAGCCTTGCTCGAAGTCGTCATGGGCATGCGGCGATAGTTGGGTACGGTTCCGTGGTCCGTCATAGTCGACCCAGTTCACGCTCATGGTCGCGGTCTGAAGGAATTTCAGCCGTGGATTCCCGGCCGGAAACGGGATTTCGTCGATCGCATAGACGCGCAGGCCGGCGACCGGCGCGACGCGAGCGCCGACCGGCTTCACGCGCGGGTCCGGCGACCGGTAGTCCGCCGCGTTGATCGCCGGCGCCGGCTCGGCGGCACCGGTGGTCAAGGCATAGACCCGGCCGGGGCCATCGAGACGCAGGTCGGTCGTGCCGGCCGGCGCGATGGCGAAGGCCCGCGGCGGGATCCGACAGGAGTCCGCACCCGTTCCGAGCTCGCCGCCGACGTCCGGAAAAATGAACAGCGTCTCGTCCGTGCTGGAGATCGAATTCTTCTCTCCGCGGACAGGGCTGAATCGGCGAACGGTGTAGTTCTGCCCGCGTATGATGGCGGAGGTCTGCGCCGCCGAATCGAAATAGGTCAAGGAAGCCGGACGAAATGCCATGTTGCGATCCTCAATAGGTGCTTTCATTGGCACGGGTGAACTGACGGGGAAGCTCGAACGCCGGCTGCGAGATCGCATATTCGGCGCCGCCCAGGCGCGTGACGGGCTGGGCGAGCTCCGTCCGGAAATGACCGTGATCGTCGAGATAAGCGGCCTGGATGTGCATGCCGATGACCTTGCCGAAGGTCACGTTCACCTCCGGACCACCGGCATCGTTGGCGATCCTCAGTATTTCCATGACCTTGCATTCGAGCGACACCGGCGACCGCGCCACCCGGGGCGGCTTCACGAACCTGCAGGCCGCCTTCTCGAGCCCGGCATGCTCGAATTCGTCCACCCCCGCCTGCAGCGGCGCGGAGGTCATGTTCATCTCGCGGACGAGGTCGTAACTGACGAGATTGAATACGAACTCCCTGGTTTCGCGGACATTCTTCAGCGTGTCCTTGACCGGCCGGTCTTCCGGCGTGTTGCACGAGAAGACCAGCACCGGCGGATCGTTCGACATGATGTTGAAATAGGAAAACGGGGCGAGATTCGCGTTTCCGTCGGCATCGACCGTGCTCATCCATCCGATCGGCCGCGGTGCGATGATGGCGTTGAAGATACCTCGCTTGAAGTCTCCCGTCGCGATATCGACAAAAATGGGCTCGGATTGCCGCATGATTTACTCCCGCTGACCTGCGCATCGCATCAGAGCACCCTCGCCAAGAACTCCCGTGCCCGCTGCGACACCGGGTCAGCGATCATCTGCCTGGGGTCTCCCCTCTCGACCACCACGCCGCCGTCCATGAAGATCAACTGGTCGGCGACTTCGCGCGCAAAGCCGATTTCATGGGTCACGACCACCATGGTCATGCCGCCCCGGGCAAGATCCTTCATGACCTCCAGCACCTCGCCCACCAGCTCCGGGTCCAGCGCCGACGTCGGCTCGTCGAACAACAGGACCTTCGGGTTCATGGACAGGGCACGGGCAATGGCCACGCGCTGCTGCTGGCCGCCCGACAGGCCACGGGAATAGGCATCGCGCTTGTCGACCAACCCCACCCGCCGGAGCAGCTCGATGGCGCGCGCCCTGGCCTGGGCGACGGGCTCGCCCCGCACCCGCACCGGCGCCTCGATCAGGTTTTCGAGCACGGTCAGGTGCGGGAACAGGTTGAAATGCTGAAATACCATGCCGATCTCGGCCCGCCGCCGGCAGATCGCGGCCGCGGGCAGTTCAAACAGCGTGTCGCCCTGCAGCCGATAGCCGACAAAATTGCCGTCGACCAGGATCAGCCCGCCGTTGATCTCCTCAAGATGGTTGATGCAGCGCAAGAAGGTGCTCTTGCCCGATCCGGACGGGCCGATGATGCAGGCAACGCTGCCTTTCGGTACCGTGACGTCGACCCCTTTCAACACGTCCTGCGCGCCGAAGCTTTTTCTGACCCCGGCGGCATGGATCATCGTGTCGGGGGCCACCCCGAACCGCTCGAAATGGCTCATGCCGACGGCCTCCTGCGGAGGCTGAATACATAAGCGGCGACCGCAGTCAGGGCGGAGCGGCGGGCCGGCGCCTCGTCGCGCGAGAAATGCCGCTCGAGATAGCCCTGGCCGATCGACGTGATCGACACGATGGCCAGATACCAGATGCTGACGACAAGAAGGAGCGGAATCGTCTCGAACGTGCGCGCATAGATCGATTGGGCAGAATACAGAAGGTCGCCGACGGCGATGGTGCTGACCAATGATGTCGTCTTGAGAAGGTTGATCATTTCATTTCCGGTCGGCGGGATGATCACGCGCATGGCCTGGGGCAGCACGATCCGCCGCATGAGCAGGCTGGGCTTCATGCCCAGGCAAAGCGCGGCCGCGATCTGGCCGCGGCCGACGGAATTGAGGCCGTTGCGCACGATCTCGGCCATGTAGCCGGATTCTTGCAGCGAGAGCCCGATCACGGCCGCCGTGAAGGGCCTGACCACGTCATTGGTGCTCACCGAGAACACGGCGCCATAGCCGGGGATGTACAAGGCTATGTGCTTGAACAGCAGGGCCAGATTGTACCAGAAGATCAACTGCACCAGCGCCGGCGTGCCACGGAAGAACCAGACGAACAACCGGGCCGGGACGGAGAGAAGTCTGCTCGGCGACGTCAGCATCAGCGCCACGATCGTACCGCCGATGCAGGACAGGATCATGATGATGACCGCCAGGACGAGCGTGACGCCCACGCCGGTCAGGATCAGGGTGTCGAACAGGTACCGACCGACCGTCGGCCATTGGAAGGCGGGGTTGGCCGCGACCGAGTACAAGAGCAATGCGGACAGAGCGAGGACGGTCAAGACCGCGGCACTGCGCCAAGCGTGGCGCAACGGAACGATCCTGAGCGTATCCGCCGAATGCCTGGTCTTGACGTCGGCCGCTGAGATGTCCGCAGTCAAAGTGATGCCCTCTCGTCTCTCAATTGTCGAGCTGCGAGATGTCGGTGTAGACGACCGACTTCGGCACACTTGAGGCGCTCATTCCGTACTTCTCGAGGATGGTCCGATAGGTACCGTCGGCGATCAGCGCATTTAGGGCTGCGGCCAGCATGCGCCCGGTCGCGCCATCGCCCTTGCGGATGGCCAGTCCGAGCGGCGCCGGACTGATGGAGCCGCCGACGACGACATTCTTGCCCTTGGTGGTCGCCTCGTAATAGCCGGCCGAAGTGGCGTCATCGAGGCGCGCCGCGACCCGGCCGGTCAACAGGGCCTGGATCGTGTCCTTCTGATCCGGGAAGATCTGCTTGTCGAGCGTGGGACGGCCGGCGGCCGCGCAATCCTTGCTCAACTGGTCGGCGACGCCGTCCGCCGCATTGCCGCTGGCGACGGCGACCGCCTTGCCGCAGATATCGAGCTTCGCCGCGAAGGCGCCCGCGGTCTCGGGCAGCGTGACGACAACGGTTCCCGTCTTCAGAAAACTGACGAAGTCAACCTGCTTCAGGCGTTCGGGCAAGATGGTGTAACCGGCCCAACCGATGTCCGCCCGCTCGGACATTAATGCAGGGATCTGCGCCTTGAACGGAATGGTCACAATCTCGAGCTGCGCCCCCAGCCTCTTGGCCACGGCCTGTGCCATCTCGACATTCATGCCAGCCGGCCGTCCCTGCGCGTCGATATATTGCATCGGCGCATAGTCAAGCCCACTGGCAATCGTCAGCTTGCCGCTTTCCTTGACCCTGTCGGTGACGGGAATTTCCGCGGCCGCGGCGCTACCGATTCCGGAAATAACGGCAGAGATCACCCATGCGAAGCCCATCGATCTCGCGCTGATCATATCGCCCCCTCCGCTGTTCTAATTGTGTAAAAGCCGTCCGTTTTACCAACGGGCATCAATTCAGTGACTTTTACCTGAGAAGAAAGAATTGCGATCCAGTATTCACGCTGCAGAGCGTAAGGCTCGCGTTCCGGGCGCGTCAAAGGGATATCGACGCCATTTCAACAAGTGAAAAGACGCGGCTGTGGGATTTCGCCCCCGAGCGGGGCGCCCTTGCCACTCGCGACCGGTGGAAATCGCTATGCCGGCCGACTACCCGGCATCCCGCGCCGGCGCGGGGCGACGTCGGCCCCAGCGGTCCAGCTCCTGGGCCAGCATGGCCTGGGGCCGGGGCTCGGGCACCCGCGGCGCGTCCAGGAGCGGCGGCGCCGCGCCCGTGTCGTTGGCGGCATTCAGCCGCCGGCGCAGGGCGGCCAGCACCGGCGGCGGCGCCGATTCCTCGGGCGCCAGCAGCAGGCCGCGGCGGCGCAGGGCGTGGCCGATATCGGTGCGGCTGGACATCAGGGCGAACGGCACGGCGACGATCAGGCCCAGCAGGATCGGCGCCAGCCACCACAGATAGTCGGGGGCCGCGGCCGCGACCACGCCGGCCCAGACCAGGCCGATCGCCGTGTGCAGGCCCAACCGCGCCACCGCCTCGCGCAAGCTCAGGCCGCGGTCGTCGCGCGGCTGGGCCTCCCAGCGCACGCTGCGGCCGAGCAGGGTCGAGGTCACGAAGCTGGTGTGGAACAGCATCATGCTGGGCGCCAGGAGAGTCGAGAACAGGATCTCCAGGCCGGCGCTGGCCAGCAGCCGCCCCGCCCCGCCGAAGGCGCGGCGGTCGGTGCGGCGTGCCAGCGCCATCGCCACGCCCAGCAGCTTCGGCCCGAAGATGACCCCGGCGGTGACCAGGGCCAGCATCACAATCTCGTGGACGCGCGACACCGGCCAGGTCGGGAACAGCGTGAAGCCGGGCGGGAAATAGATCGGGCCGCGCAGGGCCGTGTCGACGACATCGGTCGTGCTGAGCACCAGCATCAGCAACCACAGCGGCGAGCTGAGATAGGCCAGCACGCCCATGACCAGGTGCACCCGGCTGACCGGGTGCAGGCCGCGCAGGGTCAACAGCTGCATGTGCTGCAGGTTGCCCTGGGCCCAGCGTCGGTCGCGGCTGGCGAAATCGATGACGTTGGCCGGGACTTCCTCGTAGGAGCCGTCGAGCTCCGGCACCATCCACACCCGCCAGCCGGCGCGCCGCATCAGCGCCGCCTCGACGAAGTCGTGGCTCAGGATCTCGCCGCCCAGGGGCGCCGCGCCCGGGAGGGCCGGCAGGCCGCACTCGGCGACGAACGGCTCGAGGCGGATGATCGCGTTGTGGCCCCAGTAATTGGCTTCGCCGCGCTGCCAGAAGCTCATGCCCGAGGCCAGGATCGGGCTGTACAGCCGGTTGGCGAACTGGATCATGCGCGCGAACAGGGTGTGCCGGTTGACCGGCACCGGCACGGTCTGGACGATGCCGACGTCGGCGTGGGCCTCGACCAGCTGCGCCAGCTTCACGATGGTGGCGCCGGCCATGACGCTGTCGGCGTCGAGCACCGTCATGGTCTCGTAGAGGGCGCCCCACTGCCGGCAGAAGTCGGCGATGTTGCCGGCCTTGCGGCCGCTGTTGCGCTGGCGCCGCCGATAGAAGATCCGGCCCTGCCCGCCCGTGCGCTCGACCAGCCAGGCCCAGGCCTGCTCCTCGGCGGCGGCGATCTCGGGCCGGGTGGTGTCGCTCAGCACGAACAGGTCGAAGGCCTGCCCGCGCCCGGTCGCCTGCAGCGACGCCCAGGTGACCTCCAGCCCGGCGAAGACCCGGGCCGTGTCCTCGTTGTAGATCGGCATGACCAGCGCGTGCCGCAGCATCAGCGGCCGGTCGCCGGCCGCGGCCAGGCTGGCCGGGTCGCCGCCGACCAGGCGCACGGCCACGCCCAGGACCGCGGTCCAGAACGAGGTCACGATCAGGCCGAAATTGACCGCGAACAGCGCCAGGATCGCCAGGTCGAGCAGGCTGTCCCAGTGGCTCTGCAGGACCATCGCCATCATGGTCGTGGCGGTCCAGGTCGACAGCCCGACCAGGGCCAGGAACGCGAGCCGGCGGGCGAGGTTGGTCATGGCGGCCCTCACACGGTCCAGAGATAGGCCCAGGTCTCGGTCAGGGCGTCGCCGCGCAGCCGCAGATAGCAACGCAGGTCCGCCGGCTTGCTGCCGTCGGGCAGGAACTGGAAGGTCGCCTCCCAGCTGCCGTCGGCGAGCTTGGCGGTGACCACCTGGCCGATGCCGCCGGCACTGCTGCTGACCACGGCCTCGACCGGCTGGCCGGGGCCGAGCCGCTCCAGCACCGCGCCGCCGAAGGCGACCGCGAACAGCCGGGCGGAGTCGGGCACCTCCTTGGCCGCCGAGTTGGTCTTGGCGGTGCCGATCCGGGTGGTGCGCACGCGGCCGCCGGGCGAGCGCTCGGGCACGTCCAGGTAGGCCTGCAGGCGGTAGCTGACCTCGACCGGTTCGCCGGCCTTGACCGGCGCCTTGCGCACCCAGAAGGCGACGATGTTGTCGTGGATCTCCTGGTCGCTGGGGATCTCGATGAGCTCGACGCTGCCCGGGCCCCAGTCGCCGATCGGCTCGACCCACAGGCTGGGCCGCGCCTCGAACCGGCTTTCGGCATCGAGGTAGCGGCCGGCGTCGCGGTTGCGCTGCAACAGGCCGAAGCCGCGGATCCCGGCGTCGCCTTGCGCCGAATCGCGCAGGCCGCGGCCATTGACCAGCGGCCGCCACAGCCATTCGCCGTTGCCGGCATTGACCAGCAGGCCGTCGCTGTCATGGACCTCGGGCCGGAAGTCGTCGAAGCGGCGGTTGTTCGGCCCGAACAGGAACATGCTGGTCAAGGGCGCCAGCCCCAGCTTGGCGACGTCGCGCCGCGGATAGACGACCAGGCGCGTCTCGGCCTGGGTCGCGTCGTCGGGGTGGAGCACGAAGCGGAAGGCCGCGGCCAGACTGGGACTGTCCAGCAGGGCGTGGACGGTCATGGCGGTGGCGCCGGGCGGCGGCCGCTCCAGCCAGAAGTCGGTGAAGTACGGGAACTCCTCGCCGGACGCGAGGGCCGTGTCGATCGCCAGGCCCCGGCAGGACAGGCCGTAGACCTGGTTGCGCCCGATCAGCCGGAAGTACGAGGCGCCCAAGAACGCCGCGAACTCGTCGAAATAGTCCGGGCGCATCAGCGGGAAATGCAGCCGGAAGCCGGCGAAGCCGAGGTCGGCGGGCAAGGGGCCCGGCTTGACGCGGCTCAGATCGAACAGGTCGGGATCATAGGCCAGCGGCGTGATCCGGCCGCCTTCGACCAGATGGATCCGGACCGGACGGTCATAGGCGGAGCCCAGGTGGAACAGCTGCACCTGGAACAGCCCGCCGTCCCGCCACAGCGCCCGGTCGGGGCGGAAGCGCAGGTCGCGGTAGCGGTCGTAGCTCAGCGACTTCAGCGGCTCGGGCAGCTGGATCCGGTTGTCGGTCCAGGGCCGGCCGGCGCGCAGCCGCGCCAGCATGGCGACCTGGTCGAAGCCGAAGGCGGACGCAGCACTGCCCGCGCCCGACGCGGCGTCGGCGGCGGGCGCCAGGCGCGGGACCGCGATCGCCAGGGTGGAGGCGACGGCGGCGGACAGGACGGTGCGGCGGGCGATCGGCATGGCGGGTCAACGACGTCATCGCGCAGGCCGTTTCGGCGGGCAAATGAACTCGCGGTCATGCCCGGGACAAGGATCAGTACAGGTTCCGGTAGCCCTCCTCGGTCCGCGCTGCCGCCTCCTCGGGATCCATGCCGCCGACCTGATCGGCGATGATTCGGCCGATATTGGGAAAATCCTTGCGGGCCAGCATCTTGTCCGGGTTCCACAGGTCGCTGCGGATCAGCGCCTTGCCGCAGTGGAAATAGACGGCGTCGACCGTGACCAGCAGGCCGGCCTTGGGCACGGCGCCCGCCACGGCCAAGGGTTCCAGCAGCGCGGGCTGGGTCACGATGCGGGCACGGCCGTTGACGCGCAGCGTCTCGACCAGGCCCGGCACGAAGAACAAGAGGCCGACCTGGGGGTTGGCCGCGACGTTCAGCATGGTGTCGACGCGGTTGTTGCCACGCCGGTCGGGGATCAGCAGCGTCGAGTCGTCCACCACCCGGACGAAGCCGGGCGCGTCGCCGCGCGGCGTGGCGTCGCCGCCGCCGGCCGGGTCGGAGGACGCGATCACCAGGAACGGCGACAGCGCGATGAAGGCGCGCGCGTGGCGGTCGAGCCGGCGCTGCTCCTTCAACAGCGAGCGCTCGTTGGCCGGCCCATAATGAGCGCGGACGTCGGCATCGGTGGCAAGCTCGCTCATGCGCGCGTCTCCCGCGGGTGGGTCCGGGCCTGGGTAGCATGGGCGCGCGCAGCCGGCCACAGGATCGCCGCCAGCCCGGCCAGGATCAACGCCATGCCGCCGTATCGCAGCGCCCCGAAGCGCTCGCCGAACACCGCCGCCGAACCCAGGATGCCGGTCACCGGCGCCAGGAAGGCGAAGGGCGCCACCGCCGCCGCGGGGTAGCGGCGCAGCAGGCTGCCCCACAGCGCATAGCCGACCAGGGTGGCCGCGAGGCCCAGATAGAGCGCGGCGGCCAGGCCGGCCCCATGCGCCGACAGCAGCGCCGATGGCAGGGTCACGCGGCCCGCGCCCAGCGCCCCGACCGCCAGCGCCGGCAGCGGCGGCACCAGGCTGGCCCACACCACCAGCGGCAGCATCGGCCCCGGCGCCGCCTGCTTGGTCAGGATGTTGCCGACCGCCCAACTGAACGCCGCGGCCAGCGCCAGCGCCAGCCCCGCGGGCGTGAGGTCGGCCCCGGCGGTCAGGCCGATCAGGGCGACGCCGCCGAAGGCGGCCGTCATGCCCAACGCCTGGCGCCGGGTCGGGCGCTCGCCCAGGGCCAGCGCCACCGTGAAAAACACCTGGGTCTGCTGGGTGACCGAGGCCACGCCGGGCGGCAGCCCAGCCTGGAACGCGACGAACAGCAGCAGGAACTGGCCGGTGAACAGGAACAGGCCGATGGCCAGGAGCCGCACCCGGCCGATCCGGGGCCGCGGCACCAGCAGGATTGCCGGGACGACGATCAGGAAACGCAGGGCGGTCAGGTCGGGCGCCGAAAAGCTGTCGAGCGCGATCCGAGTGGCCACGAAGGCCAGTCCCCAGATCACCGAGGTCAGCACGGCCAGGACGATGTCGCGTGGTCTCATGGCGGCCGCGATGATGGCGCGGGGCGACCGACGCCGGCTGCGACAGAACAACGCAGCCGCGCCGGGGATTGCCGAGACCGCCGTGTCATCGTTCAGGCGCAGTCCACTCGGTAAATAACCACCTCACATTCCCCACCTTGCACAATATAATTCTGGTATGGGACATACCAATGGCGCCCCGACCCATACCGGTTCTTGGCCGTATCAGGATCCGATATTAACCATAACAGCCCTTCTCCTTCGCAATGACACTGGGCAAATTTTTCCCATTACCGGATCCGCCAGCTTTTGTTAGATATAGCATCAGTTTGATAAGCGAGGCCCTATCAACCCCCGACGCTAGTCGAGCGCGCCGGTCCGCTGGACCGGCCCGAGGTCTGGCTCTCTTCCATCCGGCAAAAACAGCCGGCCCGCCAAATCAGTCGACTGGCAGCCCGCTTGGGGACTGCCGACCGGTTCGACCTGGAGTTCCAAAAGGAACGCTCCGCCCCAGTCGATCGGTACTGTATTGGTAGAGGATATCTTTACTTGATCCGTGCGGACGCACCCTCCTTTGTCATCGATCGGCCGTGGCGGCAGCGTCCGGTCCTGCTGCAATCCCAGGCCGCGCCCGGCCGATCGCCGGCCGGCGGCGGCAGCCCGCCGCCCGTCGACGGCGATGCCGACGACGAGCTGATGCTGGCGGTCGCCGCCGGCCGCCACGACGCCTTCCGGCGCCTGGCCGAGCGCCACCTGCCGCGGGTGATCCGCATGGCCGCCCGCCATCTGGGCAATGCCAGCGACGCCGAGGAGGTCGGCCAGGAGGCCATGGTCCGGATCTGGCAGACGGCGCCGCGCTGGACGGTGGGCCGCGCCAAGTTCAGCACGTGGCTGTACCGGATCGTGATCAACCTGTGCATCGACCGCAGCCGCAAGCCCGGCTTCGCCCCGATCGAGGACGCCGGCGATCCCCACGACCCGGCGCCGCAGCCCGACGCCCAGACCGAATCGGTCCAGCTCAAGCGCCTGGTCGCCGCCGAGCTGCAGCGCCTGCCGCCGCGCCAGCGCGCAGCCCTGGTGCTGTGCTATTACGAAGGCCTGACCGGCGCGGAGGCCGCCGCGGTGCTGTCGATGCCGCTGTCGGCCCTGGAGTCCTTGCTGTTCCGCGGCCGCCGCCAGCTGCGCGCGCGGCTGCAGCACTTGGCGCGTCGCTAGCCGGATTCATCAAGTATCAGGCGAATCGCGCTAGACCCGGACCAGGAGGAGACCCGGGATGCCGATCGCACAGCTGCTTCGCCTGGCGGTGAGCCGCCGCTACATCACCTACAGCCTGGCGCTGGCCGCCACCCTGCTGTTCCTGGCGCTCACGGCCGTGGATGCCTGGTTCCTGCCGCCCCTCGCCGTGGCGGCGGCGCTGGCGGCACTCGGCACCCGCGACCTGCTGCAGACCCATCACAGCATCCTGCGCAGCTATCCGATCGCGGCCCATATCCGCTTCCTGCTGGAGGAGATCCGGCCCGAGATCCGGCAGTATTTCCTGGAGAGCGACACCGACGGCACGCCCTTCAACCGCAACAAGCGCTCGATCGTCTATCAGCGGGCCAAGGGCGCCCTCGACAAGCGGCCGCTCGGCACCCAGCTCGACGTCTACGCCACCGGGTTCGAGTGGCTGAACCACTCGATCGCGCCGGCCGAGCCCGCGGCCGAGCCGTTCCGCATCACCATCGGCGGACCCGACTGCCGAAAGCCCTACTCGGCCTCGGTCTACAACATCTCGGCCATGAGCTTCGGCGCGCTCAGCGCCAACGCGATCCGCGCCCTCAACAAGGGCGCCCGCATGGGCCGCTTCGCCCACGACACCGGCGAGGGCGGCTTCAGCCGCCATCACCGCGAGCAGGGCGGCGACATCATCTGGGAGCTGGGCAGCGGCTATTTCGGCTGCCGCAATCCCGACGGCAGCTTCAACCCCGACCGCTTCGCCGAACAGGCCGCCGACG
>CAZEFK010000086.1:9815-29479 GCA_964511405.1 uncultured Comamonadaceae bacterium | reverse complement strand
TACTACCGGCTGCAGCCCGGCGATCCCCGGCACTAGGTGGACGTGACCGGCTGCGGCAACGCCCTGGACCTCAGCCATCCGCGGGTGCTGCAGATGGTGACCGACAGCCTGCGCTACTGGGCTGGCGAGGTCGGGGTCGACGGCTTCCGCTTCGACCTCGCCAGCACGCTGGGGCGCAATGGCGAGCACCAGTTCGATCCGCGCGCCCCGTTCTTCGAGGCGATCGCCCAGGATCCGCTGCTGGCGCATGCCAAGCTGATCGCCGAGCCCTGGGACCTGGGCGCGGACGGCTACCGCGTCGGCGGCTTTCCCCCGGGCTGGTCGGAGTGGAACGACCGCTTCCGCGACGACATCAGGCGCTACTGGCGCGGCGACGAGGGTGTGCTGGGCGACCTGGCGGCGCGCCTGTCGGGCTCGGCCGACCGCTTCGACCATGACGGCCGCCGACCCTGGAGCAGCGTGAACTTCGTCACCGCACACGACGGCTTCACGCTGATGGACCTGGTCAGCTACGACGCGCCGCGCAACGAAGCCAACGGCGAGAACGGCCAGGACGGCGCCCGCGACAACAAGAGCTGGAATTGCGGCGTCGACGGACCGACCGACGATCCCGAGATCGTGGGCCTGCGGGCCCGCCAGCGCCGCAACCTGCTGGCGACCCTGCTCCTGGCCCAGGGCGTGCCGATGCTGCTGGGCGGCGACGAGCTGGGCCGCACCCAGGACGGCAACAACAACGCCTATTGCCAGGACAACCCGATCAGCTGGTTCGACTGGGCCGCGGCCGAACCCGATCTGATCGCCTTCACCGCCCAGCTGATCGAAATCCGCCGCCGCCATCCGGTCTTTCGCCGGCACCGCTTCCTGCACGGTCAGCCGACCGCGTCGGGTCGGCCCGACATCGCCTGGTATGCGCCGAATGGCCAGCCGATGCGGCCCGAGGATTGGAGCGCCGGTTTCGCACGTTGCCTGGGCGCGCTGCTCGGTCCCGAGCTCGGCGAGGAGGGCCCGTTCCTGATGCTGTTCAACGCCCATCACGATCGCCTGGACTTCGTGCTGCCGGACCCGGCACCGCACGAGCGCTGGCACGCCGTGCTCGATACCGCCGGCGCCGCTGATCCGGGCGCCTGCGGCGGCGGCGCCTATCCGCTCGCCGGTCGATCGGCGGTGCTGCTGCAGGCGGTCCCCGGATGAGCGCCCATCGCATGCCCTTCGGGGCCGAACTGCGCGACGACGGCACCGCGCGGTTCAGGCTGTGGGCTCCCAATGCCCGGATGGTGGCGCTGGAGCTGGCCGACCGGCAGTTGGTCATGGACCTGCTGCCCGCCGGCTGGTTCGAGGTCACGGCGCCGGCCAAGGCCGGCACCCGCTACCGATACCGGATCGACGATCGCCTATCGGTGCCGGACCCGGCGTCGCGCTGGCAGCCCGACAATGCCGAAGGCCCGTCGGCGGTGGTCGATCCCGAGGTCTTCGCCTGGACCGACCAGTCATGGCCAGGCCGACCCTGGATCGAGGCCGTGATCTGCGAGCTGCATGTCGGGACCTTCAGCGAGGCCGGCACCTTCCGCGGCGCCATCGAGAAGCTGCCGCTGCTGGCCGAGACCGGCTTCACCGCCATTGAGCTCATGCCCGTGGGGGAGTTCGCCGGGCGCCGCAACTGGGGCTATGACGGCGTGCTGCCCTTCGCACCGGAAAGCGTCTACGGCACGCCGGACGACCTGAAGGCCCTGGTCGACCGCGCCCATGCCCTGGGCCTGATGGTGCTGCTCGACGTCGTCTACAACCATTTCGGCCCGGTCGGAAACTACCTGCACGCCTATGCCGAGCCGTTTTTCACGCGCCGCCATGCCACGCCCTGGGGCCCCGCGATCGACTTCGAGGGGCCGGACAGCCATCCCGTGCGCAGCTTCTTCGTGCACAACGCGCTGTACTGGCTGCAGGAGTTCCATGTCGACGGGCTGCGGCTCGATGCCGTCCACGCCATCGCCGACGGGTCCGGAACCCATATCCTGGATGTCATCGCCGATGAGGCGCGGGCGCTCGCGGGGCCCGCGCGGCCGGTGCATCTGGTGCTGGAGAACGACGGCAACCAGGCGCACTGGCTCGCCCGCGACGCCGCGGGCCGGCCGCGCCGCTATACGGCGCAGTGGAACGACGACCTCCACCATGCCGCCCACGTCGCGCTGACCGGCGAGACCGACGGCTACTACCGCGACCATGCCGACCGGCCGGTGCGCCGGCTGGCGCGCTGCCTGGCCGAGGGCTTCGACTACCAGGGCGAGCCCTCCGCCCACCGCGGCGGCGGACCGCGCGGCGAGCCCAGCGGCCAGCTGCCGCCCGACGCCTTCGTCGCCTTCCTGCAGAACCACGACCAGATCGGCAATCGCGCGCTCGGCGACCGGCTGGCCGCCCTGATCCCGCCGGCCGCGCTGCAGCTGGCCACATCGATCCTGCTGCTGTCGCCCCAGGTGCCGATGCTGTTCATGGGCGAGGAGTGGGCCTCGGACCGCCCGTTCCTCTTCTTCTGCGATTTCACGGGCGACCTCGCCGAGGCGGTGCGCGAAGGCCGGCGCCGGGAATTCGCGCGGTTCCGGCAGTTCGCCGACCCGGCCGCCGGGGCCCGCATCCCCGACCCGCTGGCGCCCGAGACCATGGCGCGGGCGCAGCTGGACTGGGCCCAGCGCGACCAGCCCGCCCACGCCGCCCACCGCACCTTGGTGCGCCAGCTGCTCGAGCTGCGGCGCGCCCATGTGCTGCCGTTGGCGGCGCTGGGCTGGCGGACGCCCGGAACCAGCGCGCCCGATGCGCCGGACGGCACCCTCGACGTGCACTGGACCGCCCGCGACGGCACCGCGCTGGTGATGCGCGCCAACCTCTCGGCCGCCCCGACCCCCTTCGTGCTGCCGCGGCTGACCACGCTGCTATGGGCAAGCGAGGCGCCGCCCGGCAGCGCCTGGAGCGGCGTGATCGGGCTGACCCGGCCATGATCGAGATCGCCGAACTCGCCGACCGTGCCGGTGTCGCGCGCCGCTACACCGACGTGTGGGGCCAGGAGCACGTGGTTGCCGACGCGACCCTCGCCGCCTGCCTGGAGGCGTTGGGGCTGCCCGCCCACGACCCCGTGCAGGCACGGGCGCTGCTTGACGCCGAAGCGGCCCAGCCGGCGGTCCAGGTGGTTCCGGCCGATCGCCCCTTCGCCGTGGCCGGCCGCTGGTCGGTGCGGCTGGAGGATGGCGGGCGGCTGGAAGGCGACGACGGCGTGCCGGGCCTGTCCGCCGGCTATCACTGGCTGCATGACAGCGCCGGCGAGCGGCTGATCCTGGCCGCCCCCGACCAGGCGCTGCGGCCGGACCGCCGCCGCTGGGGCTTCGCGATCCAGCTCTACGGCCTGCGCTCGGCCCGCAACTGGGGTATCGGCGACTTCGCCGACCTTGCCGAGTTCGGACGCCTGACCGCGCCGCTCGGCGCCGACGCCGTCGGCGTCAGCCCGCTACATGAGCTGTTCCCGCACGCGCCGGAGCGGATCTCGCCCTACTCGCCGTCGAGCCGGCGCTTCCTCAACACCGCCTATCTCAGCATCGACGCCATCGCGGGCTTCGACACCGAGCCGGTGCGCGCGGTCGTCGGTGAGCCCTGGTTCCAGTCGCAGCTCGCCGCCGCCCGCGCCGCCGACCTGGTCGACTATCCCGCGGTCGCGGCCTTGAAGGGCGCCGCGCTGCGCGCCCTCTATCCGCTGAGCCGGGATGATCCGGACTTCGCCCGCTTCCGCCGGGCCAAGGGCCGCGCACTGGAGAACCTGGCGCTCCACCAGGCCCTGGCCGAGGACTATGGCGTCAATCCCGCGGTATGGCCCCAGAGCTTCAGGCGCCGGCCCGAGGCCGCGCCCGCCGACCTTGGCGATCGCGTCGGCTTCTTCGCCTGGTGCCAGTGGCATGCCGACCGCCAGCTCCGGGCGGCACAGCAGGCCTGCCGCAGCGCCGGCATGGCGATCGGGCTCTATCTCGACCTGGCCGTCGGCGTGTCGCCGGACAGCGCCGAATGCTGGGCCGAGCCCGACAGCTTCGCCCGGGGCATCAGCGTCGGGGCGCCGCCCGACGCCTACAACCCCAACGGCCAGCGCTGGGGGTTGCCGCCGCTCAATCCGCGCAGCCTCGGCCGCAACGGGCTGCAGCCCTTCGTCGGCACCATGCGCGCGGCCGCCGCATCAGCCGGCGCGCTGCGCATCGACCACGCCTTTGGGCTGGACCGGCTGTACTGGATCCCGGAGCAGGCCAGTCCGCGCGACGGCACCTATGTCCGCTATCCGCGCGACGCCCTGACCGCGGTGCTCAGGATCGAGAGCCGGCGGCATGGCTGCCTCATCATCGGCGAGGACCTGGGCACCATGCCGCCCGGCTTCCACACGGCCATGGCGGAGTCCGGCCTGCTGAGCACCCGGGTGCTGTACTTCGAGCAGGACGGCAGCGGCTTCAAGCCGCCCGAGGCCTATCCCGAACTGGCCTTGGCCATGGTCAGCACCCACGACCTGCCGACCCTGGCCGGCTGGTGGCGCGGCAGCGACATCGAGCTGCGGCAGTCGCTTGGCCTCTACCCGGAGGCCGGCATGGCCGGGCGCGACGAGGCCCAGCGCGCCGCCGACCGCGAGCGCCTGCGCCACGCCCTGGCCGCCGCCGGCCTCGATCCGGCGGGCGAGCCGCCGGGGCTGGCCGTGCACCGGTTCCTGGCGCGCACGTCGGCCGCTCTGGTCGTGGCCCAGGTCGAGGATGCGCTGGGTCTGGAGGACCAGACCAACCTGCCCGGCACCATCGACCAGCATCCCAATTGGCGGCGGCGCCTGCCGGTGCCGCTGGAGTCGCTGGGTCCGGCCCTGGCCGCCACCGCCGCGGCGCTGGCGGCAGACCGTCCGCGATGATCCCCAGGGCGACCTATCGCCTGCAGCTGTCCGGCGCCTTCACCTTCGAGCAGGCCGCGGCCGTGGTGCCCTATCTCGCCCGCCTGGGCGTCAGCCATGTCTACAGCTCGCCGATCCTGGCCGCGCGCCCGGGCAGCAGCCACGGCTATGACATCGTCGACCACGACCGCCTCAATCCCGAGCTCGGCGGCGACGCCGGCTTCGCCGTCCTGTCCGAGGCGCTCAGGCGCCACGGCCTGCGGCTGATGGTCGACATCGTCCCGAACCACATGGGCATCGGCACCGACAATGCCTGGTGGCAGTCGCTCCTGGCCTGGGGCCAGGAAGGTCCGACCGCCGGCTTCTTCGACGTCGACTGGCAGGCCGGCCGCCTGGTGGTGCCGATCCTGGGCAAGCGCTATGGCCAGGTGCTGGCGGCCGGCGAGTTCGTCCTGCGCTTCGAGCGGGACACCGGCTGGTTCGCCCTGTGGTACTACGACCACCGCCTGCCGATCTCGCCCCGGCAGGTAGCGGGGCTGCTGGAGCCGGCGGAGCTTGCCAGCGCGGCCCCGGCCTTCGACCGGCTGGTCGACGCCTTCCGGCTGCTGGGACAGGATCCGCGGCCCGGGCGCGAGCTGGCGCCGGAGGCCGACGACCTGTTCCGGCAGCTGGCCGGCCTGGTCGCAGCCGAGCCCGGGGTCGGCGACGCCATCGACGGCGTGTGCCGGCAGCTCACGACGGACACGGGCCCGGACGGCGCGCTCCATCGGCTGATCGAGGCGCAGGCCTATCGGCCGGCGTACTGGCGGGTGGCGGCCGCCGAGATCAACTATCGCCGGTTCTTCGACATCAACGACCTGGCTGGGCTGCGCATCGAGGACCCGGAGCTGTTCGAGCGGGTCCACCGGCGCATCCTGGCGCTGGTCGCCGAGGGGCGCATCCACGCCCTGCGCATCGACCATGTCGACGGCCTGGCCGATCCCGAGGGCTATTGCCGGCGCCTGGCCGAGCGGGTCGGGCCCGATGTGCCGATCTATGTCGAGAAGATCCTGAGCGGCGACGAACGCCTGGCCCGCTGGCCGGTGGCCGGCACGACCGGCTACGACACCCTCAATCTCCTGAACGGCCTCCTGGTCTGCCGCCGGGCCCAGGCCGCCTTCGACCGGCTCTACGGCCGCTTCCTGGGCGACGACATCGACGTCGACAGCCTGGTCTATGACGCCAAGCTCGGGATCCTGGGGACCAGCCTCCGACCCGAGCTCAAGGTGCTGGGCCGTCAGCTCAAGCGCATCGCCGACGCCGACCCGATGACCCGCGACTTCACGTTGGACGGCCTGACCCAGGGGCTGGCCGAAGTGATCGGCTGGTTCCCGGTGTACCGCAGCTATGTCGCCGACGGCCGGGCCACCGAGGACGACCGCCGCTGGATCGAGCGGGCGACCCGGCGGGCGCAGCGGCGCACGGCCCAGTCGGACAAGGAGGCCTTCGACTTCATCGCCGAGGTCCTGACCCAGGCCCGCGGCGGCACCCAGGCCCAGGCCTTCGCCACGCGGTTCCAGCAGCTGACCGGCCCGGCCATGGCCAAGGGCCTGGAGGATACCGCCTGCTACCGCTACACCCGCCTGGCCTCGCTCAACGAAGTCGGCGGCGACCCCCGCCGCTTCGGCATCGGGGTCGAGCCGTTCCACGCCGCCATGATCGAGCGCTCCCGGGACTGGCCGGCGGCGATGACCGCGACGGCGACCCACGACACCAAGCGCGGCGAGGACGTGCGGGCACGCCTCGACGTCCTCTCCGAGATCCCGGCGGCCTGGGGCGCGCGCATCGTGCGCTGGCGCCGCTTCAACCGCGCCCTGCGCTGGCAGGATGCCGAGGGCGTGCCGGCACCGTCGCGCAACGCCGAATACCTGCTGTACCAGACGCTGGTCGGCTCATGGCCGGTCGAGCTTCTGGACGGGGCCGCCGCCGGCCCGGTGCTCGACGCCTACGCCGATCGCGTCTCGGCCTACATGATCAAGGCGGCGCGCGAAGCCAAGCGCAACACTACGTGGCTCGATCCCGACGCCGAATACGAAGCGGCCCTCACCACCTTCGTGCGCAAGCTGCTCGACCCGGCGCGGCCCAACCCGTTCCTGGGCGACCTGGTCGCGTTCGCGCGCCGGGTCGCGACCCTCGGCATCGTCGGCTCGCTGACCCAGACGGTGGCCAAGCTGACCATGCCGGGCGTCCCCGACCTCTACCAGGGCACCGAGGCCTGGGACCTGAGCCTGGTCGATCCGGACAATCGCCGCCCCGTCGACTTCGCCGGCCGCGCCGCCGGCCTCGACGGCGGCGAGCTGCCGGCCGCCCTGCTGCCGCAGTGGCCGGACGGCCGGGTCAAGCAGCGCACGATCGCCCTCTTGCTGCGGCTGCGCGCCGAGCGCCCCGACGCCTTCGCCGGCCGCTACCAGCCACTCGCCCTGGCCGGCGCGCGGGCCGCGCATGCCGTCGGCTTCTGGCGCGGCAACGGCGACGGCGTCGGCATCGTGCTGGCGCTGCATGTGGCCCGGCTGGCGCCCGGCCTGCCGCTGGGCGCCGCACCCTGGCGCGACAGCGTCGTCACCCTGCCCCGGCCCGGGCGCTACCGCGACCTGATGGGCGGCGCCGCCGTCGCCACCGACGGCGACGGCCGCCTACCCCTCGCCACCCTGCTCGACCGGTTCCCCGCCGCCGTGCTGGTCGCGGCCGATCAGGGACTGTAAAAATCCAGGACGTCGACCTCGGCCATGCCCCTCCGGCGGCGACGCTTGCCCGATCGCCATCCGGCGCCGCATCCTGTCAGCGAACCGTAAAAGGCGCCGGGCAGAGCAACGATGACCGACAGCGAGGCCCGGTTCGGCCGCATCACCCCGATCGTGCCGACCCGCAATGTCGAAGGCGCCATCGCCTTCTACCGCGACAAGCTCGGCTTCAAGGAGCTGTACCGGCGGGGTGGCGAGCTCGCCGGCATGAACCGCGACGACGCCGAGATCCTGCTGGTCCGCTGCCGTGAAGCCGCGGCCTTCGCCTGGGCCGGCTTCCGGATCCAGGTCACCGGCATCGAGGCGCTGTACGAGGCCTGCATCGCGCACGGCATCGTCCACCCCGACGGCCTCCTCGCCGAGACGGCTTGGCATACGGCCGAGTTCAAGATCCAGGACCGCGACGGCGTCCTGATCACCGTCTGGGAGCGTCGCCGCCCGCCGCCGCAGCCGCGATAGGGTTAATTAAACCACCCGTGTCGGATGCGGCTGGCCCGCGAAGTGGGCCTTGAGGTTCTTCAGCACCAGCTCGCCCATGGCGCGCCGGGTCTGGTGGGTGGCGCTGGCGATGTGCGGCGTCAGCACCACATTGGCCATGCCGACCAGCTCCGGCGGCACCCGGGGTTCGGCGGCGAACACGTCGAGCGCCGCCCCGGCGATGCGCTTCTCGACCAGGGCCGCGACCAGCGCCGGCTCGTCGATGACCGAGCCGCGCGCGACATTGACGACCAGGCCCTGGGGCCCGAGCGCCTCGAGCACGGCGGCGCCGACCAGGTTGCGCGTGGCGCCGCCGCCGGCGGTGGTGACCATCAGGATCTCGACGGCGCGCGCCAGCGACACCGGATCGGCGTGATAGCGGTAGGGCAGGTCGGCACGCTGGGCGACGTCGCAATAATGGATCTCGCAATCGAACCCGGCGGCCCGGCGCGCCACCGCCGCGCCGATGCGGCCGAGGCCCAGGATCCCGACCGTGGCGCCCGAGAATTTGCGCCCCAGGGCCATGTTGCGGCCGGGCTGCCACTGGCCCTCGCGCACGAAGCGGTCGGCGGCCGGCAGATCACGGCACAGCGCCAGTGCCAGGCCCAGCGCCAGGTCGGCAACGTCGTCGGTCAGCACCTCGGGCGTGTTGGTGACGGCGATTCCGCGCCGCTTGGCGTGGTCGAGATCGACGGCATCGAACCCGACCCCGAAAATCGCGACGATCTCGGCCTTGGGCAGGGCGTCCATCAGGGCGGCATCGGCGCCGTGGACGCCGGTGGTGACGATGCCCCGTACCGTCGGCGCCGCCCGGGCCAGCAGGGCATCGCGATCGGGCGCCTCCCACAGGCGGTGCACGGTGAAGTCGGCTTCTACCTCCGCCAGCACGGGCAGCGGTGCGATCATCACGAGCTCGGGCTTCGACATGGGCCTGGATTCCCTCCGATTTCGGCGGGCATCATAGCGACGCGCCGGCCGCGGCCGGCAAGCCGGTTGTCGGCGGCCCTGGCGGCGCCATATGATACCAGTTCATCCAAGGAGCGACGGACCAGCCGCGTCTTCGGGCATCTCCGCCCGGAGCGGGTTCGGCCGGTCGCGATCCCGATCGGCGACGGCGGCAGTGAAACGCCGCGAGAACCCGCATCGACACCCCAACTCCCGCACGCGGCGGGCAGGAGCGATTCTTGGCGAAGGAAGACGTAATCGAAATGGAAGGCGCGGTGGCCGAGCTGCTGCCGGACGCGCATTTCCGGGTGACCCTGGACAACGGCCACGAGGTCATCGCCTACACGTCGGGCCGGATGAAGCGGAACCGGATCCGCATCCTGGCCGGCGACCGGGTCACCGTCGAGATGACGCCCTATGACCTGACGAAGGGGCGGATCAACTACCGGCACAAGGACGAAGCGGCGGCCATGGCACGGCCGATGGCCCGTCCGCCGCAGCGGCGCGGGCGCTAGCCCGTAACCTGCCGCGCCCCGCCCGCGTAACTTGGGCCGCGGGGGGAGAAGCGCATGAAACTGTCGCTGGCCGGAGTTGCGGGTGCGGGCATCGCCGCCACGGCGCTGCTGCTGGGCGCCGACCGGGCGGGGGTTCTGCATCTGCGGATGCCGCCCCCCCAGGCGCCCGTAGTGGCGGCGCCGGCCGCAGCCGCCGTAGTCGTGGACGCCAACGCCGCGCAATCCGCCGGTGCCGACGCGCTGCCCGCCGCCGGGACCACCGGCCCGGTGCGGGTGCGGATCACCGGCGAAGTGGTCGACAGCTGGTGCCAGATCTCGGGCATCATGGGCATCGCCGAAGGGACCGCCCACCACCAGTGCGCGATCTGGTGCGCCGTCGGCGGCGCGCCGGTCGGCATCAAGGGCACCGACGGCACGACCTACCTGCTGCTCAAGGTGGGTGACGACGACCGGACCGTGGCCAATCCCACCTGGGTCGACCTGCAGACCGACGAGGTGGTGGTCGAGGGCGACCTCTACCGTCGCGACGGCGTGAATTACCTGCTGGTGGCCCAGGTCCTGACCGACCACGGTGTGGTCACCCGCAACGACAAAGAGCTCGGCATCCTGCCGTTCGGGGAGTAGCCCATGACCCGCTTGGCCGCCATCCTGCTGGCGATCCTGCTCGCCCTGCCGGCAGCGGCCGCCGACAAGGTCGGCGTTGCCGGCGAGCGGGCCGTGAGCATCAGCGGCACGGTCGTCGACTTGCTGTGCGAGGTCGCGCACCGCTGCGCGCCCGACTGCGGCGGCGGCACCCGGCAGCTGGGGCTCCGGACCCAAGACGGCCGGCTGGTGCCGGCAGTCAAGAGCACGACGCTGTTCGCCGGCACCACCCACGACCTGCTGCCTTATTGCGGCAAGGCCGTGATCGCCGACGGCGTGCTGTCGACCGGCTCCGGCAACACCATCTATATGGTCCAGTATCTGCGCCTGAAGCCGTCGGCGCCCTGGGCCTCGACCGAGGCCTTCCTGGCGGCGTGGGCGAAGGCCCGGGGCGTCTCGGTCACCGGCCCGATCGCCGACCAGTGGTTCCGGCACGATCCCGCGATCGCCGCGGCGGTCGCCAAGCGCGGCAAGCTTGGCGTTCCGCCCTCGTGAAGGCCCGGCGAGTCATCGTCTTTCAGCTTGACTCCGTAACCAAAGTTTCATTATCCAGGTCATTGAAAATCAATTAAAGCAGGGCGCGCTGCGTTGCAGCAAAAGGCCCTGCTCGCCCAATCGGAGGAACAATGCACGCCAAATTGCTCGGCGCCGCAAGCGTCGTCGCCGTTGCCCTTGCTGCAGCAGGGCCGGCCAAGGCCGACCGCGTCAAGTTCGACTTCTGGTACGGCTTGTCGGGAGATCTGAGCAATCGCGTGCAGGAAGTGTGCAAGCACTTCAACGACTCCCAGACGAATTTCGAGGTGGTGTGCACCAGCCAGGGTGACTACTCCTCGGCGCTGCAGAACACCATCGCCGCGTTCCGCGCCGGCAAGCAGCCGGCGGTCGTCCAGGTTTTCGACGTCGGCACGCTGGACCTGATGCTGTCGGACGCCTACTACCCGGCCTACAAGCTGATGGCCGACAACGGCTACAAGATCGACTGGAAGAACTATTTCCCCGGGATCGCCGACTACTACGCGAGCTCGAAGGGTCAGATGTTCTCGTTCCCGTTCAACTCGTCGACCGCTCTGTTCTACTGGAACAAGGACGCCTTCGCCAAGATCGGCAAGACCGCGGCCCCGGCCACCTGGGAAGAGGCCGAGGCCGACATGAAGGCGCTGAAGGCCGCCGGCTACCAGTGCCCGATGGGCATCAACATCAGCAAGGACGACAGCTGGCAGCTCCTGGAGCAGTTCTCGGCCATCCATGGCCAACCCATCGCCACCAAGAACAACGGCTATGACGGCCTCGATGCCCAGCTGGTGATCAACAAGACCAAATGGGTGAAGTACGTCGGCGACCTCAAGCGCTGGTTCGACGACGGCCTGGTCAAGATCAAGTCGGCGGAGACCGGCCAAACCATCGTCGCCGCCTTCGCCGCTGGCGACTGCCAGATGATCATGACCTCGGTCGGCGACCACGGCACCGTCGGCAAGACGGCCAAGGAGGGCCTGAACTGGGACGTCGCGATGCTGCCGGTCTATGCCGGCACCAAGCGGCTGAACTCGCTGGTCGGCGGCGCGTCGCTGTGGACCCTCAAGGGCAAGTCGCCGGCCGAGTACAAGGCGGCGGCAGCGTTCCTGAACTTCGTCGGCCAGCCCGAGCAGGCGCTGTTCTGGTCGACCGTCACCGGCTACATCCCGGTGACCAAGTCGGGCTTCGAGTTCATGAAGAAGCAGGGCTTCTACGACAAGGCGCCCTATAAGGGCCGCGAAGTCGCCATCGCCAGCCTGACCGCCAGCGAGCCGACCCCGGTCAGCCGCGGCATCCGCCTCGGCGGCATGCAGCAGATCCGGGTCGAAGTGTCGAACGGGCTGCAGGCGATCTTCGCCAACAAGGTCGGCGTCCAAGCCGGCGTCGACGACATCGTCGCCCGCGGCAACGCCATCCTTCGCCGCTTCGAGGCAACCTACAAGGGCAAGCAGCTGCCCTGAGGCCGACCGGCCGGGGGCCTTGGGGCCCCCGCCGAACACCGCGGAATCCGCCGATGGACAAGCGCGTCTTCTTCTCGAACAAGCGTCTGGGCATCGCGCTGATCGTCCCGCAGCTTGTCCTGATCTTCACGTTCTTCTACTGGCCGGCCGGCGAGGCCCTGTACTGGGCCTTCACGCTCGAGCGCCCCTGGGGCGGCGGCAACGAGTGGGTCGGCTTCAACAACTTCCGCAATATCCTGGCCGATAGCGCCTATTGGCAGTCGGTCGTGGAAAGCGTGATCTTCGCGGTCGGTGCCACCGGCGCCGCCATGGCTATCGCGCTGCTGTTGGCGTTGCTGGCCGACCGCGAACTGCGCGGCAGCCGGGTCTACCGGACCGTGCTGGTTTGGCCCTATGCCATCGCCGCGCCGGCGCTGGGCCTGGCGTTCCGCTTCATCCTGGCCCCCGAGGCCGGGTTCATGGCGGTGCTCAACCGGATCGAGCCCGGGCTGTGGAACCCGGCGCTCAATGGCATGCACGCGATGATCGCGATCATCATCGCCTACGCCTGGAAATACATCGGCTACAACTTCATCTTTTTCCTGGCGGCGCTGCAGTCGATCCCGAAATCGCTGATGGAGGCCGGCGCCATGGACGGCGCCGGAGTTCTGCGCCGCATGCGCGACATCCAGCTGCCGCTGCTGACCCCGACGCTGTTCTTCCTGGTCATCATCAACCTGACCGACACCTTCACCGACAGCTTCGGCATCGTCGACATCATGACCTCGGGCGGGCCGGCGCGCGCGACCGACCTCATGGTCTACAAGATCTACACCGACGGCTTCAAAGGACTCGACTACTCGGGTGCCGCGGCGCAGAGCATCGTGCTGATGCTGCTGGTGATCCTGTTGACGGTCGGCCAGTTCCGCTTCATCGAGCGCCGCGTCCATTACAAGTAGGCAGCAATGGTCGAGCGCACCCGAACCCTGGACATCGTCAGCCAGGTCATCCTGGCCCTGGGCCTGATCGCCGCGCTGGCGCCGCTGGCGCTGGTGGCGATTGCCGCGACCCACGACCTGCGCACCGTCAACCAGGTGCCGATGCCGCTGATCCCGGGCCATGACTTCTGGACCAACGTGTCCGAGGCCTGGGCGCGCGCCCATCTCGGCCAGCGCCTGTGGACCAGCTTCCTGTTCGCCACGGGCGTCGCCGCCGGCAAGGTGATCTTCTCGGCGCTGTCGGCGTTCTCGCTGGTCTATTTCCGCTATCGCGGCCGCGTGGTGATCTTCTGGCTGATCTTCATCACCCTGATGCTGCCGCTGGAAGCCCGCATCGTGCCGACCTATGCGGTGGCCGCCAATCTGCTGCGCCCCTACCAGACGATCCTGGATCTCACCGGCATCAGCTGGCTGATCAATGCGGTCACCAGCATCGACATCCATGTCGAATGGAACCTGCTCAACTCGCAGCCCGGGCTGATCCTGCCGTTCGTCGCGACCGCGACAGGCACGTTCCTCTACCGCCAGTTCTTCCTGACCCTGCCCGACGAGCTGGCCGAGGCGGCGCGGATGGACGGCGCCGGCGCGCTGCGCTTCTTCTGGGATGTGGTGGTGCCGCTGTCGCGCACCAACATGGTGGCGCTGGCCACGATCATGTTCGTGTGGGCGTGGAACACCTATCTGTGGCCGCTGCTGGTCACCACCGACCCCAGCTACCGCGACGCCGCGGTGGCGCTGGGGGAGCTGATCCCGCAGGGGTTCGCCATCCCCGACTGGAACGTCGCCATGGCCGGCACCCTGGTGATCATGGCGCCGCCGCTGGTCCTGATCATCTTGACCCAGCGCTGGTTCGTGCGCGGCCTGGTCGCGACCGAAAAATAGCGGCCGAGACAGCGAAGAGAGAGCCCATGGCCGAAATCCTGATCCGCAAGGTGTTCAAGCGCTACGGCAAGATCGAGACCGTGCACGGCATCGATCTCGCCATCGCCGACGGCGAGTTCGTGGTCATCCTGGGGCCGTCGGGCTGCGGCAAGTCCACGCTGCTGCGCATGATCGCCGGGCTGGAAGAGATCAGCGACGGCGAGATCAGCATCGGCGGCATCGTGGTCAACAAGCTGGAACCGCGCGAGCGCGGCTGCGCCATGGTGTTCCAGAACTACGCGCTCTACCCGCACATGACCGTGGCCGAAAACATCGGCTACGGCCTCAAGGTCGCGGGCGTGCCCAAGGTCGAGCGCGCCAGGCGCGTGGCCCAGGTCGCCGAGACCCTGGGCCTTACGGAGTATCTCGACCGCCGTCCGGCGGCGCTGTCGGGCGGGCAGCGCCAGCGCGTGGCCATGGGCCGCGCCATGATTCGCGAGCCCAAGGTGTTCCTGTTCGACGAGCCGCTGTCGAACCTGGACGCCAAGCTGCGCGGCCAGATGCGCATCGAGATCCGCCGCCTGCACCAGCGGCTCGGGGCGACCAGCGTGTTCGTCACCCACGACCAGGTCGAGGCCATGACCCTGGCCGACAAATTGGTGGTGCTGAACAAGGGCCGGGTCGAGCAGGTCGGCACCCCGGCCGAGGTCTACCGCCGGCCGGCCAGCTTGTTCGTGGCCGGCTTCCTGGGCTCGCCGCCCATGAACTTCCTGCCCGGCGCGATGTTCGGCGATCCGGCCGTCACCGTCGGCATCCGTCCCGAAGATGCGCGGCTGGGCGACGGCCCCGGCGCCTTCGACTTCGCCGTCGAGTTGGTCGAGGAACTGGGCTCGGGACGGCTGGTCCACGGCCGCCTGGGCGACCACGACGCCGTCCTGGCTGTGCCCGCCGACGTCGAGGCCCCGGCGCTCGGGCCGCAGCGGGTCACCATCCCGCGCACGGCGCTGCACGTCTTCGACGCCCAGACCGGGATGCGCGTGGACGCGATCGCCCGGCCGATCGCGGCCGAATAGCCTGATATGATCGTCTCGACCGTCCTGCCGGCGCTGCCGGCGCCGGACCCGGCCGTGCTGTCCGAAGCCCTGCGGGTGCCGCCGACGGCTGCGGCGCATGACCGCCTGGCCGCAGCGTTGCCGGCGGTCAACGCCGTCGAATACCGGCCGCCAGGCGCGCCGCGGCCGCTCGGCCTGCCGCTGCGGGTGATCGCCTGGAACGCCGAGCGCTGCAAGTACGGGCCGGCCTCGGCGGCGCTGCTGGCCGCGACCCGGGCCGACCTGGTGCTGCTGTCCGAGGTCGATGTTGGCATGGCGCGCTCCGGCAACCGCCACACCGTCGCCGACCTTGCGGCCGCGCTCGGCCTCGGCGCCCTGTTCGGCGTCGAGTTCGTCGAGCTGGGCCTGGGCGACGACCGCGAACAGCGCTGGCATGCCGGGCAGGCCAATGACGTGGGCTTCCACGGCAACGCCATCCTGAGCCCGGCGCCGCTGGAGTCGCCGTGCCTGATCCGCCTGAACGACGGCGGCCATTGGTTCACGGCCGCAGACGGCGACGAGCGCCGGCTCGGTTGCCGGATGGCACTGGCCGCCCGCATCCCGGCGCCGGCCGGGCCGCTGTTCGCGGTCTCGGTCCATCTGGAGGACCGCTGCGATCCGGCCATGCGCGCCGCCCAGACCGCCCGCCTGGTCGCCGCGGTCGACGATCTGGCCGCCGGGCTGCCGGTGGTGATCGGCGGCGACTTCAACACCAAGGCCCTGCCGCCCGGCGATGTGGCGCTCCACGATCCCGAGCGCTTCGAGCCGCTGTTCAGCGTGCTGCGCGACGCCGGCTATCGCTGGACCGACGCCAACACATCAGCCCCGACCATGCGCACCCGGCCGGACGGCACCCCCCCCCCCCCCATCCAGCGGCTCGACAGGCTGTTCGTGCGCGGTCTGGCCGCGCACCAGCCGGCCGTCCTGCCGGCCGTCGACGCCAATGGCTCGGCGATTTCGGACCACGAGGTCATCCTGGCCGACCTCTCGGCCTGAGCCTCAGCGCCGGCGCATAAGGCGCTATTCTGTCGGCGTAAAACTAGACCCGCTGAACTTGGTCTCGATACCGACGGCGCCGGGCTCGTCTCCACTCTCGGCACACGCTCGATGAAGCGCCGCCTCGAATGCTGTCTGGCCGGCCTCGTCCAGCATCCGACGGCCACGAACCAGGGCCTCCCGCCAAGCATCGCCGCGCCCCCAAGCCTCTGACCACGCCTCGTACAAGTCGTGATGCCGTCGCGGTGCCATCGCTTGGATGATTGTCGAGGCCTGGGCCAGGTCCTTGTCGATCTTCTCCACGTTCGACTCGCGGCGCCGCGTGGCGACGATCAGCTTGTGAACCGCATAGCGCTGCGGCGCCGGTACGGTGACGGCGACACCGGCATTGTGAAGAACCGCGGCCCGCACCGGGTCGGTTATCAGGAAATCGAGAAACCGCAACGGCTGTGCGGCCGCACCGCCCAAGGCCGGCATGACGGGCGGGCGGCCGCTGTAGTCGTCGGAACCACGGTTCGGAGTTAAGAACTCGACGCGGTAATCGGCGGCGTTTCTGTACGCGGTCGTCCGCCGGCCATCGCTCGCGTGCCCCACCTCGGCGAAGCTCGGGTCGACGGTCCGCAGCACGTCGATCATCGGGGGCGTGCTGTCCTGGACCTCGACCGAGATCGATAGGAACTGCGCAAAGTCGGCGTCGGCGGTGCGCAGTTGAGCGCCGGCCAGCACCACGCCGAGAATGCCGGAGTAGGTCTGGAACGCCACCGTGCCCACCAGGCACGCGCGCAGACGGAACAGGCCAGCTTTCGACAGCGCCTCGAGCAAGTCACCCGTGAACGGGTCCGCAGCCGCCAGGCCGGCGGCGACCAGCGCCCGAACGATGCGGCGGCGCTCCTGGAAGCTGGTCTTGATCTGTCCGAAGCGAGCAACCCGTTCCGAAACGTCGGGATCATCGGCCGGGCCGGCGTACCGGTTATATTTCCCACCTTGGGCGTCGTACCCGCTGTAGTAGACGTATCCTCGCCCCTTCTTGATTTGCGTCGAGAAGCTGCCGTTCTCAGGGAAATCCCGATCGAACGCCGCGTCCAGGCAGCGCTGCTGCAGGTCGGCGTACATGGTCTGAACAGCCAACCCGAGGGTCCGCATAACGAGGTCGCCCGAGTTATGGGTAAATTCGGATTTTACCCATAACCCAAAACTGGTGCAACCCGTAGCATCTTGGCAGACTTCTCCGCCTGCGGCTCAGCGCCGGCACGCCGCCGCCAGCGCGGGCAGGTCGTGCCAGACGATGCGGACCTCACCGATTTCGGCGCCGCCGACCGAGCTCCGCCCCCGATCCGCCAGGATGCCGCCGAGCCGCTCGTAAAACCCGAGGGCCGCCGCATTGCCGTCCAAGAGCCACAGGCACACGCTGCGGCAGCCGATGGCCATCAGTCGCTCGGCCGCGGCGCCCATCAGGCGGCGGCCGATCCCCGTGCCGCGCCGGTCGGGTTGGGCATGCAGATTGTCGATCAGAGCGTCGAACCCGTCGCGGTCGCCGACCCACGCCGCGATGAATCCCGACAGGCCGTCCGGCCCCTCGGCCAGCAGGACAACGTCGCGGCCACGCGGGCGCGCCAGGGCCGTCGCCCAATGGCGTTGCCGGTCGTCATCGAGTGGGCCATCCAGGAAGCCATCAGGCAGGATGCCGCGATAGGCCGTCCGCCAGCTCGCTGCGTGCAGGCGCGCTATGGCAGGCGCATCATCGGGGCTGGCTTCGCGAAGCAGTGGCGGCATCCTCACAGGAGGCCAACACATCGTGGTGTGTCTCACGCGTCGGCGAGCAGGTCGGCCGGGCGCTCCACCCGCCGCAGCATGGCCGTGCGCAGCTTGTCGAGCGCGCGGGTCTCGAGCTGGCGCACCCGTTCCTTGCTGACACCCAGGCTGCGGCCCAGCTCTTCGAGGGTCGCCCCCGCCTCGTCCAGCCGCCGGCGGCGGATGATCAGGCGCTCGCGCGGGTTGAGCTCGCCGATGGCCTCGGCCAGCCAGCGCGACCGCGCCAGCCCGTCGTGGCGGCCGATCGTCGAGTCCTCGGGCGTCGGGCGGTCGTCGGCCAGCAGGTCCTGCCAGTCCCCGCCGCCGGCGTCGGAGATCGGCGCGTTGAGCGACTGGTCGGTCGCCCCCAGCCGCACCTCCATGATCTCGACATCAGCGACCGCGACGCCCAGCTCCTGGGCGATCCGCACGCGGCCGGCCTGGGTGATGGCGGCGCCGGTTGCGTCCTCGATCCGCTGACGCAGGCGGCGCAGCTTGAAGAACAGCGCCTTCTGGGCCGAGGTGGTGCCGGTGCGGACGATCGACCAGTTGCGCAGCACGAAGTCCTGCATGGCCGACCGGATCCACCAGGTCGCATAGCTCGAGAACCGGACCGCGCGCTCGGGCTCGAACCGCGCCGCCGCCAGCATCAGCCCGACATTGCCTTCCTGGATCAGATCGCCCACGGGCAGGCCGTAGCGGCGGAAGCGTCCGGCCATGGCCACGACCAAGCGGGCATAAGCCCGCACCAGCTCATGCAGCGCGGCCTCGTCGCCGGCGTCGCGCCAGCGCCGCGCAAGGTCGGCCTCGCGATCGCGGCTCAATAGCGGCGCCGCCATCGCAGCCCGGGCGAAACTCTGGTCGGCGCGGCGAACGGCAGGATCGTCGAGATAGGCCATGGCACCTCCGCCCCGGGGCCCGGCACGGCCCCGTCAGGCGATACGCAGCCGGGAGCCCACCGGATCAGGCCTCCAGCTGTGCCGTCACCTGGCCTTCATGGTCGAGGCGGACCGCCGCCAGCGGCCCGCCATAGCCGGCGCCGAAATCGACGGTCAGGGTGTGGTCGGTCGCGACCAGGCCGGGATGGTCGGGGTCGAAACCGCGCACGATGCGCAGGAAGCCCTGGTACGGCTCGACGATCTGCGCGAAGGCGCGCACCGCCCACCAGAAGCTGTCGCGCTGCTCGGTCAGGGGCCGGCGCACGTCCAGCCCGGCGTGGACGAACAGCAAGGCGCCGTCGTCGGTCATGGCGGCACGCTTGAGATGGCTGATCAGCGGCTGATGGCCGTCATGGGCGGCCATGCGCGCCCGCAGCGCCGAGGTCCAGCGGGTCAGCGCCACCACGCCTTCGCGCGCCGCCCGCAGCCCCGCCTCGAGGTCGCCGCCATAGGCGCGCAGCGTCGCTTCGGCACCATGCTCCGCCAGCCAGCGCAGCACCCCGCCGGGATCGGTCGCGAACTGCACCTGCAGCAGCTTGGTCCACATCTCCTCCTGGGCGCCGCGCAGATAGGCGACGTCGCAGGCGAAGGAGCCGGGCCGCGCCAGCAGCCAGCGCCGGAACAGCAGGAGTTCGTCGAGGGTTGCGGCCGGGTCGCCGCCAACACCCAGATAATTGCCCAGATATACGACCCGGTCGGTCACGCCGATCGCCGCCGCCAAGCGGTCGTGCCGGGCCGGGCAGCGCGGGCCGTGGCCAACGATGGAACCCAAGGGCCCGGACCGGCC
>CAZEFK010000086.1:0-9805 GCA_964511405.1 uncultured Comamonadaceae bacterium | reverse complement strand
TCTGCAACAGACGCAGAGGTACGTTGCACTAAGTCGTTCCCGCCGATCGCCGCCTCAATGGGGTGGTCCAGCGCCTACCGGCGCTGCACTTCGCCATGGATGGACGCGATTGCCCAGATCGGCCCGCCGACGCGCAGGCGGGCGAACTTGTCCCGCTCGCCCGCGTGCGGATCAGCCATGGCCGTCCCGGCGGTGCCACTGCCAGCCTGTGGTCACGGGCGGCGCGCCGCGCCGGGCGGCGGTCAGGCCGCCTGCAGCAGCTCTTCGAGCTTCTTGGTGGCGGTCACCTCGTCGATCTGCTCGACGGCGGCGAACTCGCGCACCAGCCGGTCCAGCGCCGCCTGGTAGATCTGGCGCTCGCTGTAGCTCTGGTCGGCCTGGCCCGTGGTCCGGTAGAGATCGCGCACGACCTCGGCGATCGAGCCCGGATCGCCGGAATTGATCTTGGCCTCGTATTCCTGCGCCCGGCGGCTCCACATGGTGCGCCGAGCCCGCGTGCGGCCGCGCAACTTGGCGAGCGCCGCCTTCATCTCGATCGGGGTGCACAGACGACGCAGACCGGCAGCGCGCGCCTTGGCGACCGGCAGCCGCAACGTCATCCGATCCTTCTCGAAAGTGATGACGAAGACCTGGAGGTCGTAACCAGAAATGGTCTGGCTTTCGAGCGCCTGGATCCGCCCCACGCCGTGGGACGGATATACGACGAAATCGCCGCTGTCGAAGTCGTTGTTGTCCTTGGGCATCATGTTCCATCCGCAAGAGGTGGGACATCCGTACGACCGGGCGCGACCGACAACGAGGGATGCCGACGCCTGCCTTCCGGCCGATCGTCGCCCATCCCTTGATTGCCATTGAACAGAATCTACCCGAGCTTAGCGGGGAACACGCCCGCAGGCGGCCCCAATCGCGGCACGAACCTGTCCCTAAACCGTAACCTAACCAAGATACCACAGGATCCGAGAAAAGGATAGGTGGTTCGGGATAGCTACATTCCTCACACCCGTCCGGACCCGATCCCGTACATGCCTATGTAGGCAAGACGGCCCCGTCGCGCAAGCTGTGCCCGGCGCAAGCAGCCATGCATACGGCGCCGGGCGGCGCCATCCGCGTCAGCCCAAGACCAGGACGCCTAGGCTCCCGGCTTGTCGCTGAAATACTTCATCTTGTCCGGCTTGCCCTTCCAGTCATCGGCATCGGCCGGCGCCGTTCCTTTTCGGGTAATATTTGGCCATTCTGCAGAATATTGGCGATTCATGGCTAGCCATTGCTCGGCACGGGGCTCGGTATCCGGGACGATCGCTTCGGCAGGGCATTCCGGCTCGCAGACGCCGCAGTCGATGCATTCGTCGGGATGGATCACCAGCATGTTTTCGCCGTTGTAGAAGCAGTCGACCGGGCAGACCTCGACGCAGTCCATGTACTTGCACTTGATGCACGCTTCAGTGACGACGTAGGTCATTCGCTCCGTTCTCCTGAAATACCCGCTATTGCTTGTGACCGTTGGCCTGCATCCGGGCCGGAGTCCGGTCTCGAACGGCCGCTCGCGCCCGCGGCCGGGCGGTATAATAGCCGCCACGCTCGGCACGGCAAGCTGGCCGACCGCATGCCTTGGGCGACAACGAGTCGCGCGCCGGCTAAAAGGACTGCATGCAACCCGATGATCGCCAATATGCCCCCGCCGCCGCGCGCAATGTCGCCCCGATCCTGGCCGTGCTGGACGGCCGGGTGCCGAGCCACGGCCTGGTGCTGGAGCTGGCCAGCGGCACCGGCGAGCACGCGGTGGCGATTGCCCGGCGCTTTCCCGGCCTCACCGTCCAGCCCAGCGACCCGGCACCGGCGGCGCGGCGCAGCATCGCCGCCTGGATCGCGGCATCGGGCCTGCCGAATCTGCGCCCGCCCTTGGACCTCGACGCCATGGCCCATCGCTGGCCGGTGGACGCGGCCCAGCTGGTGCTCGCCATCAATCTAATCCATATCGCGCCCTGGGGTGCCACCCTGGGACTGTTCGCCGGCGCGGCGCGCGTCCTGGTCCCGGACGGCACGGTCTTCCTGTACGGCCCCTATCGCCGCCACGGTGCGGCGACGGCGCCCAGCAACCAGGCGTTCGACGATTGGCTGCAGGCGCGGGATCCCGCCTGGGGCGTGCGCGACCTGGAGGCGGTCGCCGACGCTGCCGCCGCGGCCGGGTTCGCTGCGCCCGAGATCGTCGAGATGCCCGCCAACAATCTGTCACTGCTGTTCCGGCGCCGGGCGGTCAGCGTTCCGGCGGCGGGTTGAGGTCCTCGTAGAGCAGCTGCGCCTGCTCGGCCGCGCCGCGCCGCTCGGCCAACGCCAGCACCTTGATCACCCGGATATGCGGCCCCAGGGGGAAGGTCAGCACGTCGCCGATCCGCACTTGAGCGTGGGCCTTCTCGACCACCCGGCCGCTGACCCGGACCTTGCCCTCGGCGCACAACGCCGCCGCGCGCTCGCGCTGGCGCACGAACCGCGCCGCCCACAGCCACTTGTCCAGGCGCTGCCCTTCCATCAGGTCGCCACGCGGAGGGCGCGCAGCGCCGCGAACGGCCCATCGGGCGGCACCGGACGGGGGACAGCTTTCACGCGGGCGCGCCGACGGGCCGTGCAGTGCAGGCCGCCCTCGCCGGGCGCGGTGCGGTAGCCCTGTGCCGCCAGCAGCGCCGGCAGGGCCTCGATAGCGCAGCCCAGCCGGCCAGCGAGGTCGAGCGCGGCCTCGGCGGTCAGCACGAACGGCCCGCCGCGTGCCAGGCGGCGCAGCCGCGCCGCCACCTGCTCCAGGCGGTCGGCGCGGACCGCATGGCCGTGCAGCACCCGATAGCCCGCCGCTTCATAGAAGGCCGCCGGCACGCCCGGACCGCAGTGCTGGGTCGGCCCCGCCGGCGCCTCGGGCAGCGGCCGGAGCCCGGCATGGACGGCGAACAGCAGCCCGCGCAGCGCCACCGCCTCAGGCTCCAGCAACGCGGCGACATAGACGGTCTCGGTCCCGAACCGGCAGCCGACCCGGCCCAGCGCCCGGCGATCGGCGCCGCCCAGGGCCCGCAGCTGCGACTCGACGGCCGCCACCGGCAGCGTGCCCATGGCTTCGCCCAGTTGGTAGGCCAGTCCGCGCGCCGGCCCGGCCACGGTCATGTCGCGCAAGGCCGGCAGGGCCGGCAGCCGAGCGGCCAAGTGCCGGCGCAGCCACGCCGCCAAGTGTCGCCGGATCCGCTCGCGGGCCTCGGCGGGCACCAGCTCGGCCGGCAGCAGCTCGATCTCCGGCGTGAGCGGACCGGCGCCGGCGGCCAGGCGCGCGACCGCGCAGTCGGCGTCGCCCTCGGAGCTCCAGACCACCTGCCCCGTCGCGGTCAGGTGGAGGGCATCGTCGGGTGCGGAGACCAGGCGCTGCACACGGCGGCCGATCTCGCTTTCGAGCGCCCGGCGCGCCGCCGCCATCAGCCGGCGCTGGCCCTCGCCGTCGGTCTCGGCGTCGGGCCGGAAGTCGAAGCCGTCGAGCCGGCCGACCGGATGCCCCTCGACCACGACCGTGCCGTCGCGCGCGACTCCGGCCAGCAGCTCGGCAGGGTCCTTGAGGCGCTTGATCAGCGCCGTGCCGCGGCGGTCGACGAAGCGCTGGGTCAGGCGGTCGTGCAGCGCGTCCGACAGCCGGTCCTCGACCTCGCGCGTGCGCTGCTGCCAATGGGCTGAATCGGACAGCCAGTCGGCCCGGTGCGAGACGTAGGTCCAGGTCCGGATGTGGGCGATGCGGGCGCTGAGGGCGTCGATATCGCCCTCGGTGCGGTCGATCCGAGCGATCTGCTCGGCCACCCAGTCCGTCGGCAGGCGCCGGCCGGGGCCGCTGAGATGCAGGAAGATCTGGGCCAGAAGCCGCAGATGGGCATCGCTCAGGACCTTCCGGAAGTCCGGGATCTGGCAGACGTCCCAGAGCAGCCGCAAGGGATCGCCGCCGCCACCGGCGCGGGTGGCGATGTCCGATTGCCGCCCCAGCGCGGCCAGCGCCTGGTGGTCCTCGGCGTCGCGCTTGCGCCGGAGCTCGCGCCAGGGCGGGGCCGCCTCCAGGCTGCGCAACAGGGCGCCGATGCCGCGGAAGTCCAGGTGGGCGTTGCGCCAGTACACCGCCGTCAGCGGCTCGAAACTGTGGGCCTCCACGGCCGCCACCAGCTCGGGCTCGAGCGCGCCCAGTTGGCCGGTGGTGCCGAAGGTGCCGTCGTTCATGTGGCGGCCGGCGCGGCCGGCGATCTGGGCGACCTCCGGCGCCGTCAGGCGCCGCGGGCCGCCGCCATCGAACTTGGTCAGGCGCGCGAACGCGACATGGTCCAGGTCCATGTTCAGGCCCATGCCGATGGCGTCCGTGGCGATCAGATAGTCGACCTCGCCGCTCTGATAGAGGTCGACCTGGGCGTTGCGGGCGCGCGGGCTCAGCGCGCCCAGCACCACCGCGCAGCCGCCGCGGCTGCGCCGCACCAGCTCCGCGGTGGCATAGACCTCGGCAGCCGAGAACGCGACCACGGCGCTGCGCCGCGGCAGGCGGGTCAGCTTCTTCGGACCGGTGTAGCTCAGCTCGGACAGCCGCGGCCGGGTGATGAACTCGGCATGGGGCACTAGGCGCCGGATCAGCGGCTTGATGGTCTCGGCCCCCAGCAGCATGGTCTCGGACAGGCCGCGGGCGCGCAGCAGGCGGTCGGTGAAGATGTGGCCGCGCTCGGGGTCGGCGGCCAGCTGGACCTCGTCGACCGCCAGGAACTCGACCGGCCGCTCCAGCGGCATCGCCTCGACGGTGCAGACATACCAGCGCGGCTGCGGCGGCATGATCCGCTCCTCGCCGGTGATCAGCGCGACCGTCGCCGCCCCCTTGGCGCGGGCGATGCGGTCATAGTTCTCGCGCGCCAGGAGCCGCAGCGGAAACCCGATCATGCCGGTGCGGTGGCCGAGCATGCGCTCGATCGCCAGATGGGTCTTGCCGGTGTTGGTCGGGCCGAGCACCGCCACCACCCGCCGGCTGGCATCGGCTGCCCAATCGCTGGCCGATCGCTGTCGTTCCATCACAGTCTTTACAATCGGGTCTGGTTGCCACCAACGCAAGGGCCCGTGCCGCCGCGCCGCCGCTACGTCTTGATGCGGCCAGGCGGCACCGGCTAAATGCCGGTCCGCCGCCGAATCGTCGGCAACCCACGTCCCGGAGGCCCGATGGCTTCGCTTCGCGTCCGCCTGCCGCTGCTCCTGATCGCCACCGCCGGCCTCGCCGGCTCGACCCTGGCCACGCCGTCCAGCGGTGCCACCCCGTTGGCCGACGTGGTGGCGGAGGCGACGCCGACCACCATCGACGTATCCGTGCGCGGCATGGACGCCGGCATCCGCCGCTTGGCCGAGTTCAAGGGCAATCCCCAGGCCCAGCAGGCGGCGCTGGTCATGACCCTGCTGCGCGGGGTCGGCAAGCCGGGGCCGGACGGCCAGCTGTCCTACAAGGTCGACATCACGCCCGAGGGCCATGTCGTGATCAACCAGCTGGATGTCTCGGCGATCAGCGAGATGCTTCGCCACGCCCCGAAATCGCCATAATCGCGCTAGGATCCGCCCCGAGCGAACCGAGCGGGGGACCAAAATGGCCGGACGTCTTGGGGCCGGGGTGGCCGCGATCATGCTTGGCCTGGCGGCGGCCGGCCCGGCGCGGGCAGTCGAGCTGACCGGCGAGACCATCTCGGGCATGCCGCAGGTGCTTGCCGGCGACACCCTGCTGATGGGCGGCCGCGCCCTGCGCCTGATCGGCGTTGCCGCACCGGCGCCGACCGCACCCGGCGGCGTGGAAGCGCGGATCGGTCTCTACCGCCTGATCGACAGCCACTTCACGGTGTGCCACCTGACCAACCAGCGCATGGGACGGGCCCTGCTGGCCGGCTGCGAGGCCGGCGGCTACGACATCGGCGCCGTGCTGATCGACCGCGGCCTGGCACGGGAATGTCCGGCGACCTCCGCCGGCCGCTACCGGATCCAGGAAGCGCGGGCCAAGGCCACCGGCCGCGCGCTGGTGTTCGCCGTCCCCGCCGAATGCGGCGTGCCGCCGGTCAGGGCAGCGGGGCGGTAATCACCTTCGCGGCGGTATCGACCACGCCGGTCGCGGCGTCGGTCGTGGTCCGGATGACGGTGCCGCACGCGGCCAGCGCCAAGCCGGCCAGAAGCACCACGACGAGTCGGCTGGCCATCGCTGTTCCTCCGCTGATCCCCGGCGTCCTTGATAGGCCGCCGGCGCGCGCCGATCAATGCGCCGGCGCGGTTGCGGCGATCGCCACAGCTTCGGCCGGATCCAGAATTTTCGCCCGCACCCGTCCTGGCCGCGCCCGCGCGACCTCGGCCGCATCGATGCGCTTCCAGCCGGCCAGGTCCACCGCAGTCACCCCGCGCGCCGCCAGCAGGTCAGCCAGATCGCCCGCGGCGCGGCCGGGCCGCACCTCGCGCAGCAGCCGCGCCGCCACCGCCTGGGCCTCGGCGCGGTTGGTGGCGATGGTGCCCGAGGGGCCGCGCTTGGCCCAGCCGACGACATACAGGCGCTCGCCGACCCAGCCCTCGTCATTGGGGATCCGCCCGCCGACCGGATCGGCACCGGGACAGCCGACGCTGCCATAGCCGATGCAGGTGACGGCCAGATCGGCGGGGATCGCGATGCCCGTGGTGAGCACCGCCCGCTCCAGCCGCCCGCCGCCCTCGAACCGCTCGACCTGGGCCTGGAAGCGGAAGCGCAGCGAAACCGGCGCGTCGGCGCGGGATCGCCCGGCGAACCCGGCCAGCACCGGGACGGCCGGCGCCGCGCCGTCCGGCACCGGGAACGGCTCGACCTCGATGCCGACCCGCGCCAGGGTTCCGAGTTCCGCCAGCTCCACCGGCGTGAACGCGACGTCCGCCGGCCCGCGCCGCGCCAGCACGGTGATCGTCTCGATCGGGGCCGCCGCCAGGCGGCGCCCGACCGCATCGGCCAAATCGGAGCCCGTGAGCTCGGGTTCGGTCTTCGCCAGCAGCCGGACCACGTCGATGGCGACATTCCCGGCCCCTACGACCAGCACGTGGCGGACCGCGGCCAGGTCGGGCAGCGCCGCCGGCACCGCCGCGGCGCTGTTGTACCAGCCGACCAGGGCGCCCGAGCCGACCACGCCGGGCAGGTCCTCGCCGGGCACGCCCAGGCGCCGATCGAGCGGCGCGCCGACCGCCAGCACCACGGCGTCGTAGAGCCTGCGCAGCAGATCGAGGCTGACATCGCGGCCGACCTCGACATGGCCGAAGAAGCGCGCGCCGGGCCGGCCCAGCGTGCGCTCCAGCACCCGCGCGACCGCCTTGGTGGTCTGGTGGTCGGGCGCGACGCCGGCACGCACCAGCCCGAAGGGCATGGGCGAGCGGTCGACGATGTCGACCGCGACGCCAGGTTGCTTCAACAGCGCCTCGGCCGCGTAGCAGCCCGAAGGCCCGCTGCCGACGACGGCCACGCGCAGGACGGTCACGCCAGCCGCACGTATTCGTAGTCGACCGGCAGGTTGTTGATGCCGCGGTCGGGCGGCGCGATCCAGCCGGCCATCTTGCCGGGCGCGAACACCGGCTGCATCAGCGAGGCGATGAAGGCGCGGTCGGCCGCGGACGGGATCCAGGACGGCAGGCCGGCGGCGTAGGCTTCCGATGTGATCACCGCGCCCGCCGGATCGCAGGGCATGCCGGCCCAGGCCCCGAGCTGGCGACGGAAGCGCGGGCTGGGCAGGGTCAGCTCGAACCCGACGCCGGCCTTCTGGATGGTGCGGTTCCAGCGCTTCAGCCCGATCTCGCAGTCGCGGATATAGGACTGGCGCACCACTTCGTTCATGGCGTTGCGCAGCGGCACCTCGCTCGGGCCGTCGGGCTGGTCGACGGTCATCACCGCGTCGAGGGCCACATGGTCCTGGTACTGCGCCTCATCCGGCCGGCCCTTGATGCCGGTGGCGAAGTAGCTGGCGGCGTTGGACGAGACCTCGGCGCCGAACAGGTCGAGCGCCGAGCTGAACCAGTAGTTCAGATAGCGCTGCAACAGGGGCAGGTCGATGGCGCCGGCGCGGCGGACCAGGTCCGGGTTGTCGGTGTCATGCGCGGCCATGACCTCGAGCGTGCGCTTGATGATGCGGCCGATGCCGGTGTCGCCCACGAACATGTGATGGGCTTCCTCGGTCAGCATGAAGCGGCAGCTGCGCGCCAGTGGGTCGAAGCCGCTCTCGGCCAGGCATTTCAGCTGGAACTTGCCGTCGCGGTCGGTGAAGTAGGTGAACATGAAGAACGACAGCCAGTCGTCGATCGGCTCGTTGAAGGTGCCGAGGATGCGCGGCTTGTCCGGATCGCCCGAATGGCGCTCCAACAGCTCCTCGGCCTCCTCGCGGCCGTCGCGGCCGAAATAGGCGTGCAGCAGATAGACCATCGCCCACAGGTGACGGCCTTCCTCGACGTTGACTTGAAAAAGGTTGCGCAGATCGTAGAGCGAGGGCGCGCTATGGCCGAGCAGCCGCTGCTGCTCGACCGACGCCGGTTCGGTGTCGCCCTGCGTGACGATCAGCCGGCGCAGCGTGCTGCGGTACTCGCCGGGGACCTGCCGCCAGACCGGCTTCCCGAGATCGTCGCCGAAGCCGATGCGGCGATCGTTCTCGGGCTCGGCCAGGAAGATCCCCCAGCGGTAGTCCGGCATCCGCACGTAGCCGTAGTTCGCCCAGCCTTTGGTGTCGACGGAGATCGCGGTGCGCAGGTAGACGTCGGCGGCGTTGAAGTCGGTCGGGCCCAGCTCGCGCCACCACTGGAGAAACGCCGGCTGCCACTGCTCGAGCGCGCGCTGCAAGGTGCGGTTCGACGTCAGCTCGACGTTGTTCGGGATCCGCTCGGTATAGTCGATCGACACGATTAGACTCGCTTCTGGTCGAAGTGCGGTTTCGAGCCGCTGCCGAAAAGTTTGAGCGCGCCGCGCTCGCCGGTCGAGTTGGGACGGATGAAGACCCAGTTCTGCCACGCCGAGAGACGGCCGAAGATCTTCGTCTCCATCGTCTCGGCGCCGGGGAAACGGAGGTTCGCTTCGAGCCCGGTCAGCGCGTCGGACGAGAGCGACGCGCGTTCTTCGAACGCGAGCCGGATCTCGTCGTCCCAGTCGAGATCGTCCGGCGCGACGGTAATGAGCCCGGCTTCGAGCGCCTCGTTCGCGGCGTACGCGCGGCCGAGCTCGGCCTCCACCCGTGCGAACGCGTCGGGATCGCCCTCGAAGCGCGTCGCCAGCCGCGTGCGGCCGTTGACCGCCGGATACGCGCCGAAGTTCGCCTCGTCCAGGACGACCGTGGGCGCATCTTCGTCTGCGGCGAGCATGTAGGTGCGGTCGGCGGCGAGCGCGAGCTCGAGCAGCGTCCCCGCGAAGCACGAGCCGCGATCGACGACCGCGTAGAGACTGCGCGAGCTCACGTCGAGCCGCGCGAGCGTGCGCCGCAGCAAACCGACCGTCTCGCGCACCAGCCAGTGTTCGCGGTGCGCGGCGATCGCGCGGTCGAGCGCGAGAACGGCCTGCGGATCGCCTTGCGTGCGAAGGACGAGCAGCCCCAGCTCAAGCTCGTTCGTGCGCAGCATCAGCAGCGCGTCGTCGAGCTCGCGCGCCATCGCCAGCGGCCACCAGCGATCGCCTGCGGCGCGGATCGCCTCCGGGTCGTTCGGCTGCGGTCCCTGCGGCGCGCGCACCGTGATCGTCGCGGAGCGCGCGGCACGGTCGAACGAGACCTCGACGTGCTCGTACCGATAGCCGTCCTCGCCGATCTCG
>CAZEFK010000085.1:0-29613 GCA_964511405.1 uncultured Comamonadaceae bacterium | reverse complement strand
GCCGCACCCGGTCGCCCCGCCGCCGCACCCGGTCGCCCCGGCGCCGCACCCGGTCGCCCCACCGCCACAGCCGCACATGGCGCCGCCCCCGCCGCAAATCACGGCAGCGCCACCGGCGCCCCGTCCGGCGGCACCGCCGCCGCAACAGCGGGTCGTCGCAGCGCCCCCGCCGGCGCCGCACCCGGTCGCGCCGCCGCCACCGCCGCGCATGGCGCCGCCCCCGCCGCCGTCATCCCATCCGACGAGTGATCCGCACCGAAAGGACGACCATCACGGGTGACCGCGGTCCGCCATCGATCAAATGACGTTGAGCCCGACGATCGGCCGGTTCTCGATGATGACCACCGGCTCACCCGCCGCCCTCCCGATTTGCCGAGCGGCCTCAAGACCAGGCAGGGGTGGTCAGCGGCAGCCCGGCACGGCGGTGAAGAAGGGCGGCGGATCGTCGAGGTCCGCGCGGCCGGCGTCCCGACTGCAGGCCGGCGCCCGCGTTCCGGCCGACATCTGGGCAAACCGCGAGAGCTGGGCGCGGCCGATCGGCCGGTCGGCGACGTAAAGCAAGCCGCTGGCGCTGACGAACCCGACCGCTGCCGCGGCCAGCGCCAGCCGAGAACGGGCAGTCCCCATCGAAGCCTCCGGGACGGCTGAGCGTCGTGCCCATGTAGCCGGATTCGCGAAACCCGGCCATCGGCCAAATGATCAAGGGGATAGTTTCAGGCCTTTACTTGGATACCATCGACCGGCAACCGGTACGGAACCCTTGATGCCATCGTCCAGTTGAGGTCGGCAGGACAGCGTGGAGGCAGCGCCCTCGTGACCGACCTCTCGTGACCGCCCCCTGGCTCCTGTCGCTGGGCAGCATCAACGCCGATTTCCAGGCGCGGGTCGACGCCGCCCCGGGCAGCGCCGAGACTTTGTCCGCCCACGACTTCGTCCGGCTCAGCGGCGGCAAGGCCGCCAATCGGGCCTATCTGGCGCGCCGGCTCGGCCATCCGGCGCGGCTGTTGGGCCGGGTCGGCAATGACGAGCTGGCCAACCAGGCCTTGGACCCGCTGCGCCGCGCCGGCGTCGACCTGGCCGCCGTCTCGACCGCGCTCGACTGCGCCACCGCCGTCTCCATGATCGCAGTCGGGCCCGACGGGAAGAAGGCCATCGTGCTGGCCGGCAACGCCAACGACCGCTGGACCGAAGGCGCCGCCGCGGCGCTGGCCGACGACCTTGCGGCCGCGAGCCCGGGCTCGGTGCTGGCCGCCGACTGCGAAATCCCGGCCGCCGTGGTCGCCCGGGCTGCCCAGGCGGCGTGCCAGCGCCGCCTGCGGCTGGTGATCGACCCGTCCTTTCCCGACCGTGCCGACCGCGCCGTGCTGGCCATGGCCACGGCGCTTGCGCCCAATGCCGACGAGGCGGCGGCGCTGACCGGCATCCCCGCCCGCGACGCCGCGGGGGCAGCGGCCGCCGCGGACGCGCTGGCCGCGCTCGGGCCCCCGCTGGTCTGCGTCAAGCTGGCGGACGGCGGCTGTCTCGCCGCCCATGGCGGCCAACGCACGATCATCCCGCCGCTGCCGGTCGACGTGGTCGACAGCACCGGCGCCGGCGACGCCTTCACCGGCGCCTTGGCCGTGGCCCTGCTGGAAGGCCAACCGCCGCTCCAGGCTGCAGCCTTCGCCACCGCCGCCGCGCACCATGCGGTGACCGGCTACGGCTCGCAGCCCTCCTATCCCGCGCGGCCGCAGATCGAGGCGCTGATGCCGGCGCTGCTGAGCCGGGCCTATCCCCTCTGACCCCATGGACCTGGTGTTCGACCGCTACGATCCGGCGGACGAGGCACGGCGCGGCTCGCTGCTCGGCCTCGGCAACGGCCGGTTGTTCATCCGAGCCTGGTCGCCGGAGGCCGGCGGCCGTCCCGGCACGACCCGAGCCGGCTGCTACGATCGGCTGATCCACGACACCGAGCGCGGACGCTGCCTGACCGAGGCGCTGGCCGAGCTGCCGGCCTGGCCCGACCTGCGGGTGCGCATCGCCGGCGGCACGTGGCTGTCGCCAGCCCGGCACGCCCCGCTCGACTACCGGCACGGGCTGGACCTGGGACAAGGCCTGGCGATCCGACGGCTCCGCCTCGACGACGGCGGCCGGCGCGTCGCCCTGGCGGAGTGCCGGCTGGTCAGCATGGCCGCCGCCGAGCGGGCGGCGTTGCGGCTGGAGATGGTGCCCGAGGGCTGGTCGGGCCGGCTGGAGATCCGCGCCGCCATCGCCTGTCCCGACGATCTGCTTATCCAGCCCTCGGACGCGATGCCGGACGACGTCCTGCTGCTGCGGGCCCGGACGCGCCGGTTCGGGATCGACGTGGCCATGGCCCTCAAGCTCTCGGTGGTCGAGGGCCAGGTCGAGGACCGGCGCGTCGACCGGCTGCCGGACGGCACGGCCGAACTGGTGACCTGCGCCGCCGCCGACGGCCGGACCGTGGCCGTCGAGCTGGTGGCGGCCCTGGTCACCGGCTGTGATCCGGCGGTTGGCGACCCGGCCGAGGCGGCTTTGGCATCGGCCCGGGTGGCACCGGCCTTCGACGTGATCCGCGAGGCCCACGCCGCAGCGTGGACACGCCTATGGGATCGGGCTGCCTTCGAGGCCGGCAACCCGGAGCTGGCGCGCGCCACCCGCTTGCATGCCTTCCACGTGCTACAGACGGCGTCACCCCACACCGTCCACCTGGACGCCGGCTTCCCGGCCCGCGGCTGGCAGCGGGCTTATGGCGGCCAGGTGTTCTGGGACGACATCCTGGTGTTCCCGTTCCTCGCGATCCGCTTCCCCGACCTCGCCCGGGCGCTGCTGCTGTACCGCTACCGTCGGCTCGACGCCGCGCGGGCCGCCGCACGGCAGGCGGGATATCGCGGCGCCATGTTCCCGTGGCGCAGCGCCAGCACCGGCGCCGAAGTGACGCCCGGCCTCCAGCGCAACGGCCTGACCGGCCGGTGGATGCGCGACGAAACCCGGCGGCAGCGCCATGTCGGCAGCGCCATCGCCATCAATCTGTGGCGCTATCATCTGGCGACCGGCGATGCCGAGTTCCTGTCGGACTACGGCGCCGAGCTGCTGATCGAAATCGCGCGCTTCTGGGCCAGCATCGCCGAGCGCCAGCCGGGCTCGGACCGCTGGAGCATCTGCGGCGTGATCGGGCCGGACGAATATCACGACGCCTATCCCGGCGCCGCCGAGCCCGGCCTCGACGACAACGCCTACACCAACGTCATGGCGGCCTGGACCCTGCGCCGGGCGCTGGCCGTGCTCGACGCCCTGCCCCGCCAGCGCCACGACGAGCTGCAGCGGTCGCTGGGCGTGGGCGGCGACGAGCCCGCCCTTTGGGCGCAGGTCGCCGACCGTCTGGCGCTGGCCTTCCATGACGGCGGCGTGCTCAGCCAGTTCCGCGGCTTCGAGCGATTGAAACCCATGGACGGCCGGGCGTTCGCCGAGCGCTATCCCGACGGCCGGGTCGACTGGATGCTCGACGCCCGCGGCGACAGCGTCAACGCCTACCAAGTCACCAAGCAGGCCGACGTGCTGACCCTGTTCCACCTGTTCCCGCCGCCGGCGCTGGGCGAACTGGTCGAGAGCCTGGGCTATGCGTTCGGGCCGGCCGAGATGCGCCGCACGGTCGACGCCTATCTCGACCGCATGACCCATGAATCAAGCCTATCGCGGGTCATCTGCGCCGGGGCCCTGGCGACCTTGGACCGCGCGCAGTCCTGGGCCTTCTTCACCCAGGCGATGCAGACCGACCTCGATCCCGGCCACAGCACCAGCACCGAGGACGGCCTGCACATGGGCGCCCTGGCCGGCACCATCGACGTACTGCAGCGGCACTATCTGGGCCTGGACTTCGACGAGGCCGGCATCCGCCTGGCGCCGCATCCGCCGCCGGCGCTGGGGCCGGTGCGCTTCGGCTTCCACTATCACGGCGGCGCCTACGAACTGGCGTTCGCCGACGGGCGGCTGCGGCTGTCCGCCAGCGACGAGAACCGGCATGGCACGCGCGTGGCGCTGCCCGACGGCGAGGCGCGCCTGGAGCCCAGCGGCACGGTGGAAACGACGGTCCGGTAGTTGGGCCGGTACCGCAGCCTGATGCAGCTACGATCGCGATCACGCCTCCCATGGATTGACGAATGGTACCATCGGCTCGAAGTCCCGCATGTTCCGGGTCGCGACCGTCAGGCCGTGCACCATTGCCGTCGCCGCGATCAGGGCGTCGCGATCCGGCTTCGGGTCTGGGATGTGCAAGGCGGCGGAGCGCCGGGCCACGGCGACGTCGACCGGCAGGATTCGATCGCCGACGGCGGGGATGACGAGGCGCTCGATCCATCGCAGCAGGATCTCGCCCTGGGCAGCGTCCCGCCGCCCCGCGAGCAGGGCGCTACGCTCGAGCTCGAGCAGGGACACGACCGACAGGTGAAGCGTTCAAGAACTCAGGCCTCGCTCAGGCGCCGCAGGATCGCGGTGGTTTCGGGATCGGCCGGGAAGAACGACTCCACCGCCAGCTCGGACAGGGTGACGTCGACCGGCGTGCCGAACACGGTGATGGTGCTGACCAGGTTCAACAGCCCGGCCGCGGTGTCGAGCCGGAGCGGCACCACGATGCCCGGAGCGTCCGGCGGCGGGCGCCGGCCGGGCGGCACCGGGTAGGCGGCCAGCTCATCATGGAGCGCTGAAAGCCTGAGGTCGGCGGTGGCGTCGATCTGCTGGCGCAGCCGGGCCAGCAGATGGGCGCGCCACTCGGCGAAGTTGGCGATGCGCGGCGCCAGTCCGTTGGGATGGAGGCCCAGCCGCAGCACGTTCACCGGCGGCGCCAGCAGCGCGGGATCGACGTCCCCCGTCAGCCGTCCCACGGCCCGGTTGGCGCTGACCAGCGTCCAGTGGCGATCGACGGCCAGCGCCGGATAGGGCTCGTGCCCGGCCAGCACCTGCTCGACCGCCTGGCGCGCCGCGGCCAGCGCCGGGTCGGCCAGCGGGCGCTCGGGATAGACCGGCGCATAGCCGGCCGCCAGCAGCAGACGGTTGCGCTCGCGCAGCGGCACCTCCAGCCGCTCGGCCAGGTGCAGGACCATGTCGCGGCTGGGCGTGGCCCGGCCGGTCTCCAGGAAGCTCAGATGGCGGGTCGAGATGTCGGCCTCGCAGGCGAGGTCGAGCTGGCTGAGGCGGCGGCGCTGCCGCCAGGTGCGCAGCAGTTCGCCGACCGGCTGGACGGAGGTGGCCATGGCCGCAGTCCTACCCCAGCCCGCGGCGCGCAGCCATTACCCAGCGCGTAATCGACCGGCGGCCCGCACCGCCCCGATGATCCGGCCCAGGCGGCGGCGACCGGCCGGCGCCCGAACGAAGGAGGTTCTCATGACCAACGTCACCGCCCTGATCGATCGCTACATCGACGGCTGGAACGAGACCGACCCGATGCGGCGGCGCGACCTGCTCGCCCGGACCTGGACCGAGACCGCCAGCTATGTCGACCCGATGCTGCAGAGCGACGGCCTGGCCGGCATCGACGCCATGATCGGCCAGGTGCAGGAGCGCTTCCCCGGCCACCGCTTCCGCCGCACCGGCGCGGTCGAGACGCACCACGACCGCGTCCGCTTCACCTGGTCGCTGGCCCCCGAAGGCGGCCAACCCCTGGTCGACGGCACCGACTTCGGCGTGGTGGCCGATGGCCGGCTGCAATCCATCACCGGCTTCTTCGACCGCGCGCCAACGCAGGGTTGAACGCTACTCGGCCACCGCCGGGCGCACTGGCGGCGCTGGCACGGGGTTCGGCATCGGGGCCGGTGGCGATGGCATGAACGTCACCACCGGCCGCGAGTCGGCGAACGGGATGCCGGCGTCGCGCAGCGCCGCCTCGATCCGCTTCAGCGCCTCGGCGCGCACTTCGAACTGCCGGCCGGGCGGCGTCTGGACCTTGCAGCGGAACACCTTCACGCCGGGGTCGATGCGGTAGAGCTTGGCCTTCAACGGCTCGACGATGTCGACGGCGACCTCGGAGTCGAGCATAGCCTCGCCGATGCGCTTGACCATCTTGCGGACCTTCTCGCTGTCGACGTCGATCGGCAGCGGCAGCTCGAACTTGTCGATCACCCAGTCCCGGCTGTGGTTGCGCACCGCGCCCAGCATGCCGTAGGGCACGAAATGCAGCGGGCCGTTGTGGTGGCGCAGCGCCACGGTGCGGAAAGTGATGCGCTCGACCGTGCCCTTCGAGCCGCCGCTGCCTTCGATGTAGTCGCCGATGCGGAAGGCGTCCTCGACCAAGTAGAAGGCGCCGCTGAACAGGTCGCGCACCAGGGTCTGGGCGCCGAAGCCGACCGCGATGCCGACGACCCCGGCCGACGCCAGCAGCGGCGCGATGTTGATGCCCAGCGACGACAGCGCGGTCATCGCCGCGACGGCGCCAATCACCAGTTGCCCGACGCTGCGCAGCAGCGGCTGGACGGTCTGGGCGCGGCTGGGCGCGCCGGCGCCCTCGCGGGCCATGCGCAGCGCCAGCGTGCGCTCGAACAGGCGCCAGGCATACCAGCCGAGCAGCAGGGTCAGGCCGGCGTCGAAGGCCATCCCGGGCAGCGCGCGGGCGTCGCGCGGCCCCATCATGTGGGGCAGGTCGACCGACCACGACCGCGCCAGCACCAAACCGGCGGCGATCGCGATCGCCCAGCCGGCCGCGTCGCGCAGCACGCCGACCAGACGGTCGACGGCATCGGACACGGCGGCGACGGCATCCCCGGCGTCGGCCGCCGGTGCGGTGACGTGCAGCGCGTCATCGTCGCCGCTCGGCACGAAGATCCGGCGCGCCCGCCCCGGCGTCTGCAGCAGGCGCTGCCGCAGCCGCTTGAGCAGCAGCTGAACGATGCCGTCGACCAGCGGCATCACCGCCAGCACCGCGACCGTCGCGGCCACGCGGTCGACCGGCGGCTCGGGATCCAGCAGCACGCCCGCGATCCACACGGCGTTCAAGCCGAACACCGACAGGACTGCGAGATTGCGCCAATGGCGGGCAAAGCCGGTCAGGCGCGGCGGCATGTGGCGCAGCCCAGCCAGGCACGCAGCGCCGACCACCACGCCGGCGGCGATCAGGATCATGTGCGGCACGCCGGTGCCGAACCGCAGCAGATAGACCGACCACGCCAGGCCGCGGGCGATCGTCGCCAAGGCCACCAGACCCCAGACATAGCGGTGGGCGGTGCGCGCCTCGGCGTCGGTCAGCGGCAGCAGGCGCAGCCCGGGCCGGCCATCGGCGATCGGCAGGGCCAGCACCGCCGCCCCCAGCCAGCCGGCGGCGATCACCAGCACCGCCTCGATCAGCACCAGCCGGAAGCCGGCGCTGCCGACAAACAGCAGCCCGCGGTCCCAGAACAGGACATGGGCCAGCACCAACGCCGCCGCCAGGAAGGTCGCCGCCGGCACCAGGTCGACCAGCAGCGCCCAAAGAATGCCGAGCAGCCGCTGGTCGAGCGAGGCCGGCCGGGTGTCGCGCAGCCGGGCCTGAACCGGCGCCAGCAGCCGGCCGGCACCCCGGGCCGCCGCCGCGGCGGCCAGCATGGCGGCCATCGCCGCGGCCAGGACGAAGCCGATCGAGCCCGACAGGCCGCCGCCGGTCAGGAAATCGCCGGCCTGCCCCAATTGAGCCGGCGCGTCGGCAGCATCGGCGATCATATCCTGCACGGCCATGCCCAGGCGGTCGCCCAGGGCCATCAGGTCGCCGGCCAAACCGCCGAAGAAGGCGGGAGGCATGTCGGTCGGAGCAGCCATCTATTTCTTCACGACCCGGTCGTAGCGGTTCATGGTCGAGATCGGTGCGATCACCAGGCCGTCGACGTCGGTCCGCAGGGCCATGACCTCGACGTCCTGGAACAGGAAGATGAAAGGCGAGTCCTGGTTAAGATCCCGTTGGAGCTGCTGGTATAGGTTCGCGCGCTTGGCGCTGTCGCGCTCGGCCACGGCCGCCAGCGTGCGCTGGGTGTAGCCCGGGATGTCCCAATCCTGCCGCCAGGCGCCCGACTTGGCCTTGGCCGCGTCGGAATTGTCCAGGTTCATGGCGAACTGGCCGGCGTTGGTGTGGGGGTCCATGTAGTCCGGGCCCCAGGTGCCGATGGCGACCTGGTGCTGGCGGGCGCGGACCTTGGTGATCACCTGCGCCTGCGCGCCCTGTTGCAGGTCGACCTTGATGCCGGCGCGGCCCCAGCTTTCCTGGATCGCCTGGGCGATCTCACGATAGGGCGACACCGCGTAGACATCGAAGGTGACGGCGAAGCCATCGGGATAGCCGCCCTGGGCCAGCAGCGCCTTGGCCCTGTCCAGATCGAACGCGAACGGCTTGTCGTCGATGGCGCCCAGGAAGCCCTCGGGCAGGAAGGTCTGGTGGACCTTGGCCGTGGTCGACAGCAGGTTCTTCTGGATGCCGTCATAGTCGATCAGGTACTTCAGCGCCTGGCGGACCTCGGGCACCCGCAGCGCCGGCACCGCCTGGTTCAGCCCGACATAGGTGATCCGGCCCTTGAGGCCGGTCTGCAGCTTGATCTGCGGGACCTTGGCCAAGGCGTCGAGCTCGTCCTTGCCGAGGTTGCGCGCGACGTCGATGTCGCCCTTCTCCAGCAGCTGTCGCTGGGCCGCGGCTTCCGGCACGTGCCGCACGGTCACCCGCCGCGTCGGCGGCGGCCCGCCGGCATGGGCCTCGTTGGCCTCGAGCACATAGCTCTCGACCGGCTTCCAGGCACGCAGCCGGTACGGGCCCGATCCCGCCGAACTGGCCTTGAGCCAGCCGCTGCCGAGATCGCCGTCCCGGGCGTGGGCCATGACCTCGGCCTGATCGACGATCGAGGCGACGCTGGCCATCAGGCAGTCGTAGAAGAAGGACGGCGCCACCGGCTTGTCGACCTGGATCACCAGGGTCTTGGGATCGGCCGCCCGGATCCGCTCGGCGACGTTGGCGGGCGTGAACCCGAACTGGGTCAGGATGAAGCCGGGCGGACCGTTCAAGATGACCGCGCGCTGCAGCGAGAAGGCGGCATCGTCGGCGGTCGCGGCCCGGCCCGAGCTGAACTTGTGGCCGTCGGCGATCTTGAAGCTGTAGGTCACGCCGTCGTCGGCCAGCGACCAGGACTGCGCCAGCCCCGGCTTGGGATCGCGCGGGTTGGCGAGGTCGAGCGTCAGCAGCGTCTCGTAGAGGTTGCCGACCACCTCGCCGCCCGAGAACTCGAACGCGATGGCCGGATCGAGCGAGACGATATCGTCGATCTGCTTGGCCATGACCAGCGTGTCGCGCGGGGTCCCGGCCCGGGCCGGGCCGGGGGCGGCGAGCGAGACGGCGATCAGCAGGGCAGCAAGACAGGGGGCACCGCGCATCGGGCTCCTCCGGGACCGGGATGCTGCGGATTAGACACGGCTTGCGCGCCCGCGGCCAGCCGGCCGCGGTTCACCCGGCCGGCGCGCTGCGATACGCTACCCGGTAGTGCTGGGCGGTCTCGTCGAACGATGCCAAGGCTGCCCGGCCCTCCGGCTCGACATGGGCGTGCGTCGGATCGGGCCCGGCAAACCCGCGGATCGCGTCCAGCGAGTCCCACAACGTCACGGCCAGGAATTCGACCGCGTCGCCATCGTCGCGGCGCAGCAGCCAGGCGCCGCAATGGCCGGGCAACGTCGTCAGGCGCGGGGCCACGGCGGTCGTGAAGTGGTGCTGATAGGCGTCGGCGGTCGACGCTGGTGCAGTTCCACGCCAGGTGCGGGCGATCATCGGACCCTCCGATCTCGGGGTCGTGTGGTGAGTCTATGGTGTTTCTGGATTTTCGGTCACAGCTGGCTCGCGCGTGCCCTGCCATGCCAGTCGCCAAAGTTTGCCCTGGCGAACGTTCTGCACAAGATTTGGCCGGAATGCAGCGAGGCATTCACCTCGGTTGGGGTCTCGCACAGAATGATATAGTACGCCGTTGCCGCCTTTGGCCAATATCGTTCGCGCCAAGGCTTGCCCCGCTGGATACGAAACTACCGTGTCGGGGCTTAGATAGCTGGCACTTGGGTTCACGCCACGCAAATCGTAAAAAGGTCCAATAAAATCTGCGAGAAGCTCCGCATAGTCTACTCGAGTATCATATCTTCCAATATTATCAAGCTCTCTCGTCATGTGGAATTTTACCTCCTCCAAAGCAGTTGCGGCTGTGTATGCGCAATACCACGCCCCGCGAGTTTGATCATTGAAACGATTTCCAGTTGGCCTCGTATAGGTAAAGGCCGCATTGATGAAGGTATGGTTTGGGACTCCAAAGACTAGTTCGCTACGATGTATCCCGGTCATGCCGCGCGTCTGTGCACGGAGCCGACCTGCGGTCGCACCTTCAAGTTCAACCAAGTTACCTAGGTCTTCGTTGGTATCAGCGAGAGGCGCCAAAACCGGTCCACGCAACCTAGCCGAGCTGACCACGCGAACGGTATTACGCTGAGTAACATCTACCACCGGCGGCAGGTCCATTTTACGCTCCTTACAGGCCACCCCTTAGAGCGTCCACGTGCCCTCTAGTTTCTAGCATTGCTGGAATCCCCCCCCGGATCATGATATCTATTGGGGACACGCCGTTAAACGGGATCCCATTATTGGGGAGCGACGGCCATTCATCGGACAGTGGTTCCGAAAATAGCAAATGCAGTCCCTTGTAAATTCCGACCAGCGCACTCATTCGCGTGAGAGCGTCTTGGCCAAGGGTGGTTGTAGGGTCTTCGGCTTTTAGCCGACCCCAATGGCGTTCAGAAACGTCCAGCAGCCGCGCTGCCTGCAGATTGGTCAACCTCCACGCATGTGACAGCCGACGATACGCCTTGAGGGCACTGGGCGTTAGCCGCGCACGCGTCTGCGGATCGCTCAGGTCAGCAGTCTGCCGTGGCGGGGGCGCCGCGCTGGAAAAGGGGTGGATCTGGCTCATGGTCGTGCCATCTGTCCTGGGCTTCCCTGCCATTTGGCATTAGGTGGTGATTCCCTCCCCCTATCTACAAGTTCGTCGCAGCGGGCGCAGCTCACCCACGCCAACCAATCCCCCGCGCGGATGTGCTCCGGCAGAGACGCGCCCATTGCCTTCCGGCGCGGGGTGGCGCCGTATGCAGTTCCCGGACTACCGCGCTCATGGCTTTGATTTAAGTTGAATCGCCGAAGCCGCGGCATCAGACTCGGCCCATGTCGCGCCTCATGATCTTGATCAGCCTGGTGCTGCTGGCCGGCTGCGGCCACTACCAATGGGTCCGCACGCGCCCCGGGCCGGCCGACCTTGCGGTGGATCGCTATTACTGCCAGCGCGACAGCCTGGCCGCGGCGCCGGTCAACCAGGTGATCGAGATCGAGCGCGAGCGCCAGCATCACCACACCACCGAAACCGTCAGCGCGGTGGACCTCAACGCCGACAGCCGCAGCGACCTGTTCTTCAACTGCATGGCCGCGCGCGGTTGGGTGCAGCAGTTCATCAGCGACGACGCGCCACGGCCGGTCGCAGCGGTGCCGACCGCGCCGCAGGCGCCCTATACGCCGCCACCGCCGCCGGGTGCGCCGCCGCCACCGCCGAATGCGCCGCCTCGGGGCGCGTTGAGCGCCGGCCTGCCGCCGCCGCCCACCTTGTCAGCGGCCAACCAGAATGGCTTTCGCGACTACCTGGCCAGCCAAAAACTGCACAAGGCGTTCGCCGTCGGCGGCGACGGCTCCTATGGCTGGCGGACCGGCAAGGCCAGCCGCGAAGAGGCCGCCGACGCGGCGCTGGAAGCCTGTGCGCAATATGCCAGCGACTGCCGGGTCTACGCCATCGACAACCAGCTGGCGCGCGACTGAAACGTCCAAGCTGAGACGCCCGACGCTGAGACGTCCGACGCACTGGGCGAGACGCTCGGAGCATTGCCCGATCCCGGCACCCTACGCGCCCTGGCCGCCCCCCGCTAAGATCATCTGACAATGGGGGCGGAGCAAGCCATGACCATGCAGTCCGGCCGGCGCGAGGGCGGCGGCGAGCCGCCGGCCTTCGATTTCCAGCAGATCGAGGTCCTGCTCGTCGACGACCAGCCGACCATGCGCGCCGTAGTCCGCCGCATGCTCGCGAACCTCGGCGTGCGCCGCGTCGTGATGGCCGGCAACGGCGCCGAGGGGCTCGATGCGATCGCGCACGAGCAGCCCGACTGCGTGCTGTCCGACATCGGCATGGCGCCCGTCAACGGCCTGGCGCTGCTTCAAGCGGTGCGCAGCGGCCGCGCCGGCGCACCGCGCAACCTGCCGATCGTGATGCTGACCGGCCATGCCGAGCGAGCCACCGTCGGCGCCGCCTTGGCGCTCGATGTCAGCGGCTTCCTGATCAAACCGGTGTCCGCCGCGCAGCTGTCGCAGCGGCTGGCACGGGCCGTCCGCCAGCCGCTCCATCTGCGCGACGCCGCCCTCTATGAGGCCGTCGACATCGACATCCTGGATCTGCTGCCCGACTCCGATGCTCGCGCGCCGGCCTCCGCCCCAGTCTCGGCCACAGTCTCGGCCACGGCCAGAGCCCCGGCCGCCGATCCCGCCGGCGCCCCGCCGCCCGGAGCGGCACGCGTCATGCTGGCCGAGGTTCCCGACGGCGCGATCCTTGCGCGCCCGATTCGCGCCAGCAACGGCCGGCTGCTGCTCGGCGAGGGCCACACGCTGAGCCGGGCCCTGCTCGACCGCCTGAGCGACGTCGCGGACCTGGAAGGGATCGACGCCATCTGGGTCCGCCGATAGCGGATGCGCGTCCGTCAGTTCTTCCTGGCCTGCACGTCGGTGACGGCCGTGCTCGGGACGCTGGTCGCGCTCGTGGTGGTGGTCATCGAGACGCGCAGCTACCGCGACGACATCGCGGTCGGGCGCCGCAGCGCCGCCTTCGGGATATTGACCCACGCCGTCGTCGCCTATGCCCTGGAGCGCGGCACCGTCAACGCCGCCCTCCAACTCGACCGACCGGCGGAGGCGCCGGTGCTGGCCAAGATCGCGGCCCAAGCGGCCGTGACGGCCGGAGCGTTCGACCGCGCGGCAGCCCTGCTGGATCAGTTGCCGGACCCGGCCGCCGCCGGCGCCGTGCGGGCCACGGCCGACCTGATCGCGCAGCGCCGGCGGTTGGCCGAGACCGCCCTGCAGCGTCCCCGGGACGATCGCGCGCCAGAGCTGGTCACCGAATATGCGCCCCAGGTCAAGGCGATCTCCGACCGGCTGTCGGCGGTCACCGGCGGGCTTGAAGTTGCGATCCGCGCGGCCGCGCCGACGGTCGGCGAGCTGATCGGCATCGCCCGCATGAGCATCGACATGCGGGCCGCGGCGGGAACCCGCGCCGTGCTGTTCACCGACATCGTCGCCGCGGGCGCGCCGATCCCGCCGGCCGAGCTGGAACGCTTGGCCGAGCTGCAGGGCGCGGTGGAGGAAGGCTGGCGCAACCTGGTGCTCCAGGTCCGCCTGAACGGCGCCCCGGCCCGCCTCGCGGCCGCGCTGGTCCAAGCCCAACGCCGCTATTTGGGCGATGGCGGCGTGCTCTACGCCCGGATCGTGGCCGCCGGCCGCGGCGATGGCCGCTATCCCATGGCCCTGGCGCCCTTCCGCGCCGAACAGACCGATTTCCTGCAGTCGATCTCGGCCGTGGCCGACGCCGCCATCGCCGAGGCCGGCGCGCGGGCCGACGCCGACCGTGATCGCGCGTTCGGCAACCTGATGCTGGCCAACGGCCTGGTCCTGCTGGTGGTCGCCGTCATCGGCCTGGTCAGCCTGCTGTTCGAGCGGCGGGTCGTGGCGCCGCTGACGCGCCTGACCGCGATCATCACGCAACTGACCGCCGGCGGCCTGGCGCTCGACATCCCCCACCAGCGGCGCCGGGACGAGATCGGCGACCTGGCCCGCGCCATGGCGGTGTTCAAGGATCATGTCCAGGAACGGGCGCGCCTGGAAGCGGCCGCCGTCTATCACAGCGAGCTGGCCGAGGCCAACCGCCGGATCGCCGACGGCCTGGCCCGCGAGAAGGCGCTGGCGGAAGCGGCGACGCGGGCCAAATCCGCGTTCCTGGCCACCATGAGCCATGAGATCCGCACGCCGATGAACGGCATCATCGCGGTGGCGGATCTGCTGCAACAAGCAGACCTGCCGGCCGAGGAGCGCGAGATGGCGCACCTGGTCCACAGCTCGGCCGTGACCCTTCTGACCCTGCTCAACGACATCCTGGACATCTCGAAGATCGAGGCCGGCCAGTTCCAGATCGAGGTGCAGGCCTTCTCGCTGATCGAGACCGTGGAGGGCGCGGCCGACCTGCTGGCCGCGCGCGCCGCCGAGGCCGGCCTCAACCTGCAGGCCTTCGTGGATCCGGCGCTGGCCGACTTCAGGCTCGGCGATGCGCTGCGGCTGCGCCAGATCCTGGTCAACCTCGTGGGCAACGCAATCAAGTTCACGCCGACGGGCCAGGTGCTGGTCGAGGCGGTCCCGGACGCAGGCAAGCCCGGCTGGGTCTGCTTTGCGGTGGTCGACACCGGAGTCGGCATTCCCGAGGCGCAGCGCGCCCACCTGTTCGAGCCGTTCGCCCAAGCCGACGCGTCGATCGCCCGCCGCTATGGCGGCAGCGGTCTGGGCCTGTCGATCTGCCGCCGGCTGGTGGCGCTGATGGGCGGCGAGATCGGGCTGGAAAGCCAAGTCGGCGCGGGCTCCCGGTTCTGGTTCACGGTGCCGCTGCCGCTGGCCGAACCGGACGCGCCGTCGACAGCCGTGGCCCTTGGCGGCATCCATGTGCTGCGGGTCAGCGCGCGCCGCGGCCTGCCGAGCTCGGTTGCGCGCTACCTGGCGTGCGGCGATGCCATCATGACCGACGCGGCCTCGCCGGAGCAGGCCGAGGCGCTGCTGGCGCAGCACGCCACCGGCGGCACCCTGCCGGACCTGGTGCTGGTCGATTCGTCGCTGTCGTCCGCCCAAGGCGTCGCGCTGATCCGCAGGCTGCACGGGTCTCACGCGCTGGCCGCGGTCAAGGTCGCGCTGATGATGCCGCCGGGCACCGCGTCGTCGCGCCAAGCTGCCGTGGCGGCCGGCGCCTTCGCCGTACTGCACAGCCCGATCCGCCGCGACTTCTTCCATCGCGTCGTCGCCGCAGCGGCCGGTCGCGCGACCCTGGAGAACACGGTGATGCCGCGCTGGGCGCCGCGCGACGCCTGGCGGGCGCCGTCACCCGGCGACGCGCGGGCCGCCGCGGCCCTGATCCTGGTCGCCGAGGACAACCGCACCAACCAGGCCGTGATCGCCAAGCTGCTGGCGCGCCTGGGCTACGCGGCCGAGATCGTCGCCAACGGGCGGCTGGCGCTCGACCGGCTCCAGGCCGGGTCCGGCTACGGCCTGCTGCTGACCGACTGCAACATGCCGGAGCTGGACGGCGTCAGCCTGGCGCGCGCCGTGCGCGCCGCTCCGGCCGCGTTCGCGTCGATCCCGATCCTGGCGTTGACGGCCGACGCGCTGCCCGCCACCGAGGCCGAGTGCCTGGACGCCGGCATGGACGGCTGCCTGCGCAAGCCGATCGACGCGGCCCGGCTGGGCGACGCCATCGCCCGCTGGATGCCGCACGGCGCATCGCTACGGCGCCCGGCCGAGGGCAGCCCGAGCGCCGACGCGTCGCCCAAAGGGGATGCCCCCGCCTTGGACCTGAGCGAGCTGCTGGCCACCTTCGGCGGCGCCACCGACGAACTGCGCGCCCTGCTCGCGGACTTCCGCGACCGCACGCGCAGCCAGGTCGGCGAACTGGCGGCCCGGCTCGACGCCGGCGAGCGGGCGCTCGCGCGCGACATCGTCCATGGCTGCAAGGGCGCGGCCGAGACCGTGGGTGCCATCGGCCTGGGGCGGATCTGCGCCGACCTGGAGCAGCGGCTCGGCGCCCGCGACCTGCCGGGCGCCCTGGCCCTGCTGCCCGATCTGGGCGCCGAGCTGGACCAGGTCGCCGACGCGATCGCCGCGCTATAGGCCCCCGGTGACGTGGTCGCAGATCGCGCCGCCCAGGCAGCCGCCACCATTGACTGTCATGCTATCTGGACCTTCGGCGACGACCGATGGCAGCATCATCGACTGCCTTTCGCAAGAAATGTCCGAATCTCGGCAATGAAGGCCGCGACATCGGCAGCGTCGGCGCTTATGGTCGCGGCATCCGGTGGCGGCGGCAACCGACCGACTGGCGAAGGATATCGATACAGCGTTGCGGCCGCGGAATGCCGGTCGAGGCCTGCAATCCGCTGCTTTAGCGGGTGTTCGGCCGGTAAGGCCGAGGCCATGAGGCCGAGATTGTGCTCGGTTCCAAACGGCGTGCCTGCTCCTGTCAGGAGCGCCCGCGTTGCTTTCTCGGCGGCCTGTTGGACGTAGTACGCGGCCTGTCGTGGTGCGCCATCGGCCAGGATCCTTGCCGCGCGAAGTTCTTCGTCGGCCAAGGTCAGAAACGCCGCAATTCGTTTATCGGCGCTCATAGACTTTCTGCCCGTGGTGGGCGACCTCGTAGCAAAGGCTGGTAGGGTCGTCCTTGTCTTCCAGAAAGTCCGGGGCAAGAACGGGTAACACGTCGCAGGCGATCCCGCGGCCGACGAGCGGTGCATACGCACGCACATAGTCGTACCCGGCCTCTCCGTCTTCGGGACGAGTGACGACCATAAGGTCGAAGTCACTGTCAGGGCGGGCGGTTCCGCGTGCCCGGCTGCCGAAAAGGTATATGGCGACGGGGTCGAGAGCCTCGACCAAGCGGCAGACCACTTCGTCAAGGGCTTCATCTGCAGTGGCGTGGCCGCCGTAGTTGGTGACGATGGCCATAGCGGGCACCCCGACGATCCCTGTCGATGCGATGATGATTTTCTAACATGACGTGCGATTAAAGGCGACGGCACGAACCGCGCCCTAAGAGCCGCATGAGGTCGAACGGGTCATGGGGATGCAGCCGGATCTGGGCGCCGAGCTGGACCAGGTCGCCGACGCGATCGCCGCGATCTGAGCGATTACGACCGCTCGGGACAGGTCCTGGCACCGGCCAGCGCCGGCAGCCAAGGCACGGCGTGGCGGGCAAAGATGTGCAAAGAGGGCGCCGGCATGGCCGCAGGCTGGTCGAACGTACCGACCAGGATGCTGATCTCGCCGCCATCGTCGCCGCGCCACAACAGCACCGAGCCGCAGCGCGCGCAGAACTCCCGCGTGGCCGCGTCCGAGGCGCGATAGCCGGCCGGCGCCCCTGCGGTCAGCTGGAAGCGGTCGAGCGGATAGCGGACGAACGCCGGCAACGGCGATCCGGTCTGGCGCTGGCATTGACCGCAGGTGCAGACCGTGGTGCGCAGCGCCGCCCCGTCGACGCGATAGCGGATCGCCCCGCACAGGCAGCCGCCGTCATGAACCGTCGAGCCCATCCTGACCTCCCTCGACCATGGACGCCCGGGACGATAGAGCGCGCTGAGCCGTGGCTCCATCCCCGGGCAGCTCCAACTCCTCTCCGACCACCGTCACACACCGAAAATCTTAGCAAGCCAATCCGCTCTACCCCGTGTAACGGATCGCCACGGACTGACCCGTGCGCCGACCCGAGGGGGAGATGTGGTGGGGATGACGCAGTTTAACCTGGCGGGGCAGTCGCTCCTGTCGCCTCTGGTGCTGGGGCCCGGCGCCCAGCTGTCGGAGCTGTCGCTGGCGGCACCGGCCGAGGCCGGCCCGTTCGCCGACGCCGGCCTGACCGCCGGCCTCGGCGATACCGCGCCGGCCGCCGCAACCGATGTGACCAGCACCGCGGCGACGAGCGGCGGCACCGCCGCGAGCACGGCGCTGGTCGTCGGCGCCGATACCCCGGCAGCGGCCGCGGCGGGTGCCGGCAGCGGCGTGTCGGCCTTCGCCTACCGGCCGATCTTCGGCGGCCGCGGCGGATTGGGGGGCGGATTGGAAGGCGGCTTCCCCGGCGCCTTCGACGGCGGCAGCTCGACCACGATCACCACCTCGGTGCTGGGGCCGTGCTCGATTTCCGGCGCCGGCGGTGCCGGCCCGATCTCGGGCTCCGGCGCCGACACGATCTCGAGTGCCGGCATCGCCGCGCTGCCCTACAATCCAAGCCTGCCCCTCGGCGTGTTCGGCACCAGCGACACCCGCACCCAGGTCGCTGACACCATGCAAGGTCCCTCCAATGGCATTGCCTACATCTCGGGCACCTTCGCCGACGGCGCGAAATTCTCGGCGACCGGCTTCTACATCGACTCGACGCATCTGGTGACCGCCGGCCACGTCGCCTACGACTTGGCCGAGGGCGGCGGCTTCGTCACCAGCATGACCGTGACGCCCGGCAAGAACGGCGCGACCGCGGCAGGCGCGGCCGAGACGGTCACCCAGGTCGCGGTCGACCCGAGCTGGTATGCCAGCCGCGGCAACAACGAGAACTTCGACGTGGCGGTGCTGACCGTGTCCAGCAGTGCCGGCTACACGCCCACCACCTTCTCGCTCAGCGCCGAATCGACGGCGACCCTGACCGGGCAGACGGTCTCGACCACCGGCTATCCCGGCGAGAAGGGCTCGGGCACGCTGCAGGGGACTTACCAATACACGGCGAGCGGCACGATCGACGCAGTCGGCACCGACGAGCTGTACTCGACGCACCTGCCGATCACCGCCGGCGACAGCGGCAGCCCGGTCTACACCACCACCTCCACCGGCGGCTATGCCGCCCTCGGCATCGCCGCCTGGGGCTCGACCAGCACCGATGGCTACACCCGCCTGACCACATCAGACGTCGCCGAGATCCAAGCCTATGTCTCGGCCAGCAATGCCGGGACGCTGTCGGTCGGGTCGTCGCCGACTGCGGTCACCGGCGGCATGATCGCGGAGAACGTCACCGGCGCCACCAGCCTCGGCTTCAGCGGCTTCGAGTTCGGCGGCTTCGGCGGCCATCGGGGCCGCTACGGCTGACCGTCCGCTGGCTGACCCGTTGCCGGCAACGGGTCAGCCGTCTTCAGCGGCATAGGCGTGCACGATCAGCAGCATGTCGACGGTCACGCCGTTGCGGGCCAGCGGAAACACCACCCGCCGGTACCGGACATGGGCGCGGTCCGGGTAGGGCAGCACGCGCTCGGCCAGATCGGGCCGGCGCAGGCGGACGACGTGGCCGAACCGCTCGGCCACCCACCGATAGTCGGCGGCAGACAGGACATCGTCGAACCAGCAGCCGGTCATGTCGCGCCCGGTGGCATCGACCTGGGCCGTGCCCATCAGGCGGAAGCGGTAGCGCAGCCGGCCGGCGTCGCGGACCACGTCGACGAGATTGACGAACGGCAGATGAGCGCGCAGGTCGACGGCATCGATGTGCTGACGTCCGGGCAACAGGCCGGGTGGCGCCCGGCCGGCCAGATAGTCGGCGATCGCCCGAAAGCGCGGTTCGCCGGCGAGCGCATCCTCGCACTCGGCGCCCCACAGCGGCGACCGGCCGCCAATGTCGGTCGGTACGCTCGAGCCCCTCACAAGCGTCCGGTGTGGCCGGCACCGGTGCCCAGGCAGGCAAACGCGGCGACCACCGGCCACCCCAGCCCCGCCCCGCCGGCAACCTCCGCCGCGGACTGGACCCGCCGCTTGCCCAGGGTGGCGGACGGCGTGGTGCCGAAGCGGGCGCGGTAATAGGCGGCGAACTCGCCCAAATGCGCAAATCCCCCGTCCAACGCCGCCTGAGTCACGGTCAAGGCATCCGGCGCCGCTTCGCTGAGCGCGGCATGGACCAGGTCCAGGCGCCGATTGCGCAGCCAGATGCTCGGCGGCACGCCGCAATGCGCGACGAACGCCATCTGAAGCCGGCGCGGCCCGACCTGCGCGTGGGCGGCGACATCGACCATCGAGATCGGCTCGCTGATATGGGCGTCCATGTAGGCCATCGCCCGCTTGACCGCCGCCGGCAACGGCGCCGGCAGCAGCAGCGAGGCCCTCATCGCCTGCAGCAAGATCGCCGTGACGGCCGGCTGGCCCCGGTCCGAACCGGTGGCTGCCGACAGGCACCGGCCCACGGCACGCGTCCAAACGGCGGTGGCTTCACTCGACAGGGCTGCGGCAAATGCCCCTGGACGGTCGGGCCGGGCCGCACCCTCGGCAGCCGGCACCCCCTCCGGCACGGTGCGGTCGAGCTGTACGGCGATCCACGACGCCGGCCCGGCGACCCGGAGACGCAGGGGGCGGTCCGCCCCGATCACGGCACCGAACCCGGGGCGGGCGGCAATCGAGACGCGGTCGTAGGTGATGGTGCTGCGCCCGGTGATCGGCAGCAGGATCTGCGTCGTGCCGGGCCGGACGCCGTCGGCCTCGATCAGCAGGTCGGTCGCGGTGCGGACATGGGCGACGACGGCCGGTCCCAGCCGGCACTGGTCCATCGCAAGGTCGAGTCGCCGCAGCTGGCCGGGCTTGAGCCGCGGCGCGCGCAGGACGTTCGACAGACCGGACAGCGCGAGGAACGCGTCGGCATCGGCGATGGCTGCAGTGATGGTGCCGCAGGCACGGATCCCAGCGGCCACGCTTTCGATCGGATCACGCATCGGTCGGTTCCAGGCTCTGCGGCGCGGCGACCGCTCTCAGGCGCTACAGCATGCCGGGTTTGCAGCCGATAATGGAGCGACCGTCGGTATAGCGCCACCTGGGCAAGAGGACAGCGCGTCGGTATGGGGTGTCCCCATACCGACGGCTCGTCCGACCGGGTGCATTGCCAACCGGCATGGCGACCCAGCAGTGTTGTGTGTTGTTTTGCGCTCGATGCGTGCCGGCCAACCTGGACGAAGAGGCGGAATGCCCTGCGGATGATGACGCTCCTGGTCACCTGGCTGGCGACCGTGACCGTGGCTTCGGCGCTGACGGTGTGGGCCACTCGGCGCAGGATGCGCCGGGACATCGAGGCGCTGATCGCGGCGGCGTCATCCCGGGGGCCGGTGGCGGTGCCGCGGCCCACGCGCGGGGCGTTCGGCCGTCTGGCCGCATCGGTCCAGCAGCTGCGCGCAGAGCTGGGGCAGGCTCAGGCGGCGTGCGATGCTTGCGAGCAACGGTTGCGCGACCTCGCGGAGAGGAGCCGGCACGCCGAACAGGCGATCGAGGCCCAGGGGCGGCTGCGGGCTCAGATGCTGCTGAGCGCCGAGCAGGAGTCGATCGGCGTCCTGTCCAGCGCCCTCGCCCATGACTTCGCGAACCTGTTCAGCGCCCTGCGCGGCTTCGTCGGACAGATCGAGCACCGCCTGGGCCCGGGCGCGGACTGCGCCCCTTTGATCGAGAAGATCCGGCTCGGCTGCGAGGCCGGCATGCGCGTGATCGACCACGTCATTCGGCTCGCCCAGGCCAACGCCACCGCCGATCGCGCCCCGGCCGACGCGGCGGCAGTGGCGCGCCAGCTCCTGTCCGTGCTGCCCGAGGCGGTCGAGCCGAGCGGCGCCATAACCGTCGAGCCGCTACCGGTGCACGCCCGTGCCGGCCAGGTCGCGCTGGTGATCGCCACGCTGTGCGACCGCAGCGCCGACGCTCCCGGCCGCCAGCCTGGCCGCATCGCCCTTTCGGTCCAGCGATGGCCGGCCGACCGCATTCGGGACCCCGCGCTGGCCCATCGCGTGCTGGTCGGGCATCCGCCTGATGCGGCGCATGCCTGCATCGAGGTCAGCGACCCGCTCCCGGCGCCCGCTATCGACCGGTTGCACCGGATGGCCAGGCCGCTTCTGGCACCGGATGGACCGGACCTGGCCCTGGCCAGGGTCGCCCGCATCGTCGGCAGCGCCGGCGGCGCGGTCACGGTGTCCAGCCGCCCCGACCGGGGCACCGTGGTGCGCGTTCATTTCCCGCTCCAGGGCGGTGCGGAGGCGCCCCGGTCGGCCCGACACGGCGCACGGCTGCTGATCGTCGACGACGACACCTCGGTCACCGACCGCCTCGCCATCGGACTCGAGCGCCACGGCTATGACGTCGTCGCCGTCAACGATCCCGTCGATGCGCTGGCGGCGTTCGAGGAAGACAGCCACGCCTGGGACGTCGTGGTCACGGACCATGTCATGCCCGGGCTGACGGGCCTCGATCTGGCGGCACGCCTGCGCGCGATCCGCGCCGACATCCGGGTGATTCTGATCACCGCTGCGCGCGGCGGTGATCAGGATCCCGATCTGCACCGGCCGGGCATCGATGCCGTCCTGGAGAAGCCGGCCCGGCCCGATGCCGTGGCCGACGCCGTCCGCAGCTTGTTCGCCTGATCCAGGACCACCGCGGAGCCCTCCATGCGCGTGCTGATCGCCGACGACCATCCGCTGTACCGCGAGGCGGCGCGCAACCAGATCGAGCAGGCGTTTCCGGCGGCCGCGGTGGTCGAAGCCGGTTCGCTGGACGAGGTCCTGGCTTCGGCCAATGCCGGCGAGCCGTTTCGCCTGGTGCTGCTGGACCTGCTCATGCCGGGCATGGCCGGGGCCGAGACGGTTGGTCAAGTCGTCCATGCCTTCCCGGGCGCCGCGCTGGTGATGATATCCGGCACGGCCAGCGCCGAGGACGTCCGCCGGGCGGTGAACGCCGGCGCCCGGGGCTTCGTGCCGAAATGGCTGTCGATCGAGCTGTTTCGTGGCGCGCTGGCCATGGTGCTGGCCGGCGGCACGTTCCTGCCGGCGGAGGTCCTGCTCGCATCGTCCGGGCCGGCGGTCGCGCGCCTGCCGCCGCCCGGCGAGCCGCGGTTCGACGAAATGCTGACCATGCGCGAGCGGGAGGTGCTTACCCAACTGGCGAGCGGCGCGTCGAACAAGGAAATCGGCCGGGCGCTCGAGATCGCCGAGATCACGGTCAAGCTCCACGTCCGGCAGATCCTGCGCAAGATCCAGGCGCGCAACCGCTCGGAAGCGGTCGCCATCGCGGCGCGCAGCGGCCTGCTGTAACCGGCTTACCCGCGATCGGGCCGCACGAAACGGATCGGGCGGCCCGGTTCCGCCAGGCGGAGCAGCGCGCCCTGGGCGGCCAAGTGGTTCAGGTGGGCGATGCTCTCGCCCATGCCGAAGCGCAGTTGAAAGCCTTCCAGGGCCGACCGGAACAGCACCGGCAGCAGGTCGGCCGCGGTGATCGGACGATCGGCGGCGGCCAGGATCTCGTCCAGGCGGTCGCGGTGATGCCGCTTCAGTTCGGCGATGCGCTGGTGCAGGCCATAGAAGGGCAAGCCATGGCTGGGCAGGACCAGGGTCTCGGCCGGCAGCGCCGAGAGCCGGTCCAGCGAGGCCAGGAAGTCGGCGAGCGGATCGGCGTCCGGTTCGGTCGGCCACACGGTGATGTTGGGCGAGATCCGCGGCAGCACTTGGTCGCCGGCGATCAGCACGCCGCGGGCGGCGTCATAGAGCGTGGCCTGCTCGGGCGCGTGGCCGGTCGCCACGATGACCCGCCAGGACCCGCCGCCGACCGTCACGGCATCGCCGTCGCGCAGGCGGTGATAGGACGCGGGCAGCGTCGGCACGCCGTCGGCATAGCTGCCGCCACCGGCGCTGTCGGCGACGCGCGCCTCGTCCAGGCCGTGGCGCCGCCAGAACGTCTGTTGCTCGGCGCCGCCCGGCCCGCCGGCGGTCGCGGCGAAATGCGCCATCAGGAACTCGCCCTGGGTCATGTGGACCGGTGCCAGGAAGGTTTCGGCGAACCAGCCGGCATTGCCGATGTGATCGGGATGGAAATGGGTGACCAGCACTCGCTCCAGCGGCCGGTCCGCCAGCAGCCCCTGCCACAGGGCGCGCGTGGTCCGGCTGCCCAGCCCGCAATCGACCACCGTCCAGCCGGCGCTGCCGTCGAGGCGCCACAGGTTGATATGGTCCAGCCGAAACGGCAGGGGCATGCGCACCCAGTCGATCCCGGCCGCGACGGCGCGGGTCTGCCCCGGCCCCGGCGGCTCGCTGATCGGATAGTCCAGGGCGGGCGCCGGATCGGCAGCGGACAGCGTCATCCCCGAGATATGACAGCGCCACCGGCGGTGGCCAACCGTCTGGCGACGCTGGGCTCCATGCGCCCGGTGCAGTGCAACATTCTACGACCGCTCGAAGTCGGTCCGCTCGTCGATCGGCAGGCCCTGGACATGGCGGCGCAGGCTGTCCAGCGCCATCTCGACCGCGCCCAGCCGCACCCAGTCGCGGCCGCCGACCAGCCGGGCGGTCCGCTGGACGACGGTTGCCTCGGTCGCAATCGCCAAGTGGATGGCAGCGCCGAAGTCGATCCCGTCCCGATCGGCATCGATGTCGATCAGCACCGCCAGCCCGTGGGTCGCGCCGGCCTGCCGCCGCACGGCCACGGCCACCTCGGCCGCCGTCGCAGCCTCGGTCCCGAGCCCGACGGCCGCGCCGAGCTGAACCGGATCGCGGGCGACCGCGGCGCGCCGGAACACCGCCTCGGCGCCCGGCAGGTGGGCCAGGCGGGCGGCGACATGCCCCGCGGTGAAGGTCTCGGCCAGCGCCAACGATGCGCCCTGGCGCCCAAGCGCCTGCAACACCACGCCCTCCAGCGTCTGGTCGTCCTCGGCCAGGATGAAGTTGCCGAGCCGCCGCCGGACCTCGGCCTCGACCGGCGCCAGCTTGGCGGCAATCTCGTCCTGGTCGGCGCCGCGCAGGGTGAGCTTGGTTTCGATCTGCGGGTAATGGGCGCGGAAGCCGAGCTTCAGGCTGCCATCCGGGACCATCGCCTCGAGCCCGGCCAGCAGGGTGTCGACGTGGGATTCGCCCAGGCCGTAGGAGTGGAAGCGCTTGAGCCGGATCGCCGACTGCCGGCCGCTGCGCGCCAGCAGCCGCGGGACGATCTGCTCCTCCAGCATCCGGTAGAGCTCGCGCGGCACGCCTGGCGTGAAGAAAAAGCGGGCGCGGCCGATATCGAGCGCGAAGCCGCAGGCCGTGCCGATCGGGTTGTCGAGCCGCTCGGCGCCGGCCGGGAGCATCGCCTGCTTGCGGTTGTTGGGCGCCATCACCCGGTTCCGTCGCTGGAAGAAGTCCTCCATGCGCGCCAGCCACGCCTCGTCCAGCACCAGCTCGACCCCGGCCGCCCGCGCCGCGATCTCCTGGCTCAGGTCGTCGACCGTCGGCCCCAGCCCGCCATTGACGATCACGGCGTCGGCACGCTCGCCGGCCTGGTGGAAGGCGGCCAGCAGGGTGGCGCGGTCGTCGCCGACCGTGGTGCCCCACACCACCGACAGGCCGACATCCTCCAGCTTCTGGCTGATATGGCTGAAGTTGCTGTTGACGATCTTGCCGGTCAGCACTTCGTCGCCGGTGCAGACGATCTCGATCCGCATCTGTAGGGATTCCTTTGGCTAAGTGCCCGAGCGGAGGACGCCGGCCCGGCGCAGGTCGCGCAGCACGGCGTCGCGGCGGACGGGGTCGGCGATACGGTCGACCACAGCTTCGGGCGCTCGCGAAGCCTGGGCGCGCAGCCAGGCGGCCTCACCGGCGGCCTCGGCCCCGCGGCCAGCATGGGCCAGCGCCGCGGCCAGGACCAGATGGGCCAGCGGCTCCGCCGGCATCTCGTCGAGGCTGCGATGGAGCTGGGCCAGGGCGTCGGCGTCGCGGCCGGCCAGGTAATAGGCCAGCCCGGCCACGGCCGCGGTTTCCGGCGCCAGGGTCGGGCGCAGGCGCATCGCCGCCTCGAAGGCGGCCACCGCCAGGTCGGGCTCGGCCCCTTGCCAGGCGAGCGCTATCGCGCGCGCGACATAGCCGCCCGGCTCGCTAGGATCGAGCTGCACCACGTTGTCGGCTTCGGCCAGCGCGGTCGCGTAATCGCGGCGCCAGGTCGCCACCTGGGCCAGGGCCCGGTGGGCGGCCAGCTCGCGCGCATCCAGCTCCAGCGCCTTGGCGGCCAGGTCGCCCGCGCGCCCGACGGCGGTGTCGGGATCGTCGGTCCAGCGGTAGGCGGCCTGGTCCAACAGCGCCAGCGCGGCGCCGGCATAGGCCGGCGCGAAGGCCGGATCCTTGGCCTGGGCCTCGGTGAAGGCGGCCAGCGCCGCCCGATTGTCGTCCGGGCTCTTGCGGGCGAGCGCGGCGCGGCCCCGCAGCGCCGCGTCATAGGCCTGGAGGCGGGCCGGCGTGCGGGCCCCGCGACGCATCTGCTCGGCCGCGACCACACGGCCCACGGTCATGCTCGCGACCTGGCGGGCGATCTCGTCCTGCACGGCGAAGATGTCGGCCAGCTCGCGGTCGTAGCTGTCGGCCCATAGCTGCAGGCCGCGCTCGGTGTCGACCAGGTCGACGGACACGCGCACCTCGTCGCCGGCGCGGCGGACCGAGCCTTCGACCAGGTAGCGCGCGCCGACCTTGCGGCGCACCATGTCGGGCGTGGCGCCCGCCCGCGCCAACGGCGCCAGGGCGTCGGGCGCGATCACCGGGATCTGGGTGAAGCGGCCGAGCGCCGTCGCGATGTCCTGGGTGATCCCCTCGCTGAAATAGTCGGGCTGGCCGTCGCCCGACAGCGACCGGAACGGCATCACCGCGACCACCGGCGCGTCGCGGCCGAACAGGCTCAGGATGCGCGAGTGCCAGCCGCCGGCCAGGACCAGGGCCGTCACCGCCAGCGCGGCCACGCCCCGCCAGCGCCGGCGGCGCCGCGGCGAGGCCGGCACCGGCGCCGGCGCCGCGGGTTCGGCCGCGCCGAGGTCGCCGCCCAGGCACGCCCGGAACACCCGGATCGGCCGCACGATGTTCTTGAGCTGCTGCTCGCCCAGGTCGTCGAAGCGGATCCCGACCTTGTCGGCCACTTCGGCATGGGCCTTGCCCGAGATCAGGAGGCCGCCCGGCGGCGCCCGGCCCTCCAGGCGGGCGGCGACATTGACGCCGTCGCCATAGAGCCGGTGGTCGTCGAACAGCACATCGCCCAAATTGACGCCGATGCGGTAGCGCATGCGCCGCTCCGGCGGCACGTCGGCATTGCGGGCGGCCATCCGGTGCTGGATCTCGACCGCACACTGCACGGCCGTCACGATCGACGCGAACTCGGCCAGGATGCCGTCGCCGGCGAGGTCGATGATGCGGCCGCCCGCTGCGGCGATCATCGGCAGCACCACGCCCTGGTGCGCCTTGAGGTCGCGGACGGTCGCGGCCTCGTCCTCGGCCATCAGCCGGCTGTAGCCGGCAATGTCCGCCGCCAGCACCGCCGCCAGGCGGCGCTGCACCGGGATCACGCTGGATGCCGGGCTCATCGCCCGATCGCCATGCAGCCGCGCGACCGCGCTCGGTTCGGCACGTTCCTGCGCCTCCCGCGCACTCTCACGCTCCAGTCTCCATGGCTGTTAGACGCTTGAGACCGCCGTCAGCTGGCACGGCGGCGGCCCCGGCCCTCTGGGACCCGGTATCGCACTTGCGAAATGAGACTGGGCGGCAATTGCGTCAAGAGGGCGACAGAGCCCGCCAGCCGATGTCACGGCGGCAGAAGCCGTCCGGCCAGTCGATCCGGTCGACGGCGTCATAGGCGCGATCGCGCGCGGATGCCAGGTCCGGCCCGATCCCGGTGACGGCCAGAACCCGACCGCCCGCGGCGAGCAGCCGGCCGCCGTCACGGCGCGTGGCGGCGTGGAACACCAGGGCCGCATCGCCGGCGCCGCCGATCCGGTCGGGTAAGAGGATCTCGCCACCCTTCTTGGGCTCGCCGGGATAGCCCCGGGCTGCCATCACGACGGTCAGGGCGGCCCAGGGATGCCAGCGCACCGCCAGCCGGTCCAGGGTGCCGTCGCGCGCCGCGCGCAGCGCCGCCAGCAGGTCCGATTCGAGGCGCGGCAGCACGACCTCGGTCTCGGGGTCGCCGAAGCGCGCATTGAACTCGATCAGCTTCGGCCCGTCCGCGGTCAGCATCAGGCCGGCGAACAGCAGGCCCTTGAACGGATGGCCGGCCGCGGCCATGGCGGCGACGGCCGGGCTCACGATCCGGGCCATGACCTCGGCCTCGACCGCCGGCGTCATCATCGGCGCCGGCGAATAGGCGCCCATGCCGCCGGTGTTGGGCCCCTGGTCGCCGTCGAACGCCCGCTTGTGGTCCTGGGCCGACCCGAAGGGCAGCGCCGTGCGGCCGTCGACCAGGGCGAAGAAGCTGACCTCCTGGCCGGTCAGCATCTCCTCGATCACGAGCTCGGCGCCGGCGGCGCCGAAGCGGCCGCCGAAGGCGTCGCGCACGGCGGCCTCGGCCTCGGCGAGCGTGGCCGCGACCGTCACCCCCTTGCCGGCGGCCAACCCGTCGGCCTTCACGACAACCGGCGCGCCGACCTCCGCCAGATAGGTCAGCGCCGGCTCCAAGGCCGCGAACCGGCGGTAGCGCGCCGTGGGAATGCCGGCACCGGCGCACAGATCCTTCATGAAGCCCTTGGAAGCCTCGATGCGTGCGGCGGCCGCCGACGGCCCGAAGGCCGGAATCCCGGCCGCCTCCAGCCGGTCGACCAGCCCCAGCGCCAGCGGCTCCTCGGGCCCCACCACTACGAAGCCGACCTGCTCGGCGAGCGCCAGCCGGACCACGCCGTCGATGTCGTTGGCGGCGACCGGCACGCAGCGCGCCTCGGCCATGCCGGCATTGCCCGGGCAGCAGACCAGCGCCTCGACCTCGGGCGACTTCGCCAGCGCCCACACCAGCGCATGCTCGCGGCCGCCGCCACCCACCACCATGACCTTCATGGCACCTCGCCTCCTTCGGGGGCGGCGGTTATATCATGGCCCGATGGCCGATAGCGCGACCGCTCACAACCTCCCGGAATTCTCCGTCGGCCAGATCTCGGCCGCGGTCAAGCGGACCTTGGAGCAGGCCTATGACCGCGTCCGCGTGCGCGGCGAGATCTCCGGCTTCAAGCGGGCCGCCTCGGGGCATCTCTATTTCGCGCTCAAGGACACCGACGCCGTGCTCGACGCCTGCTGCTGGCGCCAGCAGGCGCTGCGCCTGGGCCTCAAGCCCGAGGACGGCATGGAGGTCGTGGTCACGGGGCGGCTGACCACCTTCGCCGGCAAGTCCAAGTACCAGCTGATCGCCGAGACCATCGAGCTCGCCGGCAAGGGCGCCCTGCTGGCGCTGGTCGAGGAGCGCCGGCGCCGGCTCGAGGCCGAGGGGCTGTTCGCCGCCGCCGGCAAGCCGCCGCTGCCGTTCCTGCCCGCGGTCATCGGCGTGATCACGTCCCCGACCGGTGCGGTGATCCGCGATATCCTGCATCGGCTGGCCGACCGCTTCCCGCGCCGGGTGCTGGTCTGGCCCGTGGCGGTCCAGGGCCCGCACTGCGCGGCGCAGGTGGCCGAGGCGATCGCCGGCTTCAACCGGCTGGCGCCTGATGCGCCGGTGCCGCGGCCCGACCTGCTGATCGTCGCGCGCGGCGGCGGCTCGATCGAGGACCTGATGGGGTTCAACGAGGAGGCCGTGGTCCGCGCCGCCGCGGCCAGCCGGATCCCGCTGATCTCGGCGGTCGGCCACGAGACCGACACGACCCTGATCGACTTCGCGGCGACCCGGCGGGCGCCGACTCCGACCGCCGCGGCCGAGATGGCGGTGCCGGTGCGCGCCGAGCTGATCGGCCGCGTGCTGGAGGCCGCCCGCCGCCTGATCGGCGGCTTCGAGCGCGGCCTGGCCCATCGCGCCCGCCACCTCGACGGGCTGGCGCGCGGCCTGGGCGACCCGCGGCGGCTGGTCGAGGCCGC
>CAZEFK010000084.1:0-29770 GCA_964511405.1 uncultured Comamonadaceae bacterium | reverse complement strand
ATCTGGCTGCGGCTCAAGCTGATCGCCGACGCCGGGCTGGTCGGCCTGCCCAATGCCGGCAAGTCGACCTTCCTGGCCGCGGTCACCGCCGCCCGACCCAAGATCGCCGACTATCCCTTCACCACGCTGGCGCCGCAGCTCGGCGTCGTGCGCAGCGACGACCGCGAGTTCGTGCTCGCCGACATCCCCGGCCTGATCGAGGGCGCGCATGAGGGCGCCGGCCTGGGCGACCGCTTCCTCGGCCATGTCGAGCGCTGCCGCATCCTGCTGCACCTGGTCGACGGCACCGCCGAGGACGTGGCGGAGTCCTATCGCATCGTGCGCGCGGAGCTGGCGCAATATGGCGGCGGCCTGGACGAGAAGCCCGAGCTGGTCGCCCTCAACAAGATCGACGCGCTGGCACCCGAGCTGGTCGAAGAGCGCGCCCAGGCCTTGGCCGCGGCCGCCGGCAAGCCGGTCGCCCGCATCTCGGGTGCTGCCGGCCTCGGCGTGACCGAGGTGCTGCGCCGCCTGGCCGATACGATCGCCGCGGCCCGCGCGCCCGACCAGGCCGCGGCCGCCGAGGCCTACGCCGGACCCGAGCTATGAGCGGGCTCGGCGCCCGCCGCCTGATCGTCAAGATCGGCTCGGCGCTGCTGGTCGACCGCGACACCGGGCAGCTCCGCGGCCCCTGGCTCGACGCCCTGGCCGCCGACCTGGCGGCGCTGCGCGCCGCCGGCACCGAGGTCGTGGTCGTGACCTCGGGCGCGGTCGCGCTCGGCCGCGGCCAGTTGGGCCTGGGCGGACGCGCCCTGCAGCTCGAGGAAAAGCAGGCTGCGGCGGCCGCCGGCCAAATCCGCCTGGCCCATGCCTATCAGGAGGCGCTGGGCCGTCACGGCCTAGCCGTCGCCCAGATCCTGCTGACCCTGGACGACACCGAGGACCGCCGCCGGCACCTGAACGGCCGCGCCACCATCAACGCCCTCCTGGCCCTGGGCGCGGTGCCGGTGATCAACGAGAACGACACCGTCGCGACGTCGGAGATCCGGTTCGGCGACAACGACCGGCTGGCCGCCCGCGTCGCCCAGATGATCAGCGCCGACACCCTGGTCCTGCTGTCGGACATCGACGGCCTCTACACCGCCGACCCGCGCCGCGACCCGCAGGCGCGGCATCTGCCCGAAGTGCGGGAACTGACGGCCGAGATCCTGGCTATGGCCGGCGAGGCGCCGCCCGGCTACAGCTCCGGCGGCATGGTCACCAAGCTCGAGGCGGCGCGGGTCGCCCTGGCCGCCGGCTGCCGCATGGCGATCGCCCTGGGCAAGGCCGACCATCCGCTGGCGGCGCTGGCATCAGGCGCCCGCTGCACCTGGTTCCTGCCGGGGCAGGAGCCGCTGACCGCGCGCAAGCGGTGGATCGCCGCCAGCCTGAAGCCGGTGGGTGCCGTCACCATCGACGCCGGCGCGGCGGCGGCGCTGCGCCGCGGCGCCAGCCTGCTGCCGGCCGGAGTGCGGGCGGTCGCCGGGCGCTTCGACCGCGGCGACACCATCCTGGTGCGCGACGACTCAGGCGCCGTGGTCGCGCGCGGCCTCAGCGCCTATGGCAGCGGCGAGGCGGCGCGCATCGCCGGCCACCGCAGCGCCGACATCGAGGCGGTGCTGGGCTATCGCGGCCGCGACGAGATGATCCATCGCGACGACCTGGTGCTCGACGGCATCGCCGCCGATGCCGAGCCCGCATGACCCCCATTCAGACAAAGATGTCGAAACGATGACGCGCCTCGGCTACGGTTTTCCCCAAGCCGGCGGGCACGATTCCCACGCCGGCGCATAGGGTTGGGCATGTCCGTCGCTGAGCTCAGCATCGAGGCCGAGATCGACCGCATCGGCGCCCGGGCGCGCGCCGCCGCCGCCCGGCTGGCGCTGGCGCCTGCGGCCGCCAAGGCAGCCGGCCTGACCGCCGCCGCCCGCCGCATCCGCGCCGACTCGGCCGCCATCCTGGCCGCCAATGCCCGCGACCTGGCGCGCGCCTCGGGGCTGACCGCGGCGCAGCGCGACCGCCTGGCGCTGGATCCGGCGCGGGTCGAGGCCATGGCCGCCGGGGTCGAGACCGTGGCGGCGCTGCCCGACCCGGTCGGACTGGTCGACGAGTCCTGGGTCCGGCCCAACGGCCTGCGCATCGAGCGCGTGCGCGTGCCGCTCGGCGTGATCGGCATCATCTATGAAAGCCGGCCCAACGTGACCGCCGACGCGGGCGCCCTGTGCGTCAAGTCGGGCAATGCCGCGATCCTGCGCGGCGGCTCCGAGAGCTTCGAAAGCTCGGGCGCGATCCTGACGGCGCTGCGCGCCGGCCTGGCCGAGGCCGGGCTGCCCGCGGACGCGGTGCAGGCGCTGCCGACCCGCGACCGGGCCGCCGTGGGGGCGCTGCTGCAGGCGCGGCGCTGGGTCGACGTGATCGTGCCGCGCGGCGGCAAGGGCCTGATCGCCCGCGTCCAGGCCGAGAGCCGGATTCCCGTCCTGGCCCACCTGGACGGCAACTGCCATGTCTATGTCGACGGCGCCGCCGACCTGGCCAAGGCCCGCGCCATTCTGGTCAACGCCAAGCTGCGCCGCACCGGCGTGTGCGGCGCCGCCGAGACCCTGCTGGTCGACCGGACGCGCCAGGCCGACCTGCCGGCGCTGCTGGGCGACCTCCTGGACCGCGGCTGCCGGGTCCGGGGCGACGCCGCCATGCAGGCCGCCGATCCCCGGGTCGAGCCGGCCACCGACGACGACTGGATGACCGAGTACCTTGATGCGGTGATCGCGGCGGCCGTGGTCGACGGCGTCGCGGGCGCGATCGACCATGTCAACCGCTGGGGCTCGCACCACACCGACGCCATCGTCACCGAGGACGGCGACGCCGCCCGGCGCTTCCTGGCCGAGGTCGACAGCGCCATCGTCCTGCACAATGCCTCGACCCAGTTCGCCGACGGCGGCGAGTTCGGCTTCGGCGCCGAGATCGGCATCGCGACTGGCCGGCTGCATGCCCGCGGCCCGGTCGGGGCGGCACAGTTGACCAGCTACAAGTACCGCGTGCATGGCACCGGCCAGGTGCGCCCCTGACGGTCTGGGGACAGACGGGCATCCGTCATCCCGGCCTGGCGGCGCTGGGCGGCGAGCCGCTGGCGGCGGTGCGTGGCGGGCGCGGGCTGGTGATCGGGCTCCTGGGCGGCTCGTTCAACCCGGCCCATGGCGGCCACCGCCATCTCAGCCTGGAAGCGCTGCGCCGGCTCGGCCTCGACCAGGTGTGGTGGCTGGTATCGCCGCAGAACCCGCTGAAATCGGCCAACGGCATGGCGCCGCTGGCGCGGCGGCTGGACCAGGCGCGGCAGGTCGCCCGGCATCCGCGGATCCGGGTGACCGCGCTGGAAGTGCGGCTCGGCACCGTGTTCACGGCCGAAACGTTGACCGCTATGAGCCGCAGTTTCCGCCAGGTCCGCTTCGTGTGGCTGATGGGCGCCGACAACCTGCAGCAGATCCACCGCTGGGCGGCATGGACCCGCATTTTCCGGACCATGCCGGTGGCGGTGTTCGCGCGCCCGTCCTATTGCCTGGGCGCGCTCGCCGGCCGCGCCGCCCACCGCTTCGCCCGCGCGCGGCTGCCGGAAGCGCAGGCGCGGACGCTGGCCGACGGGGCCGCGCCGCGCTGGGTGTTCCTGCACATTCCGCTCAATCCCGTGTCGGCGACCGGCATCCGCGCCGCCGATCTGTCGCGATGATCGCTTATCCTGCTCATTGCCCCGAACCGATGGAGGCCAGCATAGTCCGCACCCGCACCCGAGCTCCGGCCAAAAAGCCGGCCGACACCGCTCCCGATGCCGACCAGGACATCCAGGGCGCCGCTTCGATCCGTCCCATGGTCGATGCCGCGCTTGCCGTGCTCGACCAGGACCAGGCCGAAAACGTGGTCACGATCGAGCTGGCCGGCCGCTCCAACATCGCCGATTTCCTGGTGATCGCCTCGGGCCGCTCGACCCGCCAGGTTGGCGCCATGGCCGAGCATCTGGCGACCGCGCTCAAGGCGGCGGGGGCGGCGCGCGTCAATGTCGAGGGGCTGACGCGCTGCGACTGGGTGCTCATCGACACCGGCGACCTGGTCGTCCACCTGTTCCGGCCCGAGGTCCGCGCCTTCTACAATCTGGAGAAGATGTGGGGCGTCGACCTGCCGCCGATGCCGGCCGCGCGCCATGACCCGATTGCCGACCACGCCGAGGCCGACCCCGACCTCGACGCCGTCCGCGTCATCGATTTCGGCGCGGCCCGGCACTAGACTCGGTGCGCCTGATCGTCGCCGCGATCGGCAAGGCGCGCGATCCAGGGTTCAAGGCGCTATGGGCCGGCTATGCCGAGCGCCTGCAGCCGCCGGTCGAACTGGTCGAGATCGACATCCGCGCCCGCGGGCCGGAGCTGGTGGCGCGCGAGAACACGGCCCTGCTCGCCGCGGTCGAGCGCTGCGCCCGGGTGGTGGCGCTTGATCCGCGCGGCCGCCAGCTCGACAGCCCGGGTTTTGCGCGGCAGCTGACCGCCTGGGCCGACAGCGGTGCCGCCGCGGCGGGATTCGTGATCGGCGGCGCCGACGGGCTGGAGCCGCGGACCCTGGACCGCGCCGACCTGGTGCTGTCGTTCGGCGCCATGATTTGGCCCCATCAGCTGGCCCGGGTCATGCTGATCGAGCAGCTCTACCGGGCCCAGGCCATTCGCGCCGGGCATCCCTACCACCGGGGTTGACGCTGCTCGAACCCTATCGGTACGGGTTCGTTCCGATTAGACTTGCGCGCCCTTACAGACCGGTGAGCCTGCCCTCATGAGCCTGTCCTCGCCCGCCGCCCGCCCGCGTCCCGTGGTCCTGTGCGTTCTGGACGGCTGGGGCGTGCGCCCGGCCAGCGACGACAACGCCGTGACGCGCGCCGCCACGCCGGTGTGGCACCGGCTGACCCGCGACTGGCCGACCGGGCAGCTCGAGGCGTCGGAGGGCCATGTCGGCCTGCCCGACGGCCAGATGGGCAATTCCGAGGTCGGCCACATGAACCTGGGCGCCGGGCGCGTGGTGCTGCAGGACCTGCCGCGGGTCGACCACGCCCTCACGGACGGCTCGCTGGCCCGCAACCCGGGCCTGACCGCCCTGATCGAGACGCTCAAGCGGACCGGCGGCACTGCCCATGTCATGGGCCTGTTGTCGCCGGGCGGCGTGCACAGCCATCAGCGCCACATCGCGGGCGTGGCGCGGATCCTGGCCTGTGCCGGCGTGCCGGTGGTGGTCCATGCGTTCCTGGACGGCCGCGACACGCCGCCGAAGTCGGCGCTGGGCTACCTGGACGCGTTCGGGCGCGAGCTGGACGGCGTGACGGCGCCGATCGGCACCGTCGCCGGCCGCTTCTACGCCATGGACCGCGACAAGCGCTGGGACCGGGTCGCCGCGGCCTATGCCGGGCTGGTCGAGGCCCAGGGCGAGCGCGCCGCGACGGCGGCCGACGCCGTCCAGGCCGGCTATGGCCGCGGCGAGACCGACGAGTTCGTCAAGCCGACGGTGGTCGGCGGCTATCGCGGCATGGCCGACGGCGACGGCTTGGTCATGGTCAATTTCCGCGCCGACCGCGCCCGGGAAATCCTGACCGCGCTGCTCGACCCCGGCTTCGACGGCTTCCCGCGGGCGCGCCGGGCCGCCTTCGCCGACGCCGTCGGCATGGTCGAGTATTCCAGTGCCTTGAACCCGTTCCTGCACACGCTGCTGCCGCCCGAGACCCTGACCGACACGCTCGGCAGCGTTGTGGCCAAGGCCGGCCTCAAGCAGCTGCGCATCGCCGAGACCGAGAAGTACGCGCACGTCACCTTCTTCTTCAACGGCGGCGACGAGGCCGTGCAGCCGGGCGAGGAGCGGATCCTGGTGCCGTCGCCCAAGGTTGCCACATACGACCTGCAGCCGGCGATGTCGGCGCCCGAGGTCACCGACAAGCTGGTGGCCGCGATCGACTCCGGGCAGTTCGACCTGATCGTGGTCAACTACGCCAACACCGATATGGTCGGCCATACCGGGATCCTGGACGCCGCCACCCAGGCGGTCGAGACCGTCGACGCCTGCCTGGGCCGCGTGGAGCAGGCGGTGCGGGCCCGGGGCGGGGCGATGCTGATCACCGCCGACCACGGCAATGCCGAGCAGATGTACGACCCCGAGACCCACGGCCCGCACACCGCTCATACCTTGAATCCGGTGCCGGCGGTTCTGGTCGGGGCGCCCGCCGGCGTCACGCGGCTAGCACCCGGCGTGCTGGCCGACGTGGCGCCGACGCTCCTGGAGCTGATGGGGCTGCCGCAGCCCCGCGCCATGACCGGCCGCTCGCTGCTGCACGCAACAGGCGCCCAGCGGCGCGCGGGGTGATGGGGCGCGCGGGCGCGTATGGCCGCGCCGGCGGGATTTTGGCGTCGGCCATGGCGGTGCTGCTGATCCTGGTCAGCCCCACCGCAGCCCAGGCGCCGCCCAGCGAAACCGCGATCCAGAGCGATCTTGCCCGCACCCAGCAAGAGCTGGCCCGCGAGCAGCAGCGGCGCGCCCAGGCCGACAAGGCCGCGCGCAGCTACGCCCAGCAGCGGGCCAAGCTGCAGCAGCAGATGGTGGCCCTGGCCGCGACCATCCAGGAGACCGAGAAGGCGGCGGCGAAGCTGGCGCTCGACCAGCGCCGGCTGCAGGACGATGCGGCGGCCCGGCGGGCGGCGCTGGAGGGCCGTCGCGCCGAGCTCGGCGCCATGCTGGGCGGGTTGCAGCGGCTGGCCCTGCATCCGCCCGACGCCATGATCGCGTTGCCCCAGCCACCGCTCGACACGGTCCACGGCGCGATCCTGCTGGGCGCGACCTTGCCGGCGCTGAACGAGCGGGTCGCGGCGGTGGCGGCCCAGCTCGCGGACCTGGCCCGGGTCGATGCCGAGCTCCAGGCGCGGCGCGCCGAGGCCGGCCAGACGGCGACCCGGCTCAAGGGACAGCGCGCCGACCTCGATCGGCTGATTGCCGAGAAACAGACGCTGGAGCGCAACGCCCAGGCCGAGAGCCGGCGCATCGCGGCCCGGGCCGACAAGCTGGCGGCGACCGCCCACGACCTTCGTGACCTGTTGGACCGCCTGGCCGCCGACCGCGCCGCCGAGGAGACCAGGCGCGCCGAGGAAGCACGCCAGGCCGAGGCCCAGGCGCGCGCCGAGGCCGAGCGGCAGGCGCAGCCGGCGCCGTCCCAGGAGGCGCGGCTGGTGCCGCCGCCGTCGGACCTGGCGCCGGGCCCGCGCGGCGGCCGGACCCTGCCGGCGGTGGGACGCATCGCCACAGCGTTCGGGCAAACCAACGATTTCGGCCAGCCGGCGCGGGGGATTACTATAGAAACCAGCGATCTGGCGGAAGTCGTGGCGCCGGCCGGCGGCCATGTGCTGTTCGCCGGGCCGTTCCGCGGCTATGGGCAGATATTGATCATCGAACATGGCGATGGATATCATAGTCTGGTTGCCGGTTTCGGGCGCATCGATGCGACCACCGGGCAGACCGTCGCCGCGGGAGAGCCGATCGGCATCATGGGGCGCGCCGCCGATCACCAGGCTTCTCTCTACTATGAACTGCGTCACAACGGCCAACCGGTAAACCCGCAGCCCTGGCTGGCTGCTGAGCGGGCGAGGTAGCGAACATGACCGAACCGACCACGCCGACTTCCGCCGGTCCCACCGGCCCGCGCGCCGCCAAGCCGCGCACGGGCCTGGGGCTGGCCGCGGCGGTTGCTCTGGTGGCGACCGGCGCTGCCGGCGGGTTCATCCTGGCGCCGGCGCTGGGCATCGCCCAGAGCGCCGGCAAAAGCTCCGACACCTACAAGGAGCTGAACCTGTTCGGCGAAGTGTTCGAGCGGGTTCGCGCCGACTATGTCGAGGGCGTCACCGACGAGCAGCTGATCGAGAACGCGATCACCGGCATGCTGACGTCGCTGGACCCCCATTCCAGCTACATGAACGAGAAGTCGTTCCGCGACATGCAGGTGCAGACGCGGGGCGAGTTCGGCGGCCTGGGCATCGAGGTCCAGATGGACAACGGCCTGGTCAAGGTGGTGTCGCCGATCGACGACACCCCGGCGGCGCGCGCCGGCATCAAGCCGGGCGACCTGATCGTCGAGCTCAACGGCGAGCCGGTGCAGGGCCTGACCCTGGACGAGGCGGTCGAGAAGATGCGCGGCCCGGTGAACAGCGACATCAAGCTGACGATCAAGCGCGAGGGCAAGGATCCGTTCCCGGTCAACCTGACCCGCTCGGTGATCAAGATCGAGAGCGTCAAGGCGCGCGAGGAAGGCGACATCGGCTATGTCCGGATCTCGTCCTTCAACGAGCAGACCGAGAGCGGCCTGACCAAGGCGATCGCCAAGTTCAAGGCCGACCTGGGGCCGAAGCTGCGCGGCATGGTGCTCGACCTGCGCAACAATCCGGGCGGCTTGCTCGACCAGGCGATCGCCGTGTCCAGCACCTTCATCGACAAGGGCGAGGTGGTCTCGACCCGCGGCCGCAAGGCCGAGGACGCCCAGCGCTTCAACGCCAAGGGCGGCGACCAGCTCAACGGCCTGCCCATGGTGGTGCTGATCAATGGCGGTTCGGCCTCGGCCTCCGAGATCGTGGCCGGCGCCCTGCAGGACCATCGCCGCGCGATCCTGATGGGCACCCGCTCGTTCGGCAAGGGCTCGGTCCAGACGATCATGCCGCTGCCCGGCCATGGCGCCATGCGGCTGACCACGGCGCGCTACTTCACGCCGTCGGGCCGGTCGATCCAGAAGCTGGGCATCACGCCTGACATCGACGTGCCGGCGGCCAAGCTCGAAGCCCTGGAGACCCCGCAGATGCGCCGCGAGGCCGATCTGCGCGGTGCCCTGGCCAACCCGAACGCGCCCAGCCCCAACGCAGCCACCCCCAGCGCGCCGGCGGCCAAGCCGGCCCAGCCGACGACTCCGCCTGCCGCGCCCGGCGCCCCGGGCGAGCCCAGCTCGTCGGCGACGCCGCCGGCCGCCGGCGCCGGCACGGCCGCCGCGGCGCCGGCGCAGCCCGGGCAAGGGGCGGCCGACCAGGACTACCAGCTGGCCCGCGCGCTCGACCTGTTGAAGGGCATCTCGCTCTACAACACGCGAGCGGTGAACTAGGCGGGCAGGCGGCCGGACGCGCGCCATGGCGACGGCGCCCGCGATGAAGGTCGGCCCCATGGATCGGGGCGTGCGGTCGGCGGCGGCCGGCCGCCGTTCCGTGCCCACAGCCCTGATCGGCGCCTGGGGCGCCTGGGCGATCCTGGTGTTCGGTCTGATCATCTGGCTGGAGGCGACCAGCGCCGACAGCCAGCGTCATCGCCTGGGCGGCGGCGCCCAGGCCGTGTCGAACCTGGTGGCGCCGCCCGATGCTGGGCGGATGCCGCTGGAGCGGCCGGTGCCGGCGGCCGGTGCGGAGCATGCCAAGCCCGTCACCCTGGCGCGGGCGCCCGATCCCGGCCTGGTCGAGACCACCGAGGCCGGACCCCTGCCGCGCATCGACGCCGCTGGCCGCAAGCCCTGGCAGGTCTATGCCCGGCCGTTCGATGCGCCCCTGGACGTGCCGCGGGTCGCCGTCGTGGTCACCGGGCTGGGCCTCAATCAGTCGGTCACCGATGCGCTGGTGCAGCGGCTGCCGCCCGAGGTCAGCCTGGCCTTCAGCGTCTATGCCGACCAGCTCGCCGCCCAGATCGCCATCGCGCGGCTCAGCGGCCACGAGGTTCTGGTCATGGCCGCCATGGAGCCCAACGACTTCCCCAACAACGACCCCGGCCCCCGCACCCTGCTGACCAGTCTGGACGGCCCGGCCAACGTCCAGCGGTTGGACGGGGTGCTGGCCCAGGCGCCGGGTGCGATCGGCGTGGTCGCGGACCAGGGCGCTCACTTCGAGACCTCGGTGCGCTACCTGATGCCGGTGCTGACGGAGCTGGGCCGGCGCGGCCTGATGTTCGTGGACAATCGCGCCGACCCGCAGGCGGTGGCGACGCGGCTGGCCCGCGATATCGCGGTGCCGCGCGCCTATGCCACCCGCGTCATCGAGAACGACCCGCCCGCGGCGGTCGACGCCAAGCTGGCCGATACCCTGGCGGCTGCGCGGGGCGGCAGCAGCGCGGTGGTGATGGTCACGGCCCGGCCGCAGACCCTGGACCGGCTGGATGCCTGGTTCCAGCTGATCCCCAAGGCCCATGCCGTGCTCGCCCCGGTCTCGGCGGTGGCCAACCTGCAGCCCGAGCCGTGACCGACGGCTATCGGCCCGGGGTCGGGATCATGCTGGTCAATCCGATGGGGCGGGTGTTCGTGGCCCGCCGCATCGACATGCGGTCGGACGCCTGGCAGATGCCCCAGGGCGGCATCGACGCGGGCGAGGAGCCGGCGGTCGCCGCCCGGCGCGAGCTGAAGGAGGAGACCGGCACCGACCGCGCGGAGATCGTTGCCGAGAGCCGCGATTGGCTGAGCTACGACCTGCCGGCCGACCTGGTGCCGCGGCTGTGGGGCGGCCGCTTCGTCGGCCAGCGCCAGAAATGGTTCCTGATGCGCTTCACCGGGCGCGACTCCGACATCGACATTGCGACCGAGCAACCGGAGTTCTCGGACTGGACCTGGGTCGAGCCCGAGCGCCTGCCCGACCTGATCGTGCCCTTCAAGCGCGACCTCTACCGCGCGGTCCTCGACGAGTTCGCGGCGCCGCTGCGCGCGCTCGCGGCCGTCTGACGGCCCGGGCGGACGGACGATGGCGCCGCCCACCGACCGCATCCTGATCATGGGCCTGCCGGGCGCCGGCAAGACCACGCTGGCCGAGGCCCTGGCGCCGATGATCGGTGCGGTGCAGTTCAACGCCGACACCGTGCGCGCCACGATCAGCCGCGACCTTGGCTTCAGCCCGGCCGACCGGGTCGAGCAGGCGCGGCGCATGGGCTGGCTGTGCGACCAGGTGGCGGCATCGGGCCATCCGGCGATCGCCGACTTCGTGTGCCCGACGCCCGACACCCGGGCCGCCTTCGGTCCGGCCTTCGTGGTTTGGGTCGACCGCATCGCCGCCGGTCGCTTTCCCGACACCAACCGCCTGTTCGTGCCGCCGCTGCCGGTCCATGTCCGCGTGACCGACGACGGCGCCGCGCCCGAGACCTGGGCGCGCCGCATCGTGCAGGCGCGCGCCGCCGCCGGCGCCTTCGACTGGCAGAAGCCGACGGCCCTGTTCGTCGGCCGCTACCAGCCCTTCCATGACGGGCACCGCGCCCTGATCGAGGAAGGCCTCCGGCGCCTCGGCCAGGCCTGCGTCGCCGTGCGCGACACCCACGGCCTGGACGCCGCCAACCCCTTCGACTTCGTCGCGGTCAAGGCGCGCATCGAGGCCGGCCTTGCCGCCCATGCCGGGCGCGTGCTGGTGATCCGCCTGCCCAACATCGGCACCATCTTCTATGGCCGCGCCGTCGGCTACGGCATCGAGCGCATCGACCTGGGGCCGGAACTCGAAAGCATCTCTGCCACGCGGCTCCGTCAGGCCTTGCGCGACGGCGGGTGACGGGGTGCCGGCGGCCGCGCGTCCATCGAACGGCGGATTGGCCGACCATCCTGCGCTTGCTATTTTACCGGGATTGTGTGGACGTTTCTTCTCGTCTATGGCGGGATCGCGGCCGCCGTTCTGATCCAGTGGCGGCGCTTGCGCCGGCGCCGGGTGGAGGGCTCTGTCGCCTCGGACGACGCCTCGAATACCGATTTCCTGGGCGACAGCAGCAGCGATAGCTGCAGCAGCGACAGCGCCGACAGTTGCGGGGGCGGCTCCGACAGCACCTGCTGACCGGTCATCCCAAGTCTCGCCAGCGCAGGCACGCGACGGTGTGGCCGTCCCCGTCGATTTCCAAGGCGGGCCGCGTCGCGGCGCAGGCGGCGATGGCATGCGGGCAGCGGGTGCGGAAGCTGCAGCCGCTGGGGGGCGCCATGGGCGACGGCAGGTCGCCCTCCAGCACGATGCGGCGGCGGGCTTGCTCCTGGTCGGGATCGGGCAGCGGGATCGCCGAGATCAGGGCTTGGGTGTAGGGGTGCCGCGGCGCGCGGAACAGCTCGGCGGTCTCGGCCACCTCGACGACGCGGCCCAGATACAGGACCGCGATGCGGTGGCTGATGTGCTTCACCACGCTCAGATTGTGCGAGATGAAGACCATCGACAGGCCGAGCTCGTCCTGCAGCCCAACCAGCAGGTTCAGGATCTGGGCCTGGATCGAGACATCCAGCGCCGACACCGGCTCGTCGCAGACCAGAAGCTGCGGCTTCAGGATCACGGCGCGGGCAATGGCGATGCGCTGGCACTGGCCGCCCGAGAAGGCGTGCGGGTAGCGGTTGACATGCTGGGGCGCCAAGCCGACCCGCTGCATCATGGCGCGCACCTGGTCGCGAATGGCGGCGCGGCCGAGTTCGGGCCGGAACGTCACCAGCGGCTCGGCGATGATCTGCTCCACGGTCATCCGTGGATCGAGCGCGGCCACCGGATCCTGGAAGATGATCTGCAGGTCGCGCCGGACCTCGCGCATCGCCCGCGGATCGAGCCCGGCCAGGTCGCGGCCCTGCCACCGCACGGTGCCGCCGGTCGGTTCGATCAGGCGCAGGATGGTACGGCCGAGGGTGGACTTGCCGCAGCCTGACTCGCCGACGATGCCCAGGGTCTCGCCCGACCGGACGTCCAACGAGATGCCGTCGACCGCGCGCAGCCGGCGGGCGGGCCGGAACAGCTGGCCGGGCAGGTCGAAGGCGACCTCCAGATCGCGGACCTCGAGCAGCGGCCCGGCCATCACGCGGCGTCGGCATAGAAGCAGGCGGCGGCGCGGCCGTCGCCGAGGTCCGTGAGCTCCGGCCGTCCGGCGCGGCAGCGGTCGGTGGCGCGGGCGCAGCGCGGCGCGAAGCTGCAGCCGGCGGGCAGCCGCTGCAGGTTCGGCGGCTGCCCCGGGATGGCCGGCAGGGGCTCGCGGCTCGGCGAGTCCAGCCGCGGCAGCGCCGCCAGCAGGCCGCGGGTGTAGGGGTGGCGCGGCTGATAGAAGATCTGGCGCTGGCTGCCGGTCTCGACGATGCGGCCGCCATACATCACGACCACCCGCTCGCACAGGCCGGCGATCACCCCCAGGTCGTGGGTGATCAGCACCAGCGCCGTGCGCGTGGCGCGCGCCTCCAGCTCGCGGAACAGCTCCAGGATCTGGGCCTGGATGGTGACGTCGAGGGCGGTGGTCGGCTCGTCGGCGATGATCAGCGCCGGGTCGGCCAGCAGCGCCATGGCGATCATGACGCGCTGGCGCATGCCGCCCGACAGCTCGTGCGGATATTGGGCCAGCCGCCGGTCGGGCTCGGCGATCCCGACCTGGGCCAGCATCGCTCGGGCCCTGGCCCGCGCCGGCGCCGCGGCCAGGCCCCGGTGCACGATCAGCACCTCGGTCAGCTGCCGCCCGATCGAGAGATATGGGTTCAGGCAGGTCATGGGATCCTGGAAGATCATAGCCATGGCGTCGCCGCGGATGCGGTTGAGCTCGGCCGCCGGCAGCCCGACCAGCTCGCGCCCGGCCAGCCGGATCGAGCCCGAGACCCGGCCGTTGGCGGCGAGCAGGCCCATGACGCTGAGGAACAGCTGCGACTTGCCGGACCCCGACTCCCCGACGATGCCCACCCGTTCGCCGGGCGCGATGGCGAGGTTGAGATTGTCGATCGCCAGCACGTCGCCCTCGGGTGTGGCGAAGCGCGTGGAGAGACCGCGGATGTCCAGGAGCGGCGCGCCGGCCATGCCTAGCGGTCCTTGGGGTCGAGGGCGTCGCGCAGACCGTCGCCCAGGAAGTTGAACGAGAACAGGGTCACGGCCAGGAACGTGGCGGGAAAGACCAGCAGGTAGGGCGCGGCCTCGATGTTGCGGGCGCCGTCGCTGATCAGCACGCCCCAGCTGGTCATCGGCTCCTGGACGCCGAGGCCCAGGAAGCTCAGGAGGGATTCGACCAGGATCACCCGCGGCACCAGCAGGGTGGCATAGACGATCACCGGACCCAGGATGTTGGGCACGATGTGGCGCCGGATCATGGTGGCGTTCGACAGGCCCAGCGCCCGCGCCGCCTCGACGAACTCCGATCGGCGCAAGCTCAGGGTCTGGCCGCGCACGATGCGCGCCATGTCCAGCCACTCGACCGCGCCGATCGCCGCGAAGATCAGCACGATGTTGCGGCCGAACAGGACCATCAGCAGGATCACCAGGAAGATGAAGGGGACCGAATAGAGCACGTCGACCAGGCGCATCATCACGGCGTCGGCGGCGCCGCCCAGATAGCCGGCGACGGCGCCGTAGCTGACGCCCACCGCCAGCGCGACCAGGGTGGCGACCAGCCCGACCATCAGCGAGATGCGCGCGCCGTAGAGGGTGCGCACGAACAGGTCGCGGCCGTTCTCGTCGGTGCCGAAATAGAGCCCGGCCGACCAATCCGGCGGCTGGCGGATCTTGTCCCACAGGATGTCGTCGTAGCTGTTGGGCGACAGCAGCGGTCCGAACAGGGCCATCAGTGCCACGGCCAGCAGTATCGCCAGGGCGGCGATGGCGGCGCGGTTGCGCCGGAGCCGGCCCCAGGCGTCGATCCACAGGCTGCGCCGGGCGATCGCCTCCTCGGCGCCGAGGGGGATCGCGGTCATGCGCTGAGCCGGATCTTGGGATCGAGCAGGCCATAGGTCAGGTCGACGATCAGGTTCATGGCAATGATCAGCACACCATAGAAAATCACGCAGCCCATCACCAAAAGATAGTCGCGGTTGAGGCCGCCCTGGATGAAATAGCGGCCCATGCCCGGGATGGCGAAGATGTTCTCCACCACCACCGAGCCGGTCATCACATTGGCGGCCGCCGGACCGAGATAGGACACGACCGGCAGGACCGCGGCCTTCACCGCATGGCGCGACAGCACCAGCCGTTCGGGCAGGCCCTTGGCGCGGGCGGTGCGGATGTAGTTGGAGCGCAGGACTTCCAGGGCGCTCGCCCGCGACAGGCGGGCGATATAGGCGATCTGTGGCAGGGTGAGGGCGACCACCGGCAGCACCGCCGAGCGCAGGGAATCCCAGCCCTCGACCGGCAACAGATGCAGGTACAGGCCGAACAGCAGCGCCAGCAGCGGCCCCATGACGAAGTTGGGGATGGCGATGCCGGTCATGGCCAGCGCCATCACGGCATGGTCCAGCCCCGAATTCTGCCGCCAGGCGGCCACCAGGCCGAGCGTGACCCCGATCACTGTAGCCAGCGCGATGGCGGTCAGGCCCAGCCGGATCGACACTGGCGCGCCGTTGCCGATCAGCTGCGCCACGCTCTGGTCGCGGTAGCGGAACGACGGCCCGAAGTCGCCGACCGCGACATGGCCGAGATAGCGCAGGAACTGGAGCGGCAGCGGCTCGTCGAGGTGGTAGACCCGGTTGAGATTGGCCTCCACCTCGGCCGGCAGCCGCCGCTCCTGGTCGAACGGACCGCCCGGGGCCGCCCGGATCATGAAGAAGGTCAGCGCGACGATCACCAGCAAGGTGGGGATCGCCGTGCCGATCCGGCGGACCAGGACGGTCAGCATCGCGCGATCAGTGCGGCTCGACGCTCATGTACTTGGCCAGATGGAAGCCCTGGGCGGCATTCTCGTAGCCCTTCACATAAGGCTTCACCAGCGTCTTGTTGACATAGAAGTACAGCGGGACGACCGGATCGTCGTTGAGCAGGATCGCTTCCGCCTGGGCATAGATGTCGGCCCGCTTCTTCAGGTCCTGGGTCGCGGACGCCTGATCGACCAGCTTGTCATAGGCCGGGTTGCTGTAGCCCGAGGTGTTCTGGTCCAGGGCGTCGGATTTGTTCAGGCTGAGGAAGGTGTTGACGTCGTCATAGTCGGCGATCCAGCCGTCGCGCGAGACCGTGTAGTTGCGCGCCCGCACCTCGGCCAGCTTGACCTTGAACTCGACGTTGCGCAGCTCGGTCTCGACGCCCAGGGCCTGCTTCCACATGCCGGCGACGGCCACGGCGATGCGCTTGTGGACGTCGGCGGTGTTGTACAGGATCTCCAGCTTCAGGGGCTTGCTCGGGCCGTAGCCGGCGGCGGCGAAGGCCTTCTTGGCCTCGGCCAGGCGGTCGGCCTTCGACATCGACGCCCAATAGGCCTGCGGCGGCTTGTAGTTGGCGACGCTGGGCGGCGTGAACGAAGTCGCCGGCAGCTCGCCGGCCGCGGTGATCTTCTCGACCAGGAAGTCGCGGTCGATCGCCAGGCTCAGCGCCCGGCGCAGGTTCGGGTTGGACTTGAACGGCTCGCGCGTCATGTTGAGCGAGTAATAATAGGTGCCGAGGCGCGGCGAGAGCCTGAACTCGGACGCCATGGTCTGGCGGATGTTGGCGAGCTGCTCGGCCGGCACCAGGTTGGTGACGTCAAGCTCGCCGGCCCGGTAGGCATTGAACTCGGCGGCCTCGCTTTCGATCGGCTTGTAGGTCACCTGGTCGAGCTTGACGTTGGCGGCGTCCCAGTAAGCCTCGTTCTTGACCACGGTCAGCTTGGACTGGGGCACCCATTCGGACAGCTTGAAGGCGCCGTTGCCGACGAACTTGCCGGGCTTGGTCCAGTCGTTGCCGTTGGCCTCGATCGCCTTGCGGTTGACCGGCATGCCCATGTGGTGGGTCAGCAGTCCCAGGAAGAACGGCGTGACCTCCTTCAGCTTGATCATCAGGGTGCGGGGGTCGGTCGCCGCCACCCCCATCTTGGTCACGTCCTTCTCGGTCCCGTCCGTGATCTCCTTGGCATTGACGATCGGGTACAGGATGAACTGGTAGATGCTGCCGGTCTTGGGATCGACACCGCGGCGCAGCGAATAGACGAAGTCGTCGGCGGTGACGGGATCGCCGTTCGACCATTTGGCATTGGCGCGCAGGTGGAAGGTATAGGTCAGCCCATCCTCGGCGATGTCCCAGCTCTCGGCGACGCCGGGCACGATCTGGCCGGCCGGCCCGAGCGTCACCAGGCCTTCGAGCAGGCTGTACAGGATCTGGGCCGTCTGGGTATCCGACGAGCGCTGCGGGTCGAGGGTGTCGGGCTCGGACCCGTTGCCGACATTGAGCACCTGGGCGGCCTGGGCGCCGGTCCAGGCGCCGCCCGCGGCAAGGCCCGCCGCCAGGGCCACGGCGGCGGCCACGCGCCGCGTCTTGCACCATAGGGACATGGCACTCCTCCTGTGTTTGATATCGTTGCCGGAAAGCCTAGCAGCCCGCGTGCCGGTCTGACCATTATCGTTACTGAGGAAATCCTTGGCCGACCGACTGCCACCGCTCAACAGCCTGCGCCTGTTCGAGGCGGCTGGCCGGCATTTGAGCTTCAAGCAGGCGGCTGCCGAGCTGCATCTGACGCCAAGCGCAGTCAGCCACGGCATCCAGGGCCTGGAGGCGTGGCTGGGCGTGCCGCTGTTCGCGCGCGCCAACCGCAGCCTGGCGCTGACCGCGGCCGGTGCGGCCTACCTGCCGACGGTGCGCGCCGCGCTGGCGGCGCTGGCCGAGGGCGCGGCAGCCATGCCCGGCCGGCGGCCGGCCGTCCGCCTCCGGATCAGCGTGGCGCCGACCTTCGGCCTGCGCTGGCTGATCCCCAACCTGCCCGCCTTCAGTGCGGCGCATCCGGCGATCGAGGTGATGGTCGACACCGATCATCGCGCGGTGGACATCCCGCGCGACGGCGTCGATCTGGCGATCCGCATGGGCGAGGGCGGCTGGCCGGGGGTCGAGGCGGACTGTCTGGTCCGGGAGGCCCTGGTGCCGGTCGCAGCCCCGGCGGTGGCCGCGGGCATCCGGTCGCATCGGGACCTGGCCGCGGTCCCGCGTCTGCATGTGTCGAGCGTGCGCGAGGACTGGCAGAGCTGGTCGGCGCTCGCCGGCACCGATCCCGGCGGATCGGACCGGGGCCCGCGCTTCGATACCATCCATATGGCGCTGGAGGCCGCCGCCCAGGGGCTGGGCGTCGCCATCGGCCGGCTGCCGCTGGTCGCCGGCGACATCGCGGCCGGCCGCCTGGCGCCGGTGCTGGGCCCGCCGCGGACCTGCCGCACCGGCTATTGGCTCGTCACGGCCCGGGACGGTCCGGCGCGGCCCGAGATCCGGGCCTTCGGCGCGTGGATACGAGGCGCCCTCACCGCGCCGTGAAGGCGGGCGGCCGGCGGGCCTGCCAGGCGTCCAGGCCTTCGCGCAGGTCGGCGGTCGACACCAGCCGGGCGAACTGTTCGGCCTCGGCCTGCAGCCCGTCGCCGATCGTCAGGTTGAGGCCGCGGGTGGCCGCGGCCAGGATCGCGGCCACGGCCAGGGGTGAATGCCGCCGGATGCGTTGCGCGAGCGCGTGGGCGGCGGGCAGGACCTGGTCCGCCGGGACCACCTGGCTGACCAGGCCCAGCTCCAGGGCCCGCGCGGCCGGGAAGGGATCGCCGGTCAGCAGGTGCTCCAGGGCGCGCTTCCGCCCGGCCAGGCGCGGCAGGCGCTGGGTGCCGCCGAAGGTCGGCGGCATGCCCAGGCGGATCTCGGGCTTGGCGAAGGTCGCGTCGGCACTCGCGACCGCCAGCGGCGCGGCTTCGACGATCTCGCAGCCGCCGCCGAACGCCAGGCCGTTGACGGCCGCGATCACCGGCTTGGGGAACGCTTCGATGCGGGCGGTCAGCGCCTGACCGCGGCGCACGAAGTCGCGCAGCGCCGCCGCCGGCCCGGCGGCGATGCTGCCCGCGAACTCGGCGATGTCGGCGCCGGCGGAGAAGGCGCGCCCGGCGCCGGTCAGGACGACGGCGCCGACCCGGTCGTCCCGCTCCAGCGCATCGAGGCGCGCGGCCAGGGCGTCGATCAGGGCATAGCTGAGCGCGTTCAGCTTCTCCGGCCGGTTGAGGGTGAGCGTGGCGACGCCGTCGGCGACGGCAGACAGGACAAGATCGGGCATGAGAGGGCACTCCGCCGGTTGGTCGTGCCCGACCACTGTCCGCATCGCGTCCGTGCGGGCAAACGAGAACGCCGACATGTCGGATGAAGGCAATTCACTTGGGCTCAGGCCGTCCCGTCGAGGGCCCGGTAGAGGGCGTCGCGCAAGTCGATGGTCAGCCGCCCGTTCATGCCTTCGTAGGCCGTGTTGGTCAGCAGCACCAGGCTCAGCCCGCGGCGGCGATCGACGAACCAGCGGTTGCCGTAGACGCCGCCCCATTGCAGCGTGCTTGGCGATTGCGGCGAGCCGGTCGCCGTCGGGTCGGCCAGCACCGCCCAGCCATAGCCGAAGCCCCAGCCGAGAATTACGGAATTACGGTGACAGTGCATATTTCTTAATTACGGTGACAGTGCATATTTCTTTCGGCATGAGCCACAGTTGCCGGCCGTGCCATGGGCCGTGCCATGGGCCGTGCCATGGGCGGTGACAGTGCATGTTTCTTCGACATGGTCCCGCGCTTTGCCGGGCGCAATGTGCGCCCGCTCGCCGCCTCGAGCCATGCCAGGAAGGCGTCGTCGCCGCCCGATCGCCTCGGCCCGACACAGTCGACACGCCCGCCAATTCAATGCACTGTCACCGTAATTTGTCCAATTCAATGCACTGTCACCGTAATTTCGGGCGCGGCGGCTTCAACCGTCATCCTGATTGACGCTCACACCCACCCTGGTTGTCGTCGCGCAACCTTATCCAGGGCGAAACTCTCGCACAATCTGGTACATGCCAGGTTCGAACATGGCGATCTTGGAGATTGCGGCCAACGCGACGTGGGATTGCCCGCTCTGGCGCATTGCCACGTAGTCCGCTTCGCTGCGCCAGCGCGCGTACATGGTCACCTTCAGCCCATCGAGGCTTCGATGGAGAGTTGCCGACAAGAACCCCGGCGCCCCAACAATCGACTCGCGGGTCACCTCAGTTAGTAACTCGATCAACTGCTCTTGTTTATCCCGCGCTACGGTGAAAGTGTTGATCAGAACCACCGATTCCGTGTCTTCATGCATGTTTGCCTCGGTTTTTGGGGGCGATCAGAACTTGCGGGTTTCGGCGCCGAGGACCTTCTCCACGCGGGCCGCAAGTGTGAGGAGTGCGCGGTCCTGACCTTCCGGACCGTCGAGTTCCATCCCGATCGGCAAGTGATGGTCGTCGAGGCCGATCGGCAGGCTGATCCCAGGCAGGCCGGCGCCGCTGGCGGGGATCGTGTTGTTGGCCAGCACCCGGAAATCGACCGCCTGCCCGGCGACGGTGAAGCGGTCTTGATGACCGACGGCCGGGGCCGTGCAAGGCGTGGTCGGGAAGATCAGGGCGCTGGCACCATGACGGGTGAACACCTCGCCCATGCGCGCCTTCACCGCCAGCCGAGCGACGGTCAGGGCGTGATAGGCCTCCTCGGACAAATAACCAGGGCTGCCGGGAATCACAAAGTGGTCCCAGGCTTCCTTGATGCCGGGGCGAAGGCTCGCGTGCAACTGCTCGAAGGTCACTGGGATTGCGTGGCGCTCCAGGAATTCCGTCAGGGACCCCTTGGTTTCGCGGAAGAAGAGCCCCCAGGTCGTCTGCAGGGCCAGCCCCTGGAAATCCTCGCCGAGGTCAACCTCGACGATTTCGGCGCCGGCGTCGGCAAGGCGAACAAGCGTGTGGCGGAACTGCGCCTCGACCTCGGGGGCCACCAAGGTCAGATACTGACGCGGCGCGACTGCGAACCGAACGCCCTTCAGATCCGTGCGCGCGTCTGGCCCCATCGCCGGGGCATTGGCCACAACTTGGTCGATCAGGGCGCAATCTTCGACACGACGCGCAAAGACGCCGGTGGTGTCGAGCGTGAAGGAGATCGGGGCCACGCCTTCGCGCGGCCAGCGGCCCGTGGTGGGCTTGAACCCTACGACGCCGCACAAGGCGGCCGGCACCCGGATCGAGCCGATGGTATCGCCGCCGAGGGCCGCGGGGACCAGGCGGGCGGCCACCGCTGCGGCCGAACCGCTCGATGAACCGCCGGTGACGTGTCCGGGAGCACGGGGATTGCCGGCTTGGCCCCAAGCTGCGTTGTCGCCTGTCAGGCCGTAGGACAATTCAACCAGATTGTTCTTGCCCATGACGATGGCGCCGGCGCCCTTGAGCAGGGCGACCGCGTCGGCGTCCTCGGTCGGCCGGAAGTCCTTGAGGGCGCCGACGCCTAAGGTCGTGCGGAGCCCAGCGGTGAGGTAACTGTCCTTAACGCCAAGCGGGACGCCCAACAGTGGAGCCGATCGGCCGTCCGCGCGGGCCCGGTCGGCCTCGCGGGCCGCCGCGAGTGCGCCATGCTCGTCAAGGGTGATGAAGGCCTTCAGATCGGAATGGAGCCGGGCCTGGCGCAGGAGCGCGGACACATAGGCTTCGGCAGTCACGTCACCCTTGCGGATGGCGCGTGCGGCGTCGGCCAAGCTCATCCAGGTGAGTTCGTTTTCAGGCGCGGCGGCTGGGGCTAGCTGGTCCTGCACAACGGTCCCCAATCAGATTAGATGTCGCGTGACATCCAATTAGATGTCATGTAACATCCAAACCGTCAAGGGCGTTTCGAACGGCAGCCGGGAGGGAGGCTTTGCGGAAGTCGAACAAGGAAGCGGCGGAGACGCGGCGGGCTATCGTCATGGCTGCAGCGGACCACATCCGCCGCACCGGAATCGCCGAGACGAGTCTGTCGGACATCATGTCCGGTGCCGGTCTCACGCACGGGGGCTTCTACAAGCACTTCCGCAGCAAGGAACATCTTGTGACGGAGGCGCTCAAGATGGCCGGCGACGTCACTGCGGAACAGATGCGGTCACGTCGCCTGCGTGAGGGCCGAGACGCCGCGATCGCCAGCTACTTGTCGGCCGCCCACCGCGATGCCCCGACGCCAACTTGTCCGATGGCTGCTCTTGGCAGCGAGGCAGCGCGCCTGGAGGGAGAGACTAAGGTTGCGGCCGCCCACATTGTTGAAAAGATGGTCAGCGCCCTTGCCGGCAATCGTGAATCTCAAGCCGACGCAATGATCGACTACGCCACGATGATTGGTGCGATGACTCTGGCGAGGATTCTATCCGGGACGCCACTGTCGGATGAAATCCTAGAACGCGCTCGGGACCGCCTCAAGCAGCGCTGATCCTCTTTCAAAAATACCGCCGCACCTGCAGCACCGCTCCCGTCGCCTGGGGCAGGCTGCCATGCTCGGTGCGGCGGCCGCCCAGGTTGGCGCTGAGATAGCCGCTCACCGTCCAGTCCCGGGACAAGGGATAGCTGGCCGACAGCTGGGCCAGGGCCGAGCCGTCGTCGGTGTTGACCAGGGCGAAGCCGGTCAGCTCCAGGTCGCGGACGAAGGCGTCGGTCCAGTCGGCGCGCAGGAAGGCTTGGTTCTGGGACACCGGCTCCTGACGGAAGGCGGCATAGCCGCGGATCAGCCACAGCGTGCGGTCGAGGGCAGGGATCCGCTGCCCGACCGTGAACCAGCGGCCCCAGGTTTGCCGCGAAAAGCCGCCCTCATGGTACAGATATTCCAGGTTCACCGTGACCTTGGCCGCCGACGTCCAGGAGGCGCCGATGTCGAGGTCGCTGCGGAAGCGGCGGCCGGCGCCTGTTTCAAGCGGGTTGGAGGTGCCGGCCGGCAGGGTGGCCCTCGCCTTGCCGTAGTCGAGGGCGCGGGTGACGAGGTCGGGCTCGTTGCCGCCCGCCCATTCCACATAGCCGACCACGCTCTGCCCCAGCCCGCGCGACAGGTTCAGGCCGACATGGGTCGCGCGGCCCTCGTGCAGCAGCAGGACCTGGGGCGCCAGGTCGGCCAGGTCGACGCTGGCGGTCAGCAGCAGCCGGTCGGTGCCGTTGGTACGGTCGAAGCGCGGATCGAGGCCCAGATGGTCGTCGCCGGCCAGCCGCGCCGGCGACGCCAGCTTGGGCGCCACCGCCAGCGCGACCGAGCCGCCGTCGAACAGCGCCTGCGCCTGGGCCAGGGCGGTCCCGAGGCGGTTCTGGCGGATCACCGAGGGATCGAGCGAGGCCTGGTCGACCGCCGAGCCGGTCTTGAAGAAGTCCGTGGGGTTGAAGCCCAGCGCCACGCCGTTGCGCAGGTTGATCCGCCCGGCCTCCAGGTAGCGGCCGGCGTCCGGCTGCCAGGTGGCGAAGGCCTCGCGCAGGTCGTTGCGCACGCCGGTGCGGCTGGGGAACTCGCCGCGATCCTGGGCCGTGGCGTTCAGGCGGTCGCTGAAGGTCACGGTGAAGCGGTCGCCGACCTGCCGGCGTTCGCTCCAGTCCAGGCTGGTGCGGTCCTGCCACGACGGCGGGGCCGGCGGCGGGAACCGCACCGCCAGTCCGCTGCGCAGGCCGGCAAGCCCCGGCGCTGTTTCGACGAAGCGCCGGGCCGTGGCGGCGGCCGCGGCCGGCGCCGGGGTGGCGAAGTCGGGCAGACGGTCCAGCTCGTCCTCGGCCGCGGCGGGGTGCGCGGCCAGAATCAGCAGGCAGCAGAGAAGAGCCTTCACTCCGGCGGCACCCGGGGCAGGAAGTCGCGCTGGAACCAGGCGTCGGGGATCTGCTCGGGCCGATAGTCCGTGCCGACGATCCGGGTCACCAGGTTGGTGTCGACGGCGTCGATGATGATGGTCTCGGTCGGCCGCTCCCCGCCCAGCACCGCCTGATAGGCCCGGTAGTAGGCCGATTTCAGCATGCGGCCGCTGTCGGCGTAGAAGCGCGCCTTGACCGAGCGGGCGCTGCCGCGCTCGATCCAGTAGTCGATCCGGGCATAGATGGCGTCCGGCGTTGCGGCCTTGAGGTCCAGGTGCCAGCAGTCGCGGTCGGCGCGGTCGGCATCCTTGACCGTCTCCGGGCCGACCAGCGTCGCGGTGTAGTCGCGCGCCAGGTTCACGGTCAGCACGTCGCCGTCCGAGGCCTGGCCGATCAGCCGCTGCTGCGGCGAGATGCGGATGCTTGATTTGGCGGCCGGGTCGTAGAACCACAGCTGGGTGGCGTTGAACAGCACCAGCTTGCCCATGTCGCGGGGCGGCTCGGCAAAGCGCACCAGGTTGCTGAACTGACGGGTGATGCGATCCTCGCGGGCGTAGATCACCAGCACCACGCTGTCGCGCGGCCGGCCGCCGACATATTCGGTCAGCGTACTGGTCAGCCGGAACGGCTGGTCGGGATTGCGGACGCGGTCGGCGGCGGCGACCAGCGCCGCGGGTGAGGGTGTTTCGGCGTGCGCGGCGACGGCGAAGAGGGCGAGCGCCGCGGTGGCGCATAGGGTTCGGAGCATGGCGGCCTCAGACATGGCGCAGCGCGTCGACCACGGGCAGGCGCGCGGCGCGGTTGGCGGGAACCAGGGCAGCGACGGTCGCGACCACGACCAGGGCCAGCCAGACGCCGCCCTGCAGGCCGGCGACGCCCGACGTCAGCAAGCGCAGCGGCACCGGTGCCGCCTGGCCGGGGAAGGTGACGGCGATGGCGGCGCCGTTGATGGCCGCGGCGGCGGACGCGGCCAGCAGCAGGCCGGCGGTGGCGCCGAGGGCGCCCAACAGCGCGCCTTCGACCAGGAACTGGCGGCGGATGCCGCTGCGCTGGACGCCCAGCGCCCGCGCCGTGCCGATCTCGGCCGTGCGCTCGACCACGGTCATGCTCATCGTGTTGACCACGGTGAACAGGACGATGACGCCCATGATCACGGCGATGAACAGGAAGATCGCGACGAACAGCCCCGTCGCCTGGCGGTAGAAGGGGTTGAGCTCGGCGAAGTCGCGGATCTCCAGGCCGCGGCCCTGGACCAGGGCGGAGAGCCTGCTGCGGGCAGTGGCCAGGTCCTCGGTCCGCTGCAGCTGCAGCACGATCGCAACGGCCTTGGGGTCGCCGCGCCCGAACAGCAGCCGCTGGGCCAGCCGGAAGTGGAGGCCGATATAGCTGTCGTCGAGCTCCTTGACCCCCTGGGGATCGGTGTGGTCGATGAACAGGCTCAGCACGTTGGGGGCGCCGCCTGATGTCGCGGCCAGCAGCTCCAGCCGCGGGCCGGCCTCGGCCGCCTCGGTCGTGCGCTCGGCATTGGCCAGCATCACCATGCTGCCGTCGACCGGCCGGCCGGCCGCCGTATCAGGCAGGGCCGGGCGCGGCGGGCAGGCCGGGATCCGCAGCGGGGCGCACAGGCCGAGGACGCGGGCCAGGCCCACGCCGATCGCGCCGCGGGTCTCGTCGCCATCGGTGAGCCCCGAGACCTGAGCCGGACGGTTGCCGAACACGCCATGCTCGTCCCAGGCCAGCATCCGATCGCGGTCGGACGGCACCACGCCGACGCCCATGAAGGTCTTCGAGGCGTTGCTCTCGGCATTCTCGGCGATGCCAAACAGCGTGACCGTCGGCGTCGCCACCGCCAGCATCGGTTTCAGCACCGGATCCTCGGCGATCAGCCGCAGCACGGCCCGGTAGTCGCCGATGCCGTAGGCGCCGGGGTTGCCCGCGCCATAGTCGGCATAGCCCTGCCGGAACAGCGACAGGTGGCCGCTGCGGCGGACCGCCGAGGTCTCCAGGCCGACGATGGTGCTGGCGACGAACTCGCCGAAGCACAAGAGCGCCACGGCACCGACCGCGACCGCGGCGGTGGTGGTCAGCGACCGGCGGGCGTTGCGCCGGATGTTGCGCAGCGCGATGCGCAGCAGGGTCAGCATGGGCGTGGCTCCACCAGCTTGCCGTCGCGGATCGTGAAGACCTCGTCGGCATGCGCCATGAGGTGCGGGTCGTGGGTCGAGAACACGAAGCTCGCCTGCTGCTCGCTCTGGACCGCCCGCATCAGGCGGATGATCTGGGCGCCGGTGCCGCTGTCGAGGTTGGCCGTGGGCTCGTCGGCCAGCACCAGCTGCGGCCGCTTGACCAGGGCGCGGGCGATCGCGACGCGCTGCTTCTGGCCGCCCGACAGCTGGTTGGGCCGCTGCCGGTGCTGCTCGGCGAGGCCGACCGCCTCCAGCATCTCCAGCGTGCGCCGGCGCCGCTCCGGGGCCGGGGTGCCGAGCAGCAGCAGCGGATATTCCACGTTCTCGTAGGCCGACAGCACCGGGAACAGGTTGAAGGACTGGAACACGAAGGCGATGGTCCGTGCCCGGAAGCGGGTCAGCCGGCGGTCGTCCAGCTCGGCGATCGCTTGGCCGCCCACCTCGACCGTGCCGGCCGTCGCCCGGTCGATGCAGCCGATCAGGTTCAAGAGCGTGCTCTTGCCGCTGCCCGACGGTCCCACGATCATCGCGAACCGGCCGGCCGGGATGTCCAGGCTGATGCCGTCGACCGCGGTCACGGCCAGGCCTTCACCGTCATAGGTCTTGGCCACCTGGCGCAGGCGCACGACCGCGGTCACGGCCGGACCCCGGCGATATCGAGGGTGCCCGGGGCGCGCCGCCACATCCCGGCCAGCCGCACCAGCCAGGCTGCGAAGAACCCGGCGCTCAGGCCCGAGACCGCGGCATCCCATGGCGCCAGCGGCAGGGTCGGGTTGATCGCCGCGGCGGCGGTCAGGGCATACTTGGCCCCGAACAGGCCGACATTGCGGATGAGCGGCACCCAGCTCCCGGGCAGCGCGACGGTGCCCCGGACGTGGTCGATGGCGGCGCCGTCGAAGCGGACGACCGCGGCCCCCAGCGCGGCCCCGAGGCCGGCCGCGGCGGCCCAGGCGGCCAGCGGCACCAGGCCGGCGCCGAGCCGCGCCGCCAGGGCGGCCAGGCCCCAGGTGACGAACATCAGCGGCACCAGCAGCAGCCGGCGCAGCCCCACCTCGCGCGGCCGCGCCGCTTGCACCCCCAACCCGATCAGGACGACGAGCAGGACATAGGCCCACCAGGGCGTGCCGCGCAGCAGCTGGCCGGGGTCGGCGGCTTGCGCCGCCGTCGTGCCCGATGCCAGAGTACCCAAGCCGATCAGGATCGTCGTGACCCGCATGCCTTGCCCTTTCGCGACCAGCCGGACGACCCGGCCCACCGCCACGGACATGACGCGGCGCCGGCCGGCCGACGAGCCCGGATGCGTGGATGGCAGCTGCCGTTTCGCGACTGCATCTGGCGCTTCGTGAAATGCCGGCACTGCGGCCGATCCTGAACCAGTTGGCCCTGATGGCGACGATCGGCGCCGTCTTCGGCTGGATCGGTCCGTATGGCACCTTCGATTTGGCGCTCGGGCAGCGGCTGGCCTTCTGGGTGTCCGCAATATCGCTGATCGGGTTGATCGCCCATCCGCTGTTCGGCTGGGTCGCCCGGATGGACGCGTTGGCCGGCTGGCGGGTGCCGGCGCGGGCGCTGCTGGGGACCGTGCTGGTCAGCGTGCCGGCGACCGGCGTGGTCGTGGTGCTTCACGCGATTTTCGGGATGGACCGGCCCCACGCGCCATCCGGGCTGCTGCAGGCCTATCTGTCGACGGTCGTCCTGTGTGCGCTGATCGGCGTTCCGCTATCGCTGATCCGCGCCCGTTCGGGGCCTGTGAACCCGTCGGAGCCGGCGCCGGCGGCCGAGCCGGCGGCATCGCCGTTCCTGCGCCGGGTCCCGGCGCGCCTCGGCACCGACCTGCTGTGGATCAGCGCCGAGGACCACTATCTCCGGGTGACCACATCAGCCGGCAGCGACCTGATCCTGATGCGGCTCTCCGACGCGGTGGCCGAGCTGGACCCGGCGCTGGGCGCCCAGGTGCATCGCTCGCACTGGGTGGCGCGCCGGGCGGTGGCCGCGGTCGAGCGCGACGGCCAGCGTACCGTGCTGCGGCTGGTGACCGGCGCCGAAGTGCCGGTCAGCCGCACCTACCTGGCGGCGCTGCGCGCCGCCGGCTGGCTGGCCCCCCCCGATCAGCCGGCGTCGACCAGGACCAGCTCGGCTTCCTCGACCCCGACGATCTCGACCTCGGACAGGCCGGCGATGGCGGCGCCGTCGCGGGCCGCCACCCGGATGCCGCCGACCTCGACGGTGCCCCGCGCCGGCACCAGGTAGCCGTGCCGCTTGGGGTCGAGGCGGAGGGCGATCCGCTCGCCCGGCTTCAGCACCGCGCCCATCACCCGCGCATCGGCGCGGATCGGCAGCGCGTCGCCGTCCTCGGGGAAGCCGCTGGCCAGGGTCACGAACCGGCCCGATCGGTCGCCCTTGGGGAAGGGCTTGGCGCCCCAGGCGGGCGGGCCGCCGCGCTGGTTCGGCTCGATCCAGATCTGGAAGATCCGGGTCGGGCCCGGCTCCAGGTTGTATTCGGAGTGGCGGATGCCGGTGCCGGCCGACATCACCTGAACGTCGCCGGCTTCGGTGCGACCGCCATTGCCGAGGTTGTCGCGGTGGGTGATGGCGCCTTCGCGGACATAGGTGATGATTTCCATGTCGGCATGCGGGTGCGGCGGGAAGCCGGTCTGCGACGCGATCTCGTCGTCGTTCCAGACCCGCAGGCCGCCCCAGCCCATGCGCTTGGGGTCGTGGTAGCCGGCGAAGGAGAAGTGATGCTTCGCCTTCAGCCAGCCATGGTCGGCGCCGCCCAGCTGGGCGAACGGTCGAACTTCGATCATGGTCCTGTCCTCCTGGCCACCCATGTGGGGGGGCCGGACACCGGCGAATAGCCGGCCGGCGCGCAACAGTGTTTTCGGTCCGGCGACGCTTATGGAGTGGGATCCACCCGGAACAGCTCGACCGCGGCGGCCTTGCCCCGCAGCCCGACCCGGCCGACCGAGCGGGCGGCAATGCCGGACAGCGGACCGCTGCGGTCGAGCGCCGGCCGGCTGACCAGCAGGGTGCAGCCGAAATCCCGGCACGCCGCCTCGATGCGGGCGGCGGTGTTGGTGGCATCGCCCAGATAGACGATCTCGCGCTTGGGATAGCCCATCTCGCCCGCGACCACGGGTCCGAGGTGAAGGCCGATGCGCACAGCAGGTGCGACACCGAATCGGGCCCTGAACCCGGGCCCGGCGGCCGCCAGCCGCTCGCCGATGCGCAGGCAGCAGCGCAAGGCCCGGGCGTGGCGGGCGCCCCGGCGCGCCGGCCAGGTCACCACCACTTGGTCGCCGACATATTGGTAGATCTGGCCGCTGGTCTCCGCCACCGCCGCGCCGATCTCCAAATAGACGGCGTCCAGGAAGGCATGGAAGGCGAAGTCGCCGATGCGCTCGGCGATCCCGGTCGAGCCCTCGAGGTCGGCGAACAGCAGGAAGCGGTCCTCGCGCCGGGCCCGGCGGAAGCGGCCGATCAGGAAGTCCAGCAGGATGCCCGGGCCGAGCAGGCGATCGACGGCCATCACGAAGCTGCTGGCGAGCGCGACTGCGGCGCTGAACAGCAGCGATGGCCTGACATAGTCGCGGGCAAGGAAGCCCACGGGCCAGCGACCGGTCTCGATCACCTCCGCCAGGACCAGGCCGACGATCGTGATCGCCACGAAGATCGCAGCCTTGGCCAGGATCGCGGCGCCGATGGGAAGGCGCAGCTCCCACCGGCCGATGCCGGTCAGCGACCGGCTGCTCTGCATCGCGACGATCGGCGTGCCGATCAGCAGGGCGCGCAGCACGCCGCGGGGGACTGCCTCGACCAGGGGCCGGCTGGTGACCCAGGCGGTGAAGACAACACTGGCGGCGCAGATCAGGACCAGCGCCGCCAGCGCCAGACGCAGCCGCACCCAGCGCAGGGCGACCAGGCTACGATCCACCGGCCTTCAGGGCGTGGCCGGGGCGGTCGGCGTGCCGACGGTCGGCAGGGGCGGCAGCGGGCTCGGCTCGGCGGCGGGCGGCGGCGCCGTTTCGGCGGTCGCGGGCGGGGCCTTGGCGGGCTCGGCCGGCGGCGCT
>CAZEFK010000083.1:0-29826 GCA_964511405.1 uncultured Comamonadaceae bacterium | reverse complement strand
CCTCTCACACCCACTCCGCGAGGCTCTGCTCGAGCTCCTCGCGGTGCACCACGGCTTCGGGCTATCCCTGGATCGACACGACGGCCGAGTTCGCCTACGTCATCGACGCCAATACCGGCGCCGTGCTGCTGGACAAGAACGGCGACCAGCGCATGACGCCGTCGTCGATGACTAAGATGATGACCGCCTACATCGTCTTCGACAAGCTGCAGAAGGGCGAGCTGCGGATGACCGACCAGTTCTCGGTCAGCGAGGACGCCTGGCGCCGCGGCGGTGCCAAGAGCGACAGCTCGACCATGTTCCTGGACCTCGCGTCCCGGCCGACCGTCGAGCAGCTGATCCAGGGCCTGGTCGTGCAGTCCGGCAACGATGCGGCCATCGTGTTGGCCGAAGGCATCAGCGGCAGCGAGGAGTCGTTCGCGGATGAGATGAACAAGCGCGCCAAGGCCATGGGCATGCGCGACACCACCTTCCGCAACGCTGCCGGCTACCCCGATCCCGACCACTGGAGCACGGCCCACGACCTGGCAATCCTGGCCAAGCGTTCGATCTTGGACCATCCCAATTTCTACAAATACTACGCCGAGCGCGAATACGCCTACAACGGTATCCGGCAGTTCAACCGGAACCCACTCTTGTCCAAGAACCTGGGTGTCGACGGACTGAAGACCGGCCATACCGAGGCCGGCGGCTTTGGCCTGGCCGTCTCCGCGGTCCGCGAGGGCGGACGCCGGATCATCATGGTGCTGAACGGCTTGGCCACCAACAAGGCGCGCTCCCAGGAGAGCGAGCGGGTGCTCGACTGGGCCTATCGCGAGTTCGAGAACGTGGCGCTGTTCAAGGCTGGCGACGTGGTCGACAAGGCCGACGTCTGGCTCGGCGCCCAGAAGACGGTCGATCTGGTCGCCGCGGCGCCGATCGTGGTCACCGTACCGCGCCGGGTGCGCCGCGACCTCAAGGTGGTGGCGAGCTACGACAACCCGCTCCAGGCGCCGGTGGTGCAGGGCCAGACCATCGGCCAGTTGATTGTGACGGCGCCGACCATCGACGCGATCCAGGCGCCCTTGGCGGCCGGGCAGAGCGTCGAGCGCCTGGGCGTGTTCGGGCGCATGGCTGCCGCCGCCTCCTACCTGCTGTTCGGCAATGGGGCGCACTGATCCCGGGCGGTTCATCACCGTCGAAGGTGGCGACGGTGCCGGCAAGTCGACCCAGGTCCGGCGGCTGGCCGAGGCGCTGCGCGCGGCCGGCCGCGAGGTCGTGACCACGCGCGAGCCCGGCGGCGCGCCGGGGGCCGAGGAGATCCGGGCGCTGGTGGTCACAGGCGCGCCCGACCGCTGGGATGCCGTCACCGAAGCGCTTCTGATGAGTGCCGCGCGCCGCTCGCATGTGGCGGCGACGATCCGGCCGGCGCTCGCCCGGGGCGCCGTCGTCATCTCCGATCGCTTCTTCGACTCGACCACGGCCTATCAGGGCCATGCCGGCGGCGTGCCGCTCGACCTGCTGGAGCAGCTGCGGCGGATCGCGGTCGGCGACCTGACGCCCGACCTGACGCTCATCCTCGACCTGCCGGTCGAAGCCGGGCTGGCGCGCAGCCGCGACCGCGGCGGCGCCGCCCGCTTCGAGGCGAAGGGCGTCGACTTCCATGAGCGGCTGCGCCGGGGTTACCTGGCGATCGCCGCCGCCGAGCCGGAGCGCTGCCGCGTGATCGACGCCGGGGGCGACGCCGAGTCGGTGCACCGGGCGCTCTGGCCGATCGTCGCCCAGCGCCTGGGCCTGTAGGCGGTGGCTGCCGCCGAGCCGGTCGCGGCGCCGGCGGGCCCGCGGGTCGAGGCCGAGCTGGTCGGCCATGGCGCCGCCGAGGCCCAGATCCTGGACGCCTGGGCGCGCGGTCGGCCGCACCATGCCTGGCTGATCGCCGGGCCGGCCGGGATCGGCAAGGCGACCTTCGCGTTCCGGGTGGCGCGCTTCGTGCTGGCCGGCGCGGGCGGCGATGGCGGCCTGTTCGGCGCGCCGGCCGACCTGGCCATGGACCCCGACCACCCGGTCTTCCGGCGGGTCGCGGCGGGCAGCCACCCCGACCTGATGACCCTGGAGCGGCTGGCGGGCAAGGACGGCCGGCTGGCGACGGTGATCAGCGTCGACCAGGTGCGGGCGGTCGGCCGCTTCCTGCATCGGACGGCGGGCGAGGGCGGCTGGCGGGTGGTCATTGTCGACTCGGCCGATGAGCTCAACCTCAACGCCGCCAACGCGCTGCTGAAGCTGCTGGAGGAACCGCCGCCGCAGGCGCTGCTGCTGCTGGTGGCGCATGCGCCGGGCGGGCTGCTGGCGACCATCCGCTCGCGCTGTCGGCGCCTGGGCCTGATGCCGCTGGCCGACGCCGACCTCGACCGCCTGCTGGCGCGGCGGCTGCCCGACCTGCCGGCGCCGGAGCGGCGCAGCCTGGCGCTGTTGGCCGAGGGCAGCCCGGGGCGGGCGCTGCGGCTGGCCGAGCAGGGCGGTCTGGAGCTGTACCGGACGCTGGTCGCCGTGATCGGCCGCGCCGATCCGGTCGCCGCGCACGACTTGGCCGAGCGGCTGACACGGCCGGGGCAGGGGGCGGCCTATGACTGCGTGGCCGAGCTGCTGCCGTGGTGGTTGGCGCGGCTGGCGCGGGCGGCGGCGCGCGGCGTCTTGCCGCCCGAGGTGGTGGCGGGCGAAGCCGAGGCCGGCCGCCGGCTGCTCGACCGCCACGGCCTTGAACGGCTGGTGGCGCTGTGGGAAAACATCGGCGCGACGTTCGCCCGGGCCGACGGCCTCAACCTCGACCGCCGCCAAGCGATCCTGGACGCGCTGACGGCGTTGGGATCCAATCGCAGCTGATCCTGCTCGACCCGAGCCCCCCGACCCGAGCCCAAGGACCGCCCATGTCCAGGCGTGACGCCTACTACCTCACCACGCCGATCTATTACGTCAACGACGTGCCCCATATCGGGCACGCCTACACGACGCTGGCGACCGACGCCCTGGCGCGCTTCATGCGCCTGGACGGCCGCCGGGTCCGCTTCCTGACCGGCACCGACGAGCACGGCCAGAAGGTGGAAAAGGCGGCGGCCGCCGCCGGCCTCGATCCGCAGACCTTCACCGACCGCGTGTCGGGGGCGTTCCGCGAGCTGGCCCGGGTCATGGGCTTCAGCAACGACGACTTCATCCGCACCACCGAGCCCCGTCACATCACGTCGTGCCAGGCGCTGTGGACGCGGCTGGCCGAGCGCGGCGAGATCTATCTCGGCTCCTACAGCGGCTGGTACTCGGTACGCGACGAGACCTACTACGCCGAGAGCGACCTGGTCGACGGCAAGGCGCCGACCGGCGCCCCGGTCGAGTGGGTCGAGGAGCCCAGCTATTTCTTCCGCCTGTCGCAGTGGGGCGACCGGCTGCTGGCGTACTATGAGCAGAACCCGGAGTTCGTCGGCCCGGCCAGCCGGCGCAACGAGATGCTGAGCTTCATCCGCTCCGGCCTGCAGGACCTGTCGGTGTCGCGCACCAGCTTCAGCTGGGGCATCCCGGTGCCGGGCGACCCGGCGCACGTCATGTATGTCTGGATCGACGCGCTGACCAACTATATGAGCGCGGTCGGCTATCCCGACGAGCAGTGCGACGATTTCCGGACCTTCTGGCCGGCCGACCTGCACATGGTCGGCAAGGACATCGTGCGCTTCCATTCGGTGATCTGGCCGGCGATGCTGATGGCCGCCGGCCTGCCGCCGCCGCGGCGGGTCTACGCCCATGGCTGGTGGACCAACGAAGGCCAGAAGATCTCGAAGTCGCTGGGCAACGTCATCGACCCGGTGAAGCTGGTCGAGACCTACGGCCTGGATCCGGTGCGCTACTTCCTGCTGCGCGAGGTGCCGTTCGGCAATGACGGCGACTTCCGGCATGAGCAGATGGTCAAGCGCATCAACACCGACCTGGCCAATGACCTGGGCAACCTGGCGCAGCGCTCGCTCAGCATGGTCGCGCGCAACTGCGAGGGCCGGGTGCCGACGCCGGGCGCCCATTCCGAGGCCGACCGGGCGATGCTGGCGCGCGCCCACGGCCTGCTGGACCAGATCCGGCCGCTGATGACCGAGCAGGCGTTCCACCGCGCGCTCGAGGCGATCTGGGAGGTGGTCAGCGCCGCCAACCGCTATGTCGACGAGCAGGCGCCCTGGGCGCTACGCAAGACCGACCCGGCGCGGATGGCGACGGTGCTGTACGTGCTGGCCGAGGTGGTGCGCCATGTCGGCCTGCTGGTGCAGCCCTTCATGCCGACCTCGGCGGCCCGGCTGCTGGCGCAGTTGGGGCTGGAGCCGGCCGGCTTCGACCGCCTGGGGCCGGGGCACGCGCTGGTGCCGGGCACGCCGCTGCCGAGCCCGCAGGGCGTGTTCCCGCGCTACGTCGCCCCCGAGGCCGGGTCGTGACGCTGCTGGTCGACAGCCACTGCCACCTGGATTTTCCGGAGTTCGCCGACGAACTGGACCAGGTGGTGACGCGGGCGCGGGCGGCCGGGGTCGGGCTGATGGTCACGATTTCGACCAGCTTCGCCGGCTTTCCGAAGGTGCGGGCCGTGGCCGAGCGCTTCCCCGAGGTCTGGTGCTCGGTCGGCGTCCATCCGCACGAGGCCGCCGAGGACTGGGGCCTCGACGCCGAGCGCCTGATCGAGGCCGCCCGCCATCCCAAGGTCGTGGGCATCGGCGAGACCGGCCTCGATTTCTATTACGACCACAGCCCGCGCGATCGGCAGGCGGCCAGCTTCCGCGCCCATATCGCGGCGGCGCGGACGACCGGGCTGCCGCTGATCGTGCATACTCGCGATGCCGACCGCGAAACGATCGAGATCCTGGCCGAGGAAACCGGGAAGGGGGCGTTCCCGGGGCTCATCCATTGCTTTAGCGGAACCGACTATCTAGCTGACGAAGCAGTGAAATTAGGTCTGTACGTATCGCTGTCCGGGATCGTGACCTTCAAGAAGGCCGAGGCCGTGCGCGCCGCCGCGCGGCGGGTGCCGCTGGACCGCCTGTTGGTCGAGACCGACGCCCCCTATCTGGCGCCGGTGCCCAAGCGCGGCGCCCGCAACGAACCGGCCTTCGTCGCCCATACCGCGGCCGCGGTGGCCGGGCTGTATGGTGTCGGGATCTCAGAAATCGCTTCAACAACGTCGGCTAACTTTTTCTGTTTGTTCAAGAAAGTGACGCCGCCGCAAGCCTTCGCCGCATGCGCGTGACCATGCTTGGCTGCGGCGGGTCCGGCGGTGTCCCGACGGTTGGGCCGCGCTGGGGCCGCTGCGACCCGGCCGAGCCCCGCAATCGCCGGCTGCGCAGCTCGATCCTGGTCGAGGACGGCGGCACGCGGATCCTGGTCGACACGTCGCCCGACCTGCGCCAGCAACTGCTGGCCGCCGACGTGGCCCGGCTGGACGCGGTGCTGTGGACCCACGCCCATGCCGACCATGTCAATGGCATCGACGACCTGCGCTGGGTCAATGTCGCGACGGGCCAGCCGCTCGACGTCCATGGCAGCGCCGCCACGCTGGCCCATGTCCGGCGCGCCTTCGGCTACGCCTTCGAGCCCCTGGAGCCGGGCGCCGGGCGCTACTACAAACCCGTCCTGGTGCCGCACGAGATCACGGGGCCGTTCCGGATCGGCGACATCGCCGTGCTGCCGATCGAGCAGGACCACGGCTTCACGACGTCGCTTGGCTTCCGGTTCGGGCGCTTTGCCTATTCGACCGACGTCGTGCGCCTGTCGGATGCGGCCTTCGACCAGCTGGCCGGCATCGAGGTCTGGATCGTCGACTGCTTGCGCGAGCGGCCGCATTCGACCCATGCCGACCTGGGCACCGTGCTGGCCTGGATCGCGCGCGTGCGGCCGGCCCGGGCGATCCTGACCCATATGGGCGAAGACCTCGATTATCAGTACCTCAGGCAGCTGCTGCCGGCCGGCGTGGAACCCGGCCATGACGGGCTCACGGTCACGCTTTGACGACATAATATGCATTATGCGACATCGGTGTGTCGTGGTGAACGCATGCAGGGCGGCTGAGCGCGGCCTTTGAAACCCGCGCCGGTCCGTGTCAGCCTGGAGTCGGCCCGGTGGCCGGGCCCGGCTGGAGCGTCCCGACGATGTTCGACCTGACCCGCCTGACCCGCTTCGCCCTCGGCGCCGGGTCGCACAAGGATCCCGACGACGGCCTGTGCGCCATGGAGGCCGTCGCCTGGCTGGAAGGCCTGGCCCATTCCGACCGGCCCGATTGCACCTGCCCGGTGATCGCCGAGTTCGTGCGCGGCATCAACGACACCATGCCGGCCGAGGAACGGCAGCGCCTGATCCCGTTCCTGCCGCGGCTAGCCGGCACGGTGGCACCCGGCCATGTCTGGGCGCGCGCCGAACATCTGGCGCGCCATGCGCTGCAGGCGGCGGCACCGGTTGCGCTCGGCGCCATTGGCCTGCATGCCGAAGCCGTGGCCGTGCGCCGCGCCGGCAATTGGGTTGACGCCGCGCGTGCCGCCCAGGCGGCCGCGGACACCGCCGAAGCCGTGGTCGCCGCGGCCTGGGAAGGCAGCCTGGCCCTCCGCGCTGCCCGGCATGCCGCCGCCCGCCTGTCGACTCAGGCGCGCGACATCGCCGTGGTTGCCCGCCGCAACGCCTATGATGCCCACCACGCCGCCCTGGTCGCGGGCTCGGCCGCCCGGGCCGCCGGCGCCGTGCAGGCCCGCGACCTCGGTCAAGCCGCCTGGGCAGCCACGACCGCGATCACCTGCGGCGTCGCCTATCGCGGCGACTGGGACACCGACCTCCGGCTGCTGGCCGACCTGTTGCGGATCGGCGCCGAGGCCGCCCTGCCCGCCGTGACCTCGACCTAAGCCCCGGCCTCGATCGCCGCCGCCAGCACGTCCGCGGCCGTCCGGCACTGGACCGCATCGACGTCCAGGTGGGTCACCGCCCGCACGGTCCGCGCGGCGAACGCCGAGACCATCACGCCGCGATCGGCGGCGCGCCGGACCACCGTGGCGGCGTCGGGTGCGCCCGCGGCCAGCCGCAGGATCACGATGTTGGTCTGGACCGTGGCCAGGTCGAGCTGGACGCCGCGGACGCTGGCCAGGCGCTCGGCCAGCGCCCGGGCGTTGGCGTGATCCTCGGCCAGCCGGCGGAGATTGTGGTCGAGCGCGTAGAGGCCGGCGGCCGCCAGGATGCCCGACTGCCGCAAGGCGCCGCCGAACATGCGCCGGGCCCGCACCGCGCGGCCGATGGTGTCGGCCGTGCCGGCGAGCAGGCTGCCGACCGGGCAGCCCAGCCCCTTGGACAGTGCCACCCCGACCAGGTCGAAGGGCGCGGCCAGCTCGGCCAGGGAGCGGCTGGTCGCGGCCGACGTGTTGAACAGCCGCGCCCCGTCCAGGTAGCTCGCGACGCCCCGCTGCCGGGCCGCCGCGCAGATCGCCACCGCTTGGTCCTGCGGGAACACCACGCCGCCGCCGCGATTGTGGGTGTTCTCGACGGTCACGAGCGTGGTCGGCGGCTGCACGACATGGCCCGGTGCCTTGTAGGCGGCCTCGAACTCGGCGGCGGTGAATAGCCCGCCCTGCCCGACCACCTGGAACTGGACGCCGGAATTGGCCGCCGAGGCACCCGATTCGTGCCAGACGATGTGGGCCTCGTCGGAGACCACGACCTCGTCGCCGGGCCGGGTCAGCACCTTGAGTGCGACCTGGTTGGCCATTGTGCCGCTGGGCAGGAACAGCGCCCGCTCCTTGCCCAGCAGCCGGGCGACGCGCTCCTGCAGGGCATTGACCGTCGGATCGTCGCCATACTGGTCGTCGCCGACTTCGGCGTCGGCCATGGCGCGGCGCATGGCGGCCGAGGGTCGGGTGACGGTGTCGGAGCGAAGGTCGATGGTCGCCATGGGTAGCCTCGGGTACGATGCACAGGCGGGCATTGGGGCCAACCGCGCGCCCGGCGTCAACGCGTCGCCGGGTGCCCTCGGCTCGGTAGACATGGCATGGTGGCGCGCTGTTTCCGTCCGGAAGCCCTGCCCGCTGATGCCCGCTGGCGGCTCTGCCCGATCTTTCGAGGCCATGATGAAGAACGATGCCGTCTTCAAGCACGTCTTCAACACCCTGCTCGATGCCGTGGCGGCGATGGCCCCGACGGATCCGTTGGAGTCGGCGTCTCAGCTCACGACCTCCCTGAACGCCAGCCGAAGCACGATCCGCAAGGCGTTCATGGAGTTGGAGCAGCGCGGCATCGTCGTTCGCCGCGACAAGCAGTTCGTGGTCAACCGAACGCCCGCGCGCACCGAATACTTTCCGGTGACCGAAACAGTTTCGACGTCGGATCACGTCGAGCAGAAATTCCTGGAATGGGTCCTGCGCAGCAACGCCAAGCCGGGCGAGCAGATCAACGGCCTGGAGCTGGCCCGAGAATTCGGCGTTTCGACAATCGCGATCCGGGACTGCCTGAATCGGTTCAGTCGATTTGGCCTGTTCGAGAAGCGGGCCAATTCGGGTTGGATTATGCGCGGCTTCACGAAGGAGTTCGCGCTTGAACTGTTCGAGATCCGGGAGATGTTCGAGCTCCGCTCGGCCCAGACCTTCGCCCTGCAGCCGGCAAACGCGCCGGCTTGGGGCGCACTGGCGCGAATCGAGTCAGAGCATCGGGCGCTGCTGGCACAAATCGATGCGCGATTTCACGACTTCTCCGCCCTCGACGAGCGATTCCATCGCTTGATCAGCAATGCCTCGCGCAACCGGTTCATGGAACATTTCTACGACGTGATCAGTCTGGTCTTTCACTATCACTACCAATGGAACAAGGCCGACGAGCGCGAGCGCAACGCGGTCGCGATCACCGAGCATCTGGCCTATATCGAGGCCCTGCGGACCCGCGATGCCGGGCGGATCGAGGGGGCTTGCCGGCGGCACCTCGCGTCGGCCCGCGAGACCTTGCTGCGTTCGATCCGCTGAGTCCGTTCTGGAACAGGATCAGACGCCCGAGCGACGCCGCTTCTGCAGGTTGTCGAGATACACCACCAGCGCGATGAGCAGGCCCTCGATCACCATTTCCCAAAATGGGTCGATATCGAGCAGCACTGCGGCATTGCCCATCGTGGTGAACAGCACGGCGCCGACTACCGTGCCCAGCACGGTGCCGCGGCCACCGAACAGGCTGGCGCCGCCGACCACCGCCGCGGCGATCGCCTGCAGCTCGTAAGCGTTCGCCATCGAAGGCGACGCGATGCTGAGGCGCGAGACCAGCAGGACGCCGGCCAGCGCGGCAAGGCCCGAACTCAGCATGTATGCCGTGAGCCTGATGCGCTGCGTATTGATGCCCTGGCGCCGCGTCGCTTCGGCATTGGATCCCATCGCGTAGAGATATCGGCCGGTCCGCGTGTAGCGCAGCAGATAATGGATCGCCAAGCCGACGATCAGCATCGCCCAGAACAGGTTCGGCAAGCCGGTCGTGCCGCGGGCGAAGTCCTTAACCGCCGCGGGCAGTCCGCCGACGGTCATGCCGCCGGCGAGCAGCAGCGCCAGGCCGCGATAGACCTGCAGTCCCGCCAGCGTGACGATGAAGGCAGGGATACCGAGCCGGCCGATCGCGAGTGCGTTCGCGGCGCCGATCGCGAGGCCCGCCAGCAGGGTCAACGCGACCGCCGCCTCGAGCGCCAGCCCATGCCCAGACATCTGGGCGAAGATCACGCCGCAGAAGGCAACCACCGACCCGACGGACAGGTCGATCCCGCCGATCACGATCGTGCACAGGACGCCGGTCGCCACGATCGCCGCGATCGACGTCTGCCGCATCATGTTGGCGACGTTGTTTTCGGTCAGGAAGTTCTGCGCGCTCAGCGACAGCGCGATCCACAAGAGCAGGGTGAAGGCGATCACATAGGTTTCGATCGGCAGCCGCCGAAGCAGCGGCCCGACGGCTCGGCCGCTGGCCGGCTTGCGCCTGGCCGGCTCGGACGGTGCCGAGGACGAGCGGGTCGGAACGATGGACTGCTCCGTCATCGGAACTCCGTCATCGAGCGGCCAGCCGGGCAGCGTCAGCTGCCCGGCGTCCAGGCCGGCAGGTTAGTCGCCGAGGAATTGGGACAGCTTGCGCTTCGAAACGTCGAGCAAGCCGGCCAGCTTCGGATCGTCCATGTTGGCCTTGGTCACGGTGCCGACGCCGGTGTCGACGTTTTTCGGCAGCCGGACGCCGTGCGCGGCCGCGTAGCCGTACCAGACCCCGGCATAGCCCATCATGTAGGGGTCCTGAATCACCAGCGCGTAGATCGAGCCGTCTTTCAGGTGTTCGACTTCACCGGCATCGGAATCAAATGCGACCAGGCAGAACTTCGAGCCCAGCTTCTGCTCGTTGATCGAGGCACCGGCGCCGGTCCCCATCTGCGCATTGTCGGCAAACACGCCCGCCAGGTTCGGATCCTTGGTCAGCATATCCGCGGTCAGGCTCATGCCCTGCGCCTCTTCATTGTTGGCGACCCGGTTGCCGACCAGCTTGATGTCCGGATAGGCCTTGATGCCCTCGACGAAGCCCTTGTCGCGGGAATCCAGCGACTCATGCCCGGCCATCGCGGTCAGGTAGCCGACCGTGCCGGCCGCCTTGCCTGTGCGTTCCTTGATGCACTGTGCCATCGCGACCGCGGCCGCCCGTCCGCCGGCCTCGTTGTTGGTGGTGAGGAACGACGCGTACTTGTCGGTCTTTGCGCCGGAGTCGATGAAGATCACCGGAGTCCCGGCCTTGGTCACCGCGGCGATCGGGTCGCCCAGGGCCTCGAAGATGGTGGGCGAGATCACGATCGCCGCAGGCTTCGAGCCCGCCGCGCTTTCCAGGACCGAGATCTGCCCGGCGGCGTCGTCTTTGGGCGTGCCGAGCTTGTCGACCTTGATGCCGAGCTGCTTGCCGGCATCCTCGGCGCCCTTGAACACCCACTGCCAATATTCCGACGTCGTGGCCTTGACGATCACGGCCACCGTATCCGCGGCCTTGGCAGGGCTCGCCCCGATCGCCGCGCACACGGCCAGCGAGGCGGCAACAATAGCCTTGTGATTCATCCTGTTCCTCCCCAGTATCGGCAGCGCTACGCTGCTCGTTGTTGTTCGCTGTATCCGGTCATGTACTTGATAAGGATCTCCTGGGTCGTCTCGGATACTGCCGTGACATGGACCGTGCGGCCGCGAAACATTACGGCGATCCGGTCGGCGACCTTGAGGATCTCGACCAGGTTGTGGCCGATATAGATGACGCCGGCGCCATGGGCGGCGAGGTCCCGGGCGTGCTCGATGACCCGCTCCCGCTCCATGACCGCGAGTGCTGCGGTCGGCTCGTCCATAAGGACGACCTTGGCCTGCCAGTAGATCGCCCGGGCGATGGCCACTGCCTGCCGCTGCCCGCCGGAGAGGCCGGCGACGGTGCGCGCCTCGGGCGGAATGACGCTTCGGATGCGCTCCAGCAGGCGGGCCGTTTCGCGGCGGATCGCACGATCGTCGATATAGGGCAGAACGCCAAGGAGGCGACGAACCGGCTCGCGGCCGAGGAAGATGTTGGCCCCGACCGAGAGATCGTCGGCGAGCGCCAGGTCCTGGTAGACCGTCTCGATTCCGTGTTCGCGCGCCTCGCACGGCGAACTGATGTCCAGCTTGCGTCCCGCGAGCAGGATGTCGCCGGCATCAGGGCGGTGGACCCCGGCGATGTGCTTCACGAGCGTGGATTTTCCAGCGCCGTTGTCGCCCACGATCGCCAACACCTCGCCGGCGTGGAGCTGGAGGTCGACGCCGCGCAAGGCCTCGACCGGCCCGAAGGTCTTGCGCAGGCCGGTCACGGTCAGGATCGGGGTCACCTTGGGGCCCGCCGCCGGCCGGACCGATGTGCGGGACCCTCGTTCGCCGCCAGCATGCCCCTGTCCTCATTGTGTTTTTTATATACAAACCGCATCACGATCCACTGTCAATCGGATTCGCGGGACCGGGCCGGGCCGTGGCATGGTGGCGGCCCTTCCACAGCCGGACCCCTGCCCCATGGCCGATGACCTGCCTCCGATCGAGCGCCTGAAGGCGATCATGGCGCGGTTGCGCGACCCCGCCGGCGGCTGCCCCTGGGACCTGGAGCAGAGCTTCGCCACCATCGCGCCCTACACCATCGAGGAGGCCTACGAGGTCGCCGACGCCATCCGCCAGGACGACATGGCTGCCCTGCGCGAGGAGCTGGGCGACCTGCTGTTCCAAGTGGTGTTCCATGCCCGCATGGCCGAGGAGCAGCGCGCCTTCGATTTCGACGCGGTGGCCGCGGGCATCGCCGACAAGATGGTGCGCCGCCATCCCCACGTCTTCGGCGACGCCCCCAAAGTCGCCGATGCCGCGGCCCAGACCGCCAACTGGGAGACGGTCAAGGCCGGCGAGCGCCAAGCTAAGGCGCAGGGAGCCAAAGCGCAGGGGGCCAAGGCGCAGGGGGCCAAGGCGCAGGGCTCGGTGCTCGATGGCATTGCCGCCCTGCCCGCCTTGCTGCGGGCGGTCAAGCTGCAGTCGCGGGCGGCCCGGGTCGGCTTCGACTGGGGCGCGCCCGGCCCGGTGCTGGACAAGATCGAAGAGGAGATCGGCGAGCTGCGCCGCGAGATCGCGGCCGGGGCTGGGGCCGGGCCCGCGGCCCTGGCCGCCGAACTCGGCGACGTGCTGTTCGCCTGTGTGAACCTGGCCCGCCATCTGGGGATCGACCCCGAGACCGCGCTCGGGCATACCAACGCCAAGTTCGAGCGTCGCTTCCGCCGCATCGAGCAGTGGCTGGCGGCCGAGGGCACGGGGCCGGAGGCGGCCGGCCTCGACCGCATGGAAGCGTTGTGGCAGCGCGCCAAGCAGGAGGAATGACCCGATGCCGACCCACACCGTCCTCGTGACAGGCGCCAGCGCCGGCTTCGGCACCGCCATCGCCCGGCGCTTCGCCGCCGACGGCGCGCGCCTGGTGCTGACCGGCCGCCGCCGCGACCGCCTGGAGGCGCTGGCGCGCGAGCTGGACGTGCCGACCCATGTCGCCGTCTTCGACGTGCAGGACCGCGCCCAGGTCGAGCAGGCGCTGGGGGCCCTGCCCGAGCCGTTCGCGGCCGTCGACATCCTGGTCAACAATGCCGGGCTGGCGCTGGGGCTGGAGCCGGCCCAGGCGGCGCGGCTCGACGACTGGGACCAGATGATCGACACCAACTGCAAGGGTCTGACCTATGTCACCCGGGCGGTGCTGCCCGGCATGGTCCAGCGCAATGCCGGCCATATCGTGAACATGGGCTCGACCGCCGCCGACTTCCCCTACCCCGGCGGCAACGTCTACGGCGCCACCAAGGCCTTCGTGAACCAGTTCTCCTACAACCTGCGCGCCGATCTGGCCGGCACCAAGGTCCGGGTCACGGTGATCGAGCCGGGGCTCGTCGGCGGCACCGAATTCTCCGCCGTCCGGTTCCGGGGCGACCAGGGCAAGGCGGCCAGCCCCTATGCCAACACCGATCCCCTGACGCCCGAGGACATCGCCGACGCCGTACACTGGGTCGCGACCCGCCCGGCGCGGGTCAACATCAACCTGTTGCAGGTGATGCCGGTGGTCCAGTCGTTCGGACCGCTCACCATCCAGCGCGGCTGAGTCAGGCCATGGCGGTCGGCGTCGCCGTCTTCGATACGGCGATCGGCGCCTGCGGCGTCGCCTGGGGGCCGGACGGGCTGGTCGGCGTGCAGCTGCCCGAGGGCCGTACCGCCAACACCCGCGCCCGCCTGCTGCGGCGCTTCCCGGGCGCGGCCGAGGCCCCGCCGCCACCGCCGATCCAGGACGCGATCGCTTCAATCGCGGCGCTGCTGCGCGGCGAGCGCGCCGACCTGTCGGGTATCGCGCTGGATCTGTCCAGCGTGCGCGAGTTCCATCGCCGCGTCTACGAGGTGGCGCGCAGCATCCCGCCCGGGTCGACGCTCACCTATGGCGAGATCGCCGCCCGCCTGGGCGACCGCCTGTCCGCCCAGGCCGTGGGCCAGGCGCTGGGCGCCAACCCCTTCCCCATCGTCGTGCCCTGCCACCGGGTGCTGGCGGCCGGTGGCAAGCTGGGCGGCTTCACGGCGCGCGGCGGCCTGACCACCAAGCTCGACCTGCTGACCATCGAGGGCGTCCAGGCCGCGCCGCCGCCGACCCTGTTCGACGCCGAGGCGTTGCCGCCGGCGGTGAAGCGCCGGCGGCGCGCCATGCCGTGACCGGTGCTCTGCGTCGCTAATCCGCGAACAAATGCGTCTGCACAACCGGCCAGGCCAGGGCGACGGGCGCGCCCCGGGTCAGGCCGGCCGGCAGCGTGCGCGGGACCACGGTCCAGGTGGTCCCCTCTTCCGGCAGCGCCACCACCACGACACTGTGGTCGCCCATGAACACGATGTCGCGAACCTCGCCCGGCAGCGCATTGTCCGCCGAGCCCGGCGCCCCATCGGCCAACCGCACATCCTGCGGGCGCACCATCAACCGCAGCTGCCGGCCGGGAGCGATGGCCGGGGCCGGCGCCCGCAGCACCCGGCCGGCACCGCTCGTCACCGTGCCGTTGCCGTCGCCGGCAACGGGCAGGAAGTTGGCGCTGCCGAAGAACCCGGCCACGAAACCGCTGGCCGGGCGGTGATAGAGGTCGCCCGGCGTTCCGACCTGGACGATGCGGCCGGCGCCGAACACCGCGATCCGATCGCTCAGCCGGAGCGCCTCGTCCTGGTCGTGGGTGACGAACAGGATGGTGACGTCGAGCCGGCGGTGCAGCTCCTTCAGCTCGGCCTGGATCTCCTCGCGCAGGCTCTTGTCGAGCGCGCCCAGCGGCTCGTCCATCAGCAGCAGCGGCGGCTCGTAGATCAGGGCGCGGGCGACGGCGACCCGCTGCTGCTGGCCACCCGACAGCGTCGCCGGCCGGCGGTCGGCGAGCGCGCCCAGTTGCACCAGGTCGAGCGCCCGCGCCACCCGCGCCGCGATCTCGGCCTTGGGCCGGTGCCGCACCTTGAGCGGAAAGGCGACGTTCTCCGCCACCGTCATGCGCGGGAACAGGGAATAGCGCTGGAACACCATGCCGACATTGCGGCGGTGTGGCGGTACCGCCTGGATCGAGCGGCCGCCCAACCGGATGTCGCCGCTGGTCGGCACCTCCAGCCCGGCGATCATGAACAGGGTTGTGCTCTTGCCCGAGCCGCTGGCCCCGAGGAAGGTCATGAGCTCGCCGCCCTCGACCTCCAGGCTCACATCCTCGACCGCCGCGACCGCGCCGTAGCGCTTGGTCAGCCCGTCGAGCTGCAGGCCGCCGCCGGCGCGGCTCATGGGCAGCGCCGCCCGAACCAGGCGATGCCGCCCAGGATCGCCAGCGAGCCCGCCAGCAGCAGCGACGCCACCGCCGCGACGGCGGGGCTGAGGTCGAGCCGGAGGGCGGCCCACACCCGCACCGGCAAGGTCTGGAGATCGGCGTTGGCCATGAAGATGCTGACGACCACTTCGTCCCACGAGGTCAGAAAGGCAAACAGGGCGCCGGCCAGCACGCCGGGCGCGATCGACGGCAGGGTGACCCGCAGCACCGCGACCAACGGCGCGGCGCCACAGATGACGGCCGCACGCTCGATCGCGCGGTCGAAGCCGGCCAGCGCATTGGCGGTGGTGAGCACGGTGAAGGGCAGCGCCAGCACCAGGTGGGCCAGCACGAACCCGGCATAGCCGCCGGTCAGGTGCAGCCGCAGGAAGACAGCGTAGAGCGCCACCCCGACCACGATCACCGGCATGACCATGGGCGTCAGCAGCACGCCACGCAGCGCCGCCCGCCCCGCGCGCGGCCCGCGCACGACGGCGAACGCCGCCGGCACCCCCAGCAGCACCGAAGCCAGCGTGACCATGACGGCGATGGCCAAGCTGTGCCAGCCCGCCGCCAGCCATTCGGGATCGGACAGCACCTGCCCGTACCAGCGCAGGGTCCAGCTCGGCGGCGGGAATGCCAGCCAGCGCGAACCGTCGAACGACAGCGCGATCACGAACAGGATCGGCAGCAGCAGGAAGGCCGAGACCAGCGCCGTCCAGGCGCCGAGCGCCCAGCGACCCCAAGTCATGCCCGACGGGCTCAGCAGCATGGGGGTCAGTCCGCTACCAGCGCGCGGCGCTCGACGGTCGCCGCGAACGCAAGATAGACCACCAGGGCGGCCGCCAGCAGCACCAGGGCGGCGGCACTGCCCAGGCCCCAGTTCAGGAAGGATTGGATCTGCTCGGCGATCAGCTCGGCAACCATCATGGTCCCGGTGCCGCCCAGCAGCGACGGCGTGACGTAGTAGCCCAGCGCCATCACGAAGATCATCACCGCGGCCGTGGCGATGCCGGGCAGGCTCATGGGCAGCAGCAGGCGCCGGAATACGGTCGCCGGCGGCGCGCCGCACACGGCGCCCGCCTGCAGCAGCACCGGGTCGATCGATCCCAGCGTCGCCTGCAGCGGCAGGATGGCGAAGGGCAGCATGATGTAGGTCATGCCGATCACCACGCCGGTCAGATTGTTGACCAGCGCCAGCGGCTCGGCGATCAGCCCCAGGCGCAGCAGCAGGGCGTTGATGACGCCAGAGCGCTGCAGCAGCACCAGCCAGGCATAGGTGCGCGCCAGCAGGTTGGTCCACATCGACAGCAGCACCACGGCCAGCACCAGCCGCGCGATGCCCCGGCGCTGGATCGTCAGGAACCAGGCCACCGGATAGCCGATGGCGATCGCCAGCACCGTCACCAGCCCGGCCAGCACGAACGTGTTGGCGAGCACCCGGGCATAGGTGGCGCTGCCCAGCAGGGTCGCGTAGTTGCCGAGCCCCCACTGGGGCTCGGCGAAGCTGCGGCCGAGGAACAGCAGCGTCGGCAGGGCGAAGGTCAGGCCCAGGACCAGCAGCGCCGGCAGGGACAGCAGCAGGGCGCCGGCAGGACCGCGGGCCAAGGCGTCAGGCCACCTGCCAGGCGTTCCAGCGCTCGGCGATGGCAGCGCCGTTGGCCGCCCAGTACTGGGCGTCGAGGCTGATCTGGCCCTGGGTGTGGGCGGTCGGGCTCGCGGCCGCGATGCCCTTGTCCAGCAGCGCCACGGCATCCAGGTGGATCGGCGCATAGGCGGTGGCGTTGTCGAAGGCGGCCTGGGCCTTGGCGCTGGTCGCTTCGGCGATGAAGCGCATGGCCGCCGCGCGGTTGCGGGTGCCCTTGGGCACCACCAGCATGTCCGAGAAGGTCAGGTTCTGGGCCCAGACGGCCGCAACCGGCGCCTGCTCCTGCTCCAGGTAATGGATGCGGCCGTTCCAGAACATGCCGAGCGCGGCCTCGCCGGACGCCACGAGCTGCTGGGACTGGGCGCCGCTGCCCCACCACAGGATCTGCGGCTTGATCGTGGTGAGCTTGCGGAAGGCGCGGTCGAGGTCGAGCGGATAGAGCTTGTCCGGCGTGACACCGTCGGCCAGCAGCGCGATCTCGATCACCCCCGCCGACGGCCATTTGTACAGCGCCCGCTTGCCCGGATAGCGGGCCAGGTCGAACAACGCGTCCCAGCCGGTCGGCGCCGCCCCTTTGACGCCCTGCGTGTTGTAGGCCAGCACGAAGGCGAAGAAGAAGCTGCCGACGCCATAGTCGAAGACGAAGCGCAGATCCAGCCGGCTCTTGTCGATCACCGAGAAGTCCAGCTTTTCCAGAAGACCCTGGGCGGCTGCGCGGTAAGCGAAATCGGCCTCGACGTCGACGACGTCCCAGCTGACCTGACCGGCGTCGACCATGCTCTTGAACTTGCCGTAGTCGGTCGGCCCGTCCTGCTTGACGGCGATGCCGGTGCTGCCGGCGAAGGGCTGGGCCCAGGCCGCCTTCTGGGCGTCCTGGGTGCTGCCGCCCCAGCTCGTGAAGGTGATCGGGCCGGTGTCGGCCGCCCGCGCCACCCGGCCCAAGGCCAGGGCGGGCGCGGCGGCCAGGGCGGATTTGAGGACGGATCGGCGGGTCACGGTCGGCATGGCGCGGCCTCTCGTCGGAACGGGATCGAAGGGAATGGGATCAATGGGCGGACACGTCGGGCTCGCCGGCCCGGCGGTAGGAGAAGGTTTCGTTGAAGCGGTTGAGAAGATGCTCGCCGGCCTTGATCGGGGCGTAGCGCGGCGGCTGGCCGGCGGGTCGGCAGCCGGGCAGGCATTCGATCAGCGCGTCGAAATTGGGGTCGAAGAAGAACGGCACCGAATAGCGCTCGCGGCCGCTGGTGTTGATCACGCGGTGCGGCGTCGCGGCGAAGATGTCGTTGGTCCAGCGCGCCATCTGGTCGCCCAGATTGACCACGAAGGTGCCCGGGATGGGCGGCGCGGCGATCCACTCGCCGGCGCTGTTCTGGAGCTGCAGGCCGCCGGCCGCGTCCTGCGCCAGGATGGTCAGGCAGCCATAGTCGGTGTGGGCGCCGCAGCCGAGCGTCCGCGCCTCGACATGCCCCTGCTGGGGCGGATAGTGCAGCAGCCGCAGCTGGGCCAGGGGTTTGTCGATCTTGCCGGCGAAGAAGCCGGGCTCGAGATCGAGCGCGACCGCGAAGGCGCGCATCAGCCGCTCGGCCAGCTGCCGCATCGCGCCGTAGTAGCGGTCGAGGGTCGGCCGGAAGCCCGGCAGCGCGGTCGGCCAGACATTGGGTCCGTGCAGCGGGACGCGGGCCCGCACATGCGGATCCTCGGGTCCGAGCTCGAGGGCCATGTCGAAGCCCTCCTTGAGGTCGGCGGTCAGCGTCGGGTCGGTGTTCTCCTCGAACAGCGGGAAGTAACCGCGATGATGCGGCGAGTGCTTGATGTGGATCGCCATCTTGGCGTCCAGTGGCTGGTCGAAGAAGCGGTGCGCCGCGGCGAACACGGCGTCGACCACGTCCTGCGGCACGCCATGGTTGCGCACATAGAGGAAGCCGACCGACCGGCAGGCGTCGCCGATCGCCGCCGCGGTCGGGGCATGGTCGGGATCGGCCAGCAGCGGGCCCAGGTCGATGACCGGGATCGACTCGAACGGCACGCGGCGGCCGGCCAGGCCAGCGGCGAGGGTCGGTGCCGAAGCGGGATCCAGGTCTGCCATGGCTGCATGCCTCGTCCGTTGCGTCTGCTATTAAGTAGGCACTTAATCCATAGCACACGCAATGCGCAAGTTGCGGCGACGGGCGGTTGGGGGAAGGATGTCGGGCATGAAGCGGCTCAAGGATGTGGCGCCATCGGCAGCGGTCGAGCGCAGGCGCGCCCCGCGCGACCCGGACGCGGCACGCGCCGCGATCCTGGAGGCGGCGATCCATGAGTTCGCACAAGAGGGCTATGGCGGTGCCCGGGTCGACAAGATCAGCCGCCGCGCCGGTACCAACGAGCGCATGCCCTACTACTATTTCGGCAGCAAGGAGGGCCTGTTCCGCGCCGCCCTCGAGGCGGTCTATGGCGACCTGATCGGCGCCGAGGAGGCGCTGGACCTGCACGACGCTGATCCGGTCGACGGCATCAGGCGCTTCATCGCCTTCACCTGGTCCTACTACCTGGCGCACCCCGAGTTCATCAGCCTGCTCAACACCGAGAACCTGTACAAGGCCGCGCATGTCCGGGAATCGCAGCAGATCCGCAGCCTATCATCGGCGCAGCGCAGCATCCTGGGTGACCTCCTGGCGCGCGGCCAGGCCGCCGGCTGCTTCCGGCAAGACGTCGATCCCGTCCATATGCTCCTGACGATCACGGCGCTGGCCTATTTCTACCAGTCCAACACCCCCACCTTTTCCAACTATCTGGGCCAGGACCTGGCGGAGCCCGACGCCCGCGCCCGCTGGCTGGCGCATATCACCCGGGTGGTGCTGGAATTCCTGATGGCCGGGCCGCAGCCCTGATCCCACAGGGTCAGGGGCCGGCGTGGTCGGCCTCGGCCGGACGGTCCGCCGCCGGGTTGAACCAGTAATCGGCGCGCGCCAGCGGCAGGTCGGCCGGCTGCTGCGGGTTGGCAAGCTCGAACACCCGGCGGTGCGCCAGGTCCAGCTCGGCAATCATCGGGCCGAAGCTGCGCCGGAACAGCTCGTCGAACGACCCGTCCCGACGCGCTTGGTCAAGCCCGGTCATGAGCGCCGCGTAGAGGCTGCGGTTGGCCTTGTTTACGAAGAAATACAGCGCGCTCGGATAGTGCAGGACCAGATGCGGCTCGATCTCCAGCCCAAGCCAGCCGTAGTTGCGCAGCTCTGGCCCGACTTCGATCACCGAGCGCGGGAAGTAATCGAACCGCCTAGTCTGCAGCATCGTGAACAGGCCGTCATAGGTCGCCGCCGTCACGATGGGCAGCCCCGCCGTCTGCAGGATGTCCGCGTCGATCCAGTCATGGCCCTGCCCGGCGGTCAGCCGGCCGAGGTCGGCGAGGCTGCCGATGCCGGCGAACCGGGCCGCGTCGGCCTTGCGGATCAGCAGTACCCGCCAGCCCAGCAGCCCCTTGTCGAGCGGCACCGGAACCGCCTGGAAGGTCCGTTCGCGCTCGGCCGACGTCATGGTCCAGAACACGTCGATGGACTGCCCCGCCGCCAGTTCGGCCAGCGAGCGGCTCTGCATCATTGGGCTCTCGACCGGCTGCAGGCGGTGGTCGACGCCCGACCGCGCGAGGACCAGCTTCAGCAGCGCCGCCGGATAGACCGCGCGCTCGTCGACCGTCGGTTCCGGAGCGCGGTAGCGGACGACCAACTGCGCCTCGGCCGCTCCGATCCAGCCGAGACAGGCGACCGCCGCCGCGAGCAGCTGGCGCTTCACTGACGGCATCACCCTGGCCAGCGCAATGTAAATCAAACGCGTTGTATCGGGTCGGTCGGAGGCGCTCAAGGGCGCCGGCCGCCGCAGCCGGATGAACCAGAATTCATCGCGGGCCGTGAGGATGCTGCAACCAGCCGCCCCGTAGCATTGGTCAGCGGCGCCCACGCCGAACCCCAACCTGGAGGTCTCCCATGCGTTCGACCCATCTCGCTCTGGCCCTGCTCATGGGCTTCGGCCTCGCCGGCGTCACCACCGCCCAAGCCGCGGACACGGCGTGGCAGAAGGCCCATCCGCGCCGCGAGCAGGTCAACAACCGCCTGGCCAACCAGAACCGGCGCATCCACCAGGAGCGCAAGGAGGGCGACCTGACCGGCGCCCAGGCCGCCCAGCTGCACCGCGACGACCACCAGATCCGTCGTGAGGAACGGCTGATGGCCGGCCAGAACGGCGGCCACATCACGCGCCAGGAGCAGCGGACCCTGAACCAGCAGGAGAACGGCGTGAGCCGCCAGATCGGCCAGTAAGGCGGGCTAAGGCTCGGCGTCCTCGGCCGGCGCGAACAGGATGTCGTGCACCGCCTGCCAGGACGCCGCGTCCGGCGCCATCAGCAGCCCGCCGGTCGGCGGGCCGTCGGGGCGGTAGGGCGTGCCGTCGAGCCGCGCCGAGTAGCCGCCGGCCTCGGCGTGCAGCAGCACGCCGGCGGCGTGGTCCCACGGCTTCAAGCGGCCGAACAGCGCGAAATGGCGCCGGCCGGCGGCCATCAGCAGATATTCCTGGCCGGCGCAGAACAGCGGCTTGATCGAGCGGAAATGGCCGCGCTGGTCTTCCAGGTAGCGCCGCCGCGAGCCTGGGAAGAAGCGGCCGTTGAGCGAGCCGTCCATCAGCGCCGGCGGCACCGGCTGGGCGACCGTCAGGCGCCGGCCATCGCGCCAGGCGCCGCGGCCGCGCTCGGCCAGCGCCGTGCTGGCGGCCAAGGGATCATGGATCCAGCCGGCGACCGTCTCGCCCCGATGGACCAGCGCCACGATCACCGCGATCACCGGCCGGCCGGCGGCAAAATTGCTGGTGCCGTCGACCGGGTCGATCACCCACACCCAGTCATGGGCGGCCAGCCGGTCGAGGACTGTGGCGTCGGCCGACGCCGCCTCCTCGCCGACCACCACCGAGCCCGGCACCAGGTCGGGCAGCGCCGCCGACAGCACCCGCTCCATCGCCAAATCGGCGACCGTCACCAAGTCGTTCGGCCCCTTCTCGCGAACCTCGTCCGGCTGCAGCCGCCCGAACCGGGGCGCGATCTCCGCCGCCGCGGCCTCGGCGATGAGCGCCGCGACCTGCCCAAGATCGACCGTCATGCCGGGACGACGCCCGGGAACTGCTGCTTGAGCCGCGCCAGCACCGGCGGGTCCAGCGCCACCTTGACGTGGGCCAGCATGTCCTCGTCGGTCCGGCTCAGCACGTCGCCATGGCCATAAAGCCAGGCGAGCAGCCGGCCGTCGCCGAGGTCGATCTCCAGGTCGACGACCAGGGCGCGTTCGGCGAGCTGGCGGTCGAGCAACTGGCGCAGCCGGTCGACCCCCTCCCCGGTCAGCGCCGACAGCGGCACGACCAGGGCGTTGCGCCGGTTCTGGGCGACCAGCGCGTCCCGGTCCTCGGCATCAAGCCGGTCGACCTTGTTCCACACCTCGATCAGGCCGCGGTCGACCGCGTCGCCCAGGCCAAGATCGGTCAGCACCGCCTCGACGTCGGCCTTCTGGGCCTCGCTCTCGGGATGGGCGATGTCGCGGACATGCAGGACGATATCGGCCTCCAGCACCTCCTCCAGGGTGGCGCGGAAGGCCGCGACCAGATGGGTCGGCAGGTCGCTGATGAATCCCACCGTGTCGGACAGGATGATGGCGCGCCCCGAATCGAGCTCGACCGCCCGCATGGTCGGGTCCAGGGTCGCGAACAGCAGGTCCTCGGCCCGGACCGTGGCGCGGGTCAGGCGGTTGAACAGGGTCGACTTGCCGGCATTGGTGTAGCCGACCAGCGCGACGATCGGATAGGGCACGCGGCGGCGCGCCGTGCGGTGCAGTTCGCGGGTCCGCCGCACCTCGTCCAGCTCGCGGCGGAGCTTGGCGATGCGGTCGCCGATCAGGCGCCGGTCCATCTCCAGCTGGCTTTCGCCGGGGCCGCCCAGGAAGCCGAAGCCGCCGCGCTGCCGCTCCAGGTGGGTCCAGGATCGCACCAGCCGGCTGCGCTGATAGCTGAGCGCCGCCAGCTCCACCTGCAGACGGCCTTCGTGAGTGCGGGCGCGGGCGCCGAAGATCTCCAGGATCAGGCCGGTACGGTCGATGACCTTGGCCTTCCAGGCGCGCTCCAGGTTGCGCTGCTGGACCGGCGACAGCGTGCCGTCGACCACCACCACGCCAACCTCGAGCGCCTCGATGTCGCGCCCCAGCCGTTCGACCTGGCCGGCGCCGAACAGGGTCGCCGGCCGCGGCGCCTTGACCGGCACCGCCTCGGCGGCACGGATGTCGAGATCGATGGCACGGGCCAGGCCAACGGCCTCGGCGAGACGGCCTTCGGGCGACCGGGCGGCCGGCTGGCCGTCCCGGCGCCCGGGTTCGAGAGCAGGATGGACGACCAATGCACGGCCGGTCGCCGCGTCGCCCACCTCGGGTCTATCCATATCAGGCGTCGGACGCCTCCTTGGGGTCGAATAGCTGAATCGGCTGCGCCGGCATCACCGTCGAGATCGCGTGCTTGTAGACGAGCTGCGAGTGCGCGTCGCGCCGCAACAGCACCGAAAAGTTATCGAACCAGGTCACGATGCCCTGCAGCTTGACACCATTGACCAAGAACACCGTAACGGGTGTCTTGTTCTTGCGAATATGGTTCAAGAACACGTCTTGAACATTCTGAGTTTTATCGGTTGTCATGGGTTAGACCCTTCTTGCTGTTATTGGGGCGCGCCCGGGATCGGAGCGCGCCCGAACGGCGCCGATGCGCAGCCCGGAGCCGTCCTGAGTGGCCAAAGTTTCAACGCTTAACCTAAGGGCTCGCTGCTCCGGTTGCTACCCCAAGCCCGGTGAGCCGGTGCCGCAGGGCGTCCAGATCGTCGAGGTGGGCATGCGGCGGATGGCTGGCGTAATCGTCGTCCATCATGTCGCGCCCGACCAGCACGGCCGTGCAGCCCGCGGCATGGGCGCAGGCCATGTCGATGGCCGTGTCGCCGACGAACCACACGTCGGGCCCGGCCGCGACCCCGGCGGCGGCCAGCGCGGCGTCGACCGGGGCGCGGTCCGGCTTGTCCCGGACGGCATCGCCGGCGCCGACCAGGCCGGCGAAGCGGCCGGTCCAGCCGAGATGGGACGCCTCGGCCCGGACGAACGTGCCGTGCTTGTTGCTGACCACCGCGATCGGCACGTCGATGCCGCCGATCAGCCGATCGGCGCCGGGCATCGTGGCCAGCCCGGCCAGGTGTCCGGCCGCGAAGGTGCGGGCGAACAGATCAGCGGCGGCTTCCCAGCGCTCGCCGAACAGCCTGGGGAAGGCGTCGCGCGCCGATCCCCGCACGCGGGCGCGGGTTTCGGCATAGGTCCAGGCCGCCTGCCCCATGGCTTCCAGGGTGGCGTTGAGGGCGGCATGGATGCCCTGCCAGTTGTCGACCAGCGTGTTGTCCCAGTCGAACACCAGGGCGGCCGGCGCCCGGTCCAGCCGGCCGGGCGCGGTCCCCAGCGTCAGCGTCATTCCGCGCCGGCGGCCATGAAGGCCTCATAGAGCTCGCGCAGGCGGCCGGTCACCGGGCCCGGCGCGCCGGTGCCGACCGCCGCCCCGTCGATGCGGACCACCGGCAGGACCAGGGCGGTCGTGGAGGTGATGAAGGCTTCACGGGCGGCCTTGGCCTCGGCCACGGTGAACGGCCGCTCGACCACCCGGATCTGGGCCTGGCCGGCCAGCCGGATCACCGTCTGGCGGGTGATGCCGCCCAGGATGTCCGGCCCCAGCGGACGGGTCACGACGTCGCCCGCCGCGGTCACGATCCAGGCGTTGGTCGAGGTGCCCTCGGTCACGGTGCCGTCCCGCACCATCCAGGCTTCGAGCGCGCCGGCGGCGCGCGCCTGCTGCTTGCCCAGGACATTGGGCAGCAGCGCCACCGACTTGATGTCGCAGCGGCCCCAGCGGATGTCGGGGATAGTGATCACGGCCGCCCCCGCCGTTGCCGGCGTCCGCCAGCGCTTGGCGGTCATGACCAGGGCCGGCTTGACCGCAGCAGGCGGGAACGGATGGTCGCGCCGGGCGACGCCGCGGGTCACCTGCATGTACAGGGTGCCGTCGACGAGGCCATTGCGCCGGATCATCTCGGCCGACACGCGGAGCAGGGCGGCGCGCGCCATCGGCGCGGCGATCGACAGCTCGGCCAGCGACCGGTCCAGGCGATCGAGATGGGCCGCGCCGTCGACCAGCCGGCCACCCTTGACCGCGGTCACTTCGTAGACGCCGTCGGCGAACTGATAGCCGCGGTCCTCGATGTGCACCGATGCCGCCGGGTGCGGGACATAGCGGCCGTTGACATAGGCGATGCGGGACATGGGGTACGCTCTTTGTCAGCCAATTCGGGAAGTTATCTAGCCCCGGTGGGCCGACCGTTCGCCGACCCCCAGGCTCTTGAGCTTGCGGTGCAGGGCCGAGCGCTCCATGCCGACGAAGGCGGCGGTGCGGCTGATGTTGCCGGCGAAGCGATTGACCTGGGCCAGGAGGTACTCGCGCTCGAACACCTCGCGCGCCTCGCGCAGCGGCAGCGCCATGATCTCGGAGCCCTTGTCCCACTTGAGGACGGTGGGCGCGATGGCGCCGATCTCGGGCGGCAGCATGTCGGCGCGCACCGGCGTGCGGTGGTCGCCCGGCGCCATGATCAGGATCCAGTCGATGGCGTTGCGCAGCTGCCGGACATTGCCCGGCCAGTCATAGGCCTGCAGCGCGGCGATGGCGTCCTCGCCCAGTTCGCGGGGCGGCAGCCCCGCGGCCTCGGCCGAGCGGCGCATGAAATGCCGGACCAGCAGCGGGATGTCCTCGCGCCGGTCGCGCAGCGGCGGCACCTTGATCGGCACGACGCTGAGCCGATAGTACAGATCCTCGCGGAACCGCTCGGCCTGCATCTCGCCGGTGAGGTCGCGGTTCGACGTGGCCATCACGCGCACATCGACCTCGACCCGGGTGCGCCCGCCGACCCGCTCGAAGGTCTGCTCCTGCAGCACCCGCACGATCTTGCCCTGGGTCTCCAGCGGCATGTCGGCGACTTCGTCCAGCAGCAGCGTGCCGCCGTGGGCCTGCTCGAAGAACCCGACCTTGCGCGCGCCGTCGCCGTCGCTATCGGTGCCGAACAGCTCGATCTCCAGCCGGTCGGGCCGCATCGCCGCGCAGTTCACCACGACCAGGGCGGCGTCGGCGCGTCGGCTGCGGGCGTGCAGCAGGCGCGCCACCACTTCCTTGCCGGCGCCGGCCGGTCCGGTGATGAACACCCGGCTGCCGGTCGGAGCGACGCGCTCGATCGCCTGGCGCACCGCGCCGATGGCGCTCGACTGGCCGATCAGCTCGGTATCGGTGCCGGAGCGCAGCCGGAGTTCCTGGTTCTCGCGCTTGAGCTTGGCCGCCTCGATGGCGCGATCGGTGACCAGCAGCAGCCGGTCCGCCTGGAACGGCTTCTCGATGAAGTCGTAGGCGCCGCGCTTGATGGCGCCGACCGCGGTCTCGATGGTGCCGTGGCCGCTGATCATGACCACCGGCAGCAGCGGGTATTCGGCGCGGATGCGGTCCAGCACGTCCAGGCCGTCAAGGGTGCTGCCCTGCAGCCAGATGTCCAGGATGACCAGGTTCGGCTGGCGCTGCCGGATCGCCTGGAGCGCGCCCTCGCCGTCGGCCGCGGTGCGCGGCTGATGGCCCTCGTCCTTCAGGATGCCCGACAACAGGAGGCGGATATCGGCCTCGTCGTCGACGATCAGGATGTCATGCGCCACCCGCTGCCTCCGTTGCCAGCCTGGGTGCGGTCACGCCCGGGGGCTCGGCCGCCCGCGCCGGCAGCACCAGGCGTACCCGAGCGCCGCCCTCCGGCGCATCGTCGAGCTGCAGCAGTCCGGCATGGTCCTCCATGATCTTCTTGACAATGGCAAGCCCGAGGCCGGTGCCCTTGGCCCGGGTGGTGACATAGGGCTCGGTCAGGCGCTCGCGGTCCTCGGCCGGCAGCCCCCTGCCGTTGTCCGCGACCTCGATGACCGTGCCGGCCTCGCCCTGCTCGATCCGGACGCGCACGGCCCCCTTCGGGCGCGGCTCGGCCCGGCCGTCGATGGCGTCCACGGCATTCTGCAGCAGATTGGTCAAGGCCTGGCGCAGCTGCCGGCCATCGCACCGGCAGGCGACCGGCTGGTCGGGCAGCTCCAGGGTGAAGTCGATCCCCGGATGGGCCTGGCGCTGCAGGAACACGGTCTCGCGGGCGATCGCCGACAGGTCCTCGGCCTTCATGATCGGCGCCGGCATGCGGGCAAAGGCCGAGAACTCGTCGACCATGCGGCCGATGTCGCCGACCTGGCGGACGATGGTGTCGGTGCAGGTGGAGAAGGTCTCGGGGTCCGACGTGATCTCCTTCAGGTACTTGCGTTTCAGGCGCTCGGCCGACAGCTGGATCGGGGTCAGCGGGTTCTTGATCTCGTGGGCGATCCGGCGGGCGACGTCGGCCCAGGCCGCGGTGCGCTGCGCCTGCAGCAGCTCGGTGACGTCGTCGAAGGTCAGCACGTAGCCCTGGATCGCGTCGCCGCTGCGCTCCGCCGTCACCCGCACCAGCAGCGTCCGGGGCGTCCGGTCCCGGACCAGCTTGATCTGGGCTTCGACCATGCGATCGGGACGCCGCGCCGCGACCTCGATCAAGTCGGCCATCTCCGGCACCAGGGTCCGGATGTCGGCGTCGACGGCCTTGTCCAGGTCGATCGCCAGCAGGGTCGCCGCCGACCGGTTGGGCAGGTTGATCCGTCCGGTGGCGTCGACCCCCAGCACCCCGGCCGACACTCCGGCCAGGACGGTTTCGGTGAACCGCCGGCGCAGGTCGAGCTGCAGGTTGGCCTCGACTAGCTCGGCGCGCTGCGCCTCGAGCTGCGAGGTCATGCGGTTGAAGGCGCGGCTCAAGCTGTCCAGCTCGTCGCCCGCGGCCACGTGCGGGACCCGCGCGCTCAGGTCGCCGGCGCGCACGCGCTCGGCGGCGCCGATCAGGGCCGCGATCGGCCGCGCCAGTCGGGTCGCCAGCTGCAGCCCGACCCACACGGCGGCCAGCAGCAGCAGCAGCGCCACGACCACATAGATCAGGGCGCCGGTCACCTGCAGCCCGGAGCGCTGGCCTTCCAGGCGCTGATAGGCCGCGATCGCGCGCTGCGTGCGGTCGATATAGTTCAGCACACGCGGCTCGACATACCGTCCGACATAGAGATAGGCCTCGGGCACGAAGCGGTCGAGGCGGACCAGGGCGCGCACCCGGTCCTCGTTGTCGCTGGTCAGGATCGCGACCTCGCCGGCCTGCGCCCGGGCCAGCGCCTCGGGCGGCGGCGGCTGGTCGAACTGCAGGCTGAAGGCGAGCTGCGACCGGGCCAGGATGTTGCCGTTGCGGTCCATGACCATGGCCTCGGCCAGGGAGCGGATCTCGGCCTGGGTCTCGACGATCTGGTTGAGGCGGTCGGGATAGAGCGCCAGCATGTAGGCGTCGCGGTCGAGGTCGGCGGCCATGGCCAGGATGTCGGCCTTGATGGTCTGCTGATGCTCGTGGAGATAGGCCTCGGCGATGGCCTGGCTGTCGTCGAGCGCCGTGCGCACCTGCTTGCTGAACCAGCCCTCGACGCTGACATTGAGGAACAGGCCCGAGAACAGCGCGACGATGATGGCCGGCGTGACCGCGACGACGCCGAACACCACGACCAGGCGGCTATGCAGCTTCGAGCCGGCGAGGCCACGGCGTCGCTCGGCCCACACGGTCACCAGCCGGCGCGCGATCACCACCCCCAGCGCCAGCACCAGCGCCAGGTCCAGCGTCAGCAGCCACAGCACGGTGTTGGGATCGGGGCCGAACGGCGGCGTCCCGGTCATCGCCGCATATGTGGCGACCACAGACAGCACGGCGGCGATCGCCAGGCCGAGCGCGAGGCGGCGCCCCAATCCCACCCGTCGCGACCAGCGGCCGAGCCGGCCGAGCAAAACCGGGTTGAGCGACAGGATGCGACCGATCATCCAGGGGGTGCCAGCTGCCTTTGCCGAGCCGGCCTGCCCGGTCGGCCGGCGACGTTATCTTATTCCGCGCAGAACTTGGATGTCCAATTCGCGGATCTTTTTGCGCAGCGTGTTCCGGTTGAGGCCCAGGAGCTGCGCAGCTTTGATCTGATTGCCCCGAGTCGCGACCAACGTCAACGAAATCAGCGGCCGCTCGACCTCGCGCAGGATCCGGTCATAGAGGCCGGCGGCGGGCAGGCCGTCCTCATGGGCGGCGAAATAGTCCTTGAGGTGGCGCTCGACCGCGGCGCTCAGCCCCTCGCCATCGGTGCCCATCGGGCCTGATGCGGCGAGCGGCGGCTCGCCGAGCTCGGCATCGATGACATCCGGGCCGATGACCTCCTGGCTGTAGAGCGCCGCCAGCCGGCGCACCAGGTTCTCCAGCTCGCGGACATTGCCCGGCCAGCGATAGGCGCGCAGGCGATCGAGCGCGGCGGGGTCGATGGTCTTGGCCGGCAGCCCCTCGGCCGTCACTTGCTTCAGGAAATGGCGCACCAGCGCCGGAATGTCCTCGGTCCGCTCGCGCAGGGGCGGCAGCCGCATCGGCACGACGTTGAGCCGGTAGAACAGGTCCTCGCGGAACAGGCCCTGCCGGATGAGCTGCCGCAGGTCGCGGTGGGTGGCGGCGACGATGCGGACGTCGGCGCGAATCGGCGTGCGGCCGCCGACCGTGGTGTATTCGCCTTCCTGCAGGACGCGCAGCAGGCGGGTCTGGGCGTCGAGCGGCATGTCGCCGATCTCGTCCAGGAACAGGGTCCCGCCCTGCGCCTGCTCGAAGCGG
>CAZEFK010000082.1:0-29862 GCA_964511405.1 uncultured Comamonadaceae bacterium | reverse complement strand
GCCGTCGCGGATCGCCGCCAGATCGCGCGGGCCGCCGCGGCGGACGCTGAGCCGCGCCACCGAGCGTTCGATGTCGGGGGCCTGGCGGAGCAGGGTGCGGACGGCGGCGCGGACCGCGCCTGATTCCAGGAACCACGCCACCAGGTCCTGGCGCGCCGCGATGGCGGCCGGATCGGTCAGCGGTGCCGCCAGCCACTGGGCCAGAGTGCGGGCGCCCGACCCGGTCACCGTGCGGTCGATGGCGGCGAGCAGGCTGCCGCGGCGGTCGCCCGACAGGCTGCGGGTCAGCTCCAGGTTGCGGGCCGTGGCGGCGTCGATCGCCATGCCCGCCCCGGCGGCGCGCCGGGCCAGCGGCGCCAGATGCGGCAGCGTGCCCTTCTGAGTCAGGTCGAGATAGTCGACCAGGGCGCCTGCCGCGGCCACTTCGGCCCGGCCGAAGGCGCCCAGGCCGTCCAGCGTGCCCAGGCCGTGCAGCCGTTCCAGCCGGCGCCGCGCGTTCTCGCTGTCGAAGCGCGCCGCCGGCAGCGGGGTCAGGCGCGGCTTCCAGTCGGCCAGCATCTCGAACAGCGCCGGCCGCTCCATCAGCCGGTCGGGGATCAGGACCTCCGAGGCGTCCAGGCGGGCGAGGGCGGCGGCCAGGGCCGCCGGGCCCGGCGGCACCGCCTCGACCTCGAAGCTGCCGGTGGTGATGTCGGCGGCGGCCAGGGCGATCATGCCCGCGACCTCGGCGATGGCGGCCAGCCAGTTGTGGCGGCGCGCGTCCAGCAACCCGTCTTCGGTGATGGTCCCAGGGGTCACCAGCCGAACCACCTCGCGCCGGACCAGCGGCTTGCCGGCCCGCTTGCGCGCCTGCGCCGGGTCCTCGACCTGCTCGCACACCGCGACCCGGAAGCCCTGGCGGATGAGCCGGGCCAGATAGCCTTCGGCCGCGTGCATGGGCACCCCGGCCATCGGGATGTCCTGGCCCTCGTGGCGGCCGCGCCGGGTCAAGGTCAGCGACAAGGCCGCCGCCGCCCGCTCCGCGTCCTCAAAAAACATCTCGTAGAAATCGCCCATCCGATAGAACAATAGGCAATCGGGATAGGCGCGCTTGAGTTCGAGATACTGAGCCATCATTGGCGTTGCGTCGGCCGGAACCGGCGGGACGGCTGAGGGCGCAGCGGCTGGTTCCCCGGGCGGCGGGCGGGGCGGGTCGTCGAAATCGCGGGCCATGGCGGCTGTATAGCATCGACCGGCCAGGTCATCGAGCCGGCCGGCGCACGGGGGGAAACATCAGGATGGTTGACCGAAATCCCGGAAACCGCGCAGCCTTGGCGGGTGACCAGCTGCCCGGGCGCTCCCCGGCGGAACCGGGGAGGATGCTCATGGACCAGGGCCTGCCACGTGTGACCGACGACGAGGCGCTCCAGCTGCATGCGTCGGGCCGCCCCGGCAAGATCGAGATCGCGCCGACCAAGCCGCTGACCACCGCCCGCGACCTGAGCCTCGCCTATTCGCCGGGCGTGGCCGCACCCTGCCTGCGCATCGCGGCCGACCCCTCGACCGCCTACGACTACACCGCCAAGGGCAATCTGGTCGCGGTGATCTCGAACGGCACCGCCGTGCTCGGCCTGGGCGATCTGGGCGCGCTCGCCTCCAAGCCGGTGATGGAAGGCAAGGCCGTCCTGTTCAAGCGCTTCGCCGACATCGACGGCATCGACCTCGAGGTCGACACCCGCGACGTCGACGAGTTCGTCAATTGCGTGCGCTTCCTCGGTCCCAGCTTCGGCGGCATCAACCTCGAGGACATCCGCGCGCCGGAATGCTTCATCATCGAGGAGCGGTTGCGCGAGCTGCTCGACATCCCGGTGTTCCACGACGACCAACACGGCACCGCGATCGTCGCCGCGGCCGGCCTGGTCAACGCCCTGCACCTGACCGACCGCACGCTCGCGGACGTCAAGATGGTGGTCAACGGCGCCGGCGCCGCCGCCATCGCCTGCGTCGAGCTGCTGAAGTCCATGGGCCTGCCCAATGAGCAGGTGATCCTGTGCGACACCAAGGGCGTGGTCTATCGCGGCCGCACCGCGGGCATGAACCAGTGGAAATCGGCCCATGCCGTCGACACCGACGCCCGCACCCTGGCCGACGCCATGGCCGGCGCCCATGTGGTGTTCGGGCTGTCGGCCAAGGGTGCCTTCTCGGCGTCCATGATCGAGTCGATGGGGCCGAAGCCGATCATCTTCGCCATGGCCAATCCCGACCCCGAGATCACGCCGGAGGAGGCGCGCGAGGTGCGCCCCGACGCGATCGTCGCCACCGGGCGCTCGGATTATCCCAACCAGGTCAACAACGTCCTGGGCTTCCCCTACATCTTCCGCGGCGCCCTCGACGTGCGCGCGTCGACCATCAACGACGCCATGAAGATCGCGGCGGTCGAAGCGCTGGCGGCACTCGCCCGCGAGGACGTGCCCGACGAGCTCGACGCCGCCTATTCCGGGCGGCGGCTGCGCTACGGGCCGGATTACATCCTGCCGGTGCCGTTCGATCCCCGCCTGATCTCGCACATCCCGCCGGCGGTGGCGCGGGCGGCCATGGACAGCGGCGTCGCGCGGCGGCCGCTGCCCGATTGCAGCGCCTATGTCCAGGAGCTGCGCAGCCGGCTCAACCCCACCGCGTCGTTCCTGGAGGCGGTGTTCGAGCAGGTCCGGGCCAAGCCGCGCCGGGTGGTGTTCGCCGAGGGCGAGGAGGAGCGCGTGCTGCGCGCCGCCCTGGCGTTCCGCAGCAACGGCTACGGCACGCCGGTGCTGATCGGCCGCGAGGAGCGGATCTACGAGACGCTGGCGCGGCTGGGGCTGGGCCACGTCTCGGACCTCGAGATCCACAACGCCCGGCTGTCCCGGCACAACGCCCGCTACACCGAATACCTCTACCGGCGCCAGCAGCGCCAGGGCCTCCTGTTCCGCGACTGCCAGCGCCTGGTCAACCTGCACCGCAACGTCTTTGCGGCGCTGATGGTGGCGCATGGCGACGCCGATGCCCTGGTCACCGGCATCACCCGCAGCTTCTCGACTTCCTACGAGGACCTGGTGCGGGTGATCGACCCGGCGCCGGGGCAGACGGTCATGGGCCTGACCCTGCTGATGCTGCGCCGGCAGACCGTGTTCATGGCCGACACCAACGTCAACGAGGTGCCGTCGGCCGAGATGCTGGCCGACATCGCGATCCAGACCGCGGCGCAGGCGCGCGCCTTCGGGCACGAGCCCCGGGTCGCGCTGCTGTCGACGTCGAACTTCGGCAACCCCATGCGCGACAGCGCCAACCGCATTCGCGGGGCGGTCAAGGTGCTGGAGCAGCGCGACGTCGATTTCGAGTTCGACGGCGAGATGACGCCCGATGTCGCCCTCGACGAGGACCAGCTGAAGCTGTACCCGTTCTGCCGGCTGACCAAACCGGCGAACGTGCTGATCATGCCTGCGCTCAACTCGTCGAACATCGCGTCCAAGTTGCTGCACAAGCTGGGCGGCGGCACGGTGATCGGGCCGCTGCTGGTCGGACTGTCGAAGTCGGCGCAGGTGGTGCCGATGCGGTCCTCGGTCGCCGACCTGGTCACGGCGGCGGCGTTTGCCGCCCACGACGCGGGCCGCTAGCCGGGGTCAGCCGGTGGCGGCGCCGCGCCTCAATCCGGGCCAGGTCGTCGGCGCGACGGCGGCCGTGATGGTGCCGGGCGCCGCCGTCTGGATCCTGCTGGTCGCTACAGGCCAGCTCGACCCGCTGGTCGGCTGCGCGAGCTTCGCCGCGGCCGCGCTGGGGGCCGGGGTGGTGATGCGCGCCCGCCTGATGGCGCTGGCCGCCGTGCGCGGCATGGTCGACCGCATGATCGAGGGTCAGCCCGTCGACGTGCCGGCGATCGCGGAACGGGCCCCCATGATGTCCGGCCTCGCCGCCTCGATCGCCCGACTGGGCCGCGCCGGCCAGCAGCGCGCCGACATGCTGAAGGCCGTGATCGACGTCCGCAACGCCATGCTCGACGCGATCCCCGGGCCGCTCCTGGTGCTGGATGCCGGCCGCTACATCCGCCACGCCAATGAAGCGGCGCGGGGCTTCTTCGGCGCGTCGGTGGTCGGCCGCGACCTGGAAGCCGTGATGCGCGCGCCGGCGATCCTGGACGGCGTCGCCCAGGCGCTGGCCGGCCGCGGCGCGCAGACCGTGGACTGGGACCTGTCGACCCCGCACGAGCGCCATTTCACGGTGCATGTCCAAGCCCTGCCGGGCCAGGGCATCGCGACCGCCGCCTCGGAGCGGCTGGTCGCCGTCATCGCCTTGCACGACGTGACCGCGCTCAGGCGGTCCGAGCAGATGCGGGCCGACTTCATCGCCAATGCCAGCCACGAGCTGCGCACGCCGCTCTCGACCCTGATCGGCTTCATCGAGACCCTGCGCGGCCCGGCGCGCGACGATGCCGAGGCGCGCGACCGCTTCCTGCCGATCATGCACGAGCAGGCGCAGCGCATGGCCCGGCTGGTCGAGGACCTGATGTCGCTGAGCCGGATCGAACTCAACGAGCATCTGCCGCCGACCCAGGCGGTGGCGGTGCGCGAGGTCGTCGAGCATGTCGCCGCCGCCCTGGAGCTGCAGGCCGCGCGCCGCCGCATCCGCATCCAGGTGGCGTGCCCCGACGACCTGCCCGACGTGGTCGGGGCGCGCGACGAGCTGACCCAGCTCCTGCAGAACTTGATCGACAACGCCATCAAATATGGCCGGCCGGGCAGCACCGTGCGGGTCGCCGCCAGCCGCCCCGCCCGCCCGCCTCCGTCCTTCCCGCGCGCGCCCCACGGCGCCGTGGCGCTGGCGGTCGCCGACGAAGGGCAGGGGATCGCGCGCGAGCACCTGCCGCGCCTGACCGAGCGGTTCTACCGGGTCGATGTCGCCCGCTCGCGTGACGTCGGCGGCACCGGGCTGGGGCTCGCCATCGTCAAGCACATCGTCGGCCGCCACCGCGGCGCGCTGACGATCGAAAGCGAAGTCGGCCGCGGCAGCGTGTTCACGGTCTATCTGCCGGCGGTCGGCAACCCAGTCAAGGATGCGAGCCGACCGGCCCGCGCCGGCTGACGGCATGGCGGGTCACGGGCCAGGCCTGATCCCGAGCCCACCGGCGGCCCTGACCCAGGCATCGAAAGCCGGCTCGACGGACAGGGCGCGCCGGACCGCCGCGTCATCGAGACGGTGGGCGTGCACAGCGGCGGACGTCCCTTTGCGATAGTCCGGCCAGCGTTCGACCAACGCCGCCATTGCCAGTTCGCTGGTCGGTGGCCGCAGCGCCGCGCACCCTTCGAGGTGGCGCAGTAGGAACGCCTCGTGGCAGGGGACCTGCCAGAGCATGGTCAGGCCGTGTGCCTCGGCGATCCGATTGGCGTTGTGCGCCAGGTCCGGCCGCTGCCGGCACAGGTCGGTGTCGACGAAGACCGCTTTGGCAGCGAACCGGACGCCGCGCCGGCTCGGGTTCCGAAGCGCCTTGAGGGTGGCCTGGACCACCGCGACGGGGTCGCCGCCATGGCAGACGGCAGCATCGACGTGGAACGCAGAGCCGATGATCCCGCCGAAGAATCGGGCATAGCCCAGTTCGCTTTCGCCTTCACAGGCGATAAACAGCGGGATGCGGGGGACCTTTGGGGCCGGCACGTCCTCAGCCGATTGCCGGAACGGCGCCAAGCGCGCCCGTCAGGTATTTCGCATAGAAATTGTCGTCGCGGCGTACGCCTTTGAGTGCCGCCAAGCCGTAGACCGAGGTCTCGCCGGCGGCATTTTTCTCGCACAGCCAGATCTCTTCCTTCTGAAGGTCCTCGAGCAGCGTGGCGGTCTGGCAGCTCATCCAGATCTGAGCGTGCCGGGGATTGCGCAGCGGGTCTTGGAACCAGCGGACGATCTCGCGCAGCACGAGCGGATGGATCGCCGTGTCCAACTCGTCGACGACGGCCACGCCGGCGCGCTCCAGGCCGCCGTGGATCAAGGGGAAGTTCTTCAGAAACTGGCGTGTGCCGTGGCTCTCTTGCGGCAGGGAGAGGGGCCGGTCGATGCCCCGATGGTGAAAGCGCAGCGACGGGCCGAACGGCTCCCTGGCCACTTCGATGCGATCGATGCCGATGTCGACCCGCTCGATCTCGTGGTTGAGCGCGGCCACGACGCTGGGGTTGTTGGCATAGTGCTGAACCATCAGGGGCTCCTGCCAATCCGTGTGCTCGATCAGGATATTGGTCCAGAGAGAGCTAGCGGTGGTTGCCAGGACCTGCGCGAAGGGGTGCCCATATTGGTTCAGGACAGACACGACGCTGGCCTCGGGCCGGCCCCTGAACACTTGGTCGGGTAATCGGAACCCGCGCATGCGCACCTGCCGGGCCAACCGCACAGTAGTGCCGGACCGCTTGAACAGCATGACCCACCTCGCGGCGCCAGCCGGCCGGTAGGCCAGCGCCTCGGCGTGGACGGCGTCGCCGGTCGGCCTCAGGTCGACTTCGTAGCGATAAAGGCAGCGTTGGGCATTCGCGAGCCATTCGGCGCTGACGCCCGCCGGATCCAGGAGTCGCGCCACATCCTCGATGCCGGCGAACTCCACGGCCAGGCGAGTCGCCGCCTGCCAGCCGGCATCGTCGTTGAACGGCAGGAAGGGCAGTCTCTGGCCGGCCGGGGCGGTCACGCTGTGGACCACGTACCAGGCGATGAACGACAGAGCCTTGAGGATGGTCGACTTGCCCGACGCATTGGCGCCGAACAGCGCAACGACCGCGGGTGCCGCGTCGGCGGCGCCGGGCCATAGCGGCACGAGCCGCCGGCCGTCCACCGAGACACCACGGTTCGGCCGCAGGTCGATAATCTGGCGGTTCCGGACCGAGTAGAAGTTCTCGATCTCAAGACGGTGGATCATGGCTGTCCTCCGGTAGAGAGATTTTGGCAGCCAAAACCCAAAGTCAACGAATTTTCGTCGGATAGGGCCCGTCAGATATCATCCTGCCGCGCTCCGATGCCGACAACCATCCCTCTGCTCAGCCGGGTTCCGCCGCTGGCCCTGGTGGCGCTGTCACACAAGCGCCATACAAGTGTCATGGATAGTTCCCGGCCCGACGCTACCGTTCGCCACGTTCAGCGTCGGCCGCCGCCTGCGTGGCGCGCGGCCGCTGGACTCTGCGTGCCCGCGGGTGGGCCGATGGGGCGGCAGGAGATGCAGCGATGACGGTTCCCCAGCACACGGTCAAAGCCTTCGAAACCGAGTTGCGCGAGCTCGACCAGACCATCGTCCGTATGGGCGGCATGGTCGAGGCGCAGCTCGCCGATGCGATCCTGGCCCTGATGCGCCGGGATTCCAGCTTGGCCGAGATGGTGGTCGGCAACGACCGCCGCATCGACGTGGTCAATCAGGAGATCGAAGCCGCGGTCACCCGCCTGCTCGCGCTGCGCCAGCCCATGGCCGACGACCTGCGCGCGGTCATTTCTGCGCTGCGCATCGCCGGCGACCTGGAGCGGATCGGCGACTATGCCGCCAACATCGCCAAGCGGACGATCGCCATCAACCAGGCGCCGCCGGTCCGCCCGGTCTCGGGCATTCCGCGCATGGGCCGGCTGGTCCAGCAACTGATCAAGGATACCCTCGACGCCTACGCCGACCGCGACGCCGACAAGGCCGAGGTTACGCGCCGGCGCGACGAAGAAGTCGACGAGATGTACACCAGCCTGTTCCGCGAACTCCTGACCTACATGATGGAGGATCCGCGGAACATCACGTCCTGCACCCACATCCTGTTCATCGCCAAGAACATCGAGCGCATGGGCGACCATGCCACCAACGTCGCCGAGCTGGTCTATTACATCGCCACCGGCAAACGGCTGGGCGAGGCGCGGCCCAAGGGCGATACCACCAGCCTGACCGTGTTCGACCAGACCGGCATCGGCGTCGCCGGCGGGCATCCCGGGAGTGATATCGGTCAATGAAGCCCATGGTTTTGGTCGTCGAGGACGAAGCGGCGATCGGGACGCTGTTGCGCTACAACCTGGAGCGCGACGGCTACCGCGTGGCCGAGGCGCGCGACGGCGAGGAAGCGCTGATCGTGGCCGCCGAGCGCAAGCCCGACCTGGTGATCCTGGACTGGATGCTGCCGCTGCTGTCGGGCATCGAGGTGTGCCGGCGCCTGCGCCGCACGCCGGCGGCGCGCAATATCCCGATCATCATGCTGACCGCGCGCGGCGAGGAAGGCGACAAGATCCGCGGCCTCAACTCCGGCGCCGACGACTACGTGACCAAGCCGTTCTCGCCGACCGAGCTGATGGCCCGGGTGCGCGCCGTGATGCGGCGCGCCCGTCCCGGCGCCGAGGCCGACATGCTGACCTGTGACGACATCGTCATGGATATCGTCGGGCATCGGGTGAAGCGGGCGTCGCGCGACATCCACCTGGGTCCCACCGAGTTCCGGCTGTTGCGCTATCTCCTGGAGCATCCCGGCCGGGTGTTCAGCCGCGAGCAGCTGCTGGACGCGGTGTGGGGCGCCGATGTCTATGTCGAGCCGCGCACGGTCGACGTGCATATCCGACGCCTGCGCAAGGCGCTCAACGGTGACGCCGAGCGCGACCTGATCCGCACCGTCCGCTCGGCCGGCTACGCGCTCGACGCCAACGCCTGATCGGCGGCGGCCTCGGTTGCCAGGGCCTCGGTCAGGGCTTGCCGGAACAGCGCCAGCGGCGCCGCGAATCGGCCGGCGGGCGGCCGGTGCACCAGCCAGCAATGGACGATCGGCCGGAAATCGACAACATCGAGCCGTTCGACCGCGTAGCGGTAGGCACTGGTCGCCAAGGTGCCGGGCTTGACCAGGCCGATGCCGAGGCCGCGGGCGACCAGCGACAGCTGCAGGTCGCTGCCCAGGGCCTCCACGGCCACCTGGAACGGCAGTCGGGCGCGGTCGAAGATCGCCTGCAGCGCCTGGCGGAACCCGCAGCCATCCTGGCTCAGCACCCAGCGGCGCTGCGCCAGGTCGGCCAGGGTGGCGGGACGCGGGACGCCGAGCGACCGGGCGGCCACCGGGACCACGCATTCGACGCCCAGCCGATCGCCGGCAAGGTCGGCGGCCGGCCCGGCGTCGTCCTTGACGACCACCGCCGCCGCGTCGATTTCGCTGGCCCGCACTTGGGCGATGAGGGCCGGCGACCAGGCCGACGAGATCCGCAGCGTGAGCCCGGGATAGGCGGCCTGCAGCCGGTCGACCGGCCCGGCCAGGGCCAGGTCGGACACGAACGGCGCCAGGCCCAGCCGCAGCTCGCCCGTGACCTCGCCGCCCGGTGCCGCGCCGGCGACCAAATCGTCGACGGCGCGCAAGACGCGCCGCCCCAGCTCATAGGCCTGCCGGCCGGCGGGGGTGGGCCGCAGCGGCTTCGACTGGCGGTTGAGCAGCTCGGCGCCCAGGCGCTGCTCCAGGCTCTGCACCCGCCGGGTGACACCCGGCTGGGTCAGGTTCAATCGGGCCGAAGCGGCGACGATCGACCCGGTCTCGACGACGGCCACGAAGGCCTCGAGGTCACGTGTGTTCATGCGACTTCAGCATAATCTGAATGAGGATGTTTGAATTGCCGCATAGTGTGGGGTGAGCATAACGTCCGGCTCTTTCTTGCGCAAACAGCATGATAGGGCCGTCCATGAGTGTGACCGAAGCGACCTCCGGCCGCAGCGGCCGTCCTGCGGCAACCGCGGCGCCGGTGGCCATGACAGGCGGGCTGACGCTGCTGTTCGCGACCGCCGTCGCCGTGATCGTGATGAACCTGTTCGTGGCCCAGCCGCTGATCGGGCTGATCGGCCCGGCGCTGGGCCTGACCGACAGCCAGGCGAGCTGGGTCGCGACCCTGACCATGCTCGGCTACGCCGCCGGGCTGGTGCTGCTGGTGCCGCTGGCCGACCTGGTCGAGACCAGGGCCCTGGTGCTGCGCACCTTGGCCGCGACTGTCGCGGCGCTGGGCGCGGCGGCGGCGGCGCCGAACGCCGGCCTGTTCCTGGCGGCGTCGTTCGCGGTCGGCGTGACCTCCAGCGTCATCCAGATGCTGGTGCCGGTCGCGGCCTTCCTGGCGCCCGAGGCCCGGCGCGGCCGGGTGGTGGGCAATGTCAGCAGCGGGCTGCTGATCGGCATCCTGCTGTCCCGTCCGCTGGCCGGGCTGGTCGCCGACCAGGCCGGCTGGCGGGCGATGTTCGCCCTGTCGGCCCTGCTGGTGACCGCGATCGGTATGCTGCTGGCGCGCTTCGTGCCCGGGCGCCGGCCGCCGGCCGGGCCCGGCTATGCTCAGCTGATCGGGTCCTTGTGGTCGTTGATGCGGACCGAGCGGCTGCTGCGCCGGCGCGCGCTCTATGCCGCGCTGGCCATGGCCGCGTTCAGCGCGTTCTGGACCACGGTGGCGCTGCGGCTATCGGCGCCGCCCTTCGATCTCGGCATCCGTGCGATCGCGCTGTTCGGGTTCGCCGGGGCCGCGGGCGCGGTGGCGGCCCCGCTGGCCGGCCGCTGGGGCGACCGCGGCTGGACCCGGCCGGGCACCATCCTGGCCCATGTCGCGATGCTGGCGGCGATGGCGCTGGCCGGCGTGGCCGGCGCCGGCTGGGGCCGGTTCGATCCGGCCGCGGCGCCCGGGCTCGGGATCGCCCTGCTGGCCGTGGCCGCGATCCTCCTCGATTCGGGAGGCGTCGTCGACCAGACCCTCGGCCGGCGCCTCGTCAACCTGATCCGGCCGGAGGCGCGGGCGCGCCTCAACGGCCTGTTCGTCGGCTGCTTCTTCGTCGGCGGCGCGGTCGGCTCGGCCGTGGCCGGCGCCGCCTGGAGCGCCGGCGGCTGGGGTGCGGTGTGCGCAACAGGCGCGGTCTATCCCCTGCTGGCCCTCGGCCTCGACCTCAGCGGCCGCGCCGGCGAGCGCTAGGAGCGTGTCTCCGCCATCTCCTAGTCGTCGGCCAGGCCCAGCGTGGCGTCGCGGCCGACATAGGTGCCGACGTCCTCGCCCAGGCAGATGCGCCGGATCGAGTCGGGGCTGTCGAAGTTGAACAGGTGGATCGGCAGGGCGTGGTCGCGCGCCAGCAGCATTGCCGACTGGTCCATCACGCGCAGGTCCTGGGCGATGACGTCGTCATAGTGCAGGCTCTTGTAGCGGCGGGCGGCCGGGTTGCGCTTGGGGTCGTCGGTGAACACGCCGTCGACCCCGTGCTTGGCCGCCAGGATCGCCTCGCACCGCATCTCCAAGGCCCGCTGCACCGCCGGATAGTCGGTGGTGACATAGGGCTGGCCGATCCCGGCCACCAGGATCACGATCGAGCCCTTGTCCAGGTGCCGCGCCGCGCGCAGCCGGATGTAGGGCTCGGCGATCTGGTTGATGGCGATCGCCGACATGACCCGGACGTCGGTGTCGATGCGGGCGTTGATCGCGGCGCGCAGCATCACGCCGTTGATGACGGTGCCGAGCATGCCCATGTTGTCGGCCTCGGCGCGCTCGATGTTCCACAGGCTCGCGACATTGCCGCGGAAGATGTTGCCGCCGCCGACCGTGACCGCGACCTGGGCGCCCAGCTCCACCGCCGAGATGATCTGGTCGACGATGTGCTCGATCTGGTCCTTGCCGAAGATGGTGTGGCTCGGGCCGGCCATCGCCTGACCGCTCAGCTTGATCATGATTCGGCGATAGCGGGTCATGGGCGATCCTCTTTGGGCTCGGATGGCGATGGCGCGGGCGGCGCAGTTGTCGGCTGGATCGGGGGGCAGTATCAAGCCCCGCCTGTAAGGGAGCAGCGAGACGTTGAAGGCGATCCTGGTCACCCTGGTCACGACCGGGCTCCTGCAGCTGCTGCAGCTGGGCGGCAGCATCCTGTCGGCGCGCCTGCTGCTGCCCGACGGCCGCGGCGAGCTGGCGGCGGCCCAGCTGTGGCCGACCACCATCGCCTATCTGCTGCTGCTGGGCCTCAACGACGCCACCCTCTATTTCAGCGCGAACCGGCGCCAGCCGGCGTCGGCGGTGTTCGCGGCGGCGCTGTGGCTGGGTGTGGGCCTGTCGGTCCTGGGCATGATGGCCGGCTGGTCGGTGGCGCTGCCGCTGGCCTATGCCGGCTACCCGGCCGACGTCCGCCGCCTGGCCGGGCTGATGATGCTGGTCATCCCCTGCAACATCCTGGGCACGATCTTCCTGGACATGCTGCGCGGCCATCAGCGCACCGGCTCCTGGAACCTGATGCGGCTGGCCCTGCCCGGCTGCTACTTGGCGATCGGCCTCGTCCTGTTCGTGGTCGGGCGCGCCGACGTCCTGGGCTTCGGCGTGGCGTTCCTGGTCGCCCAGGCGGTGCCGATGGCGTGGGCGATCTGGCTGTGCGTGCGCCATGGCTGGGGCGGCTGGCGCGTCCCGGGCGCCACCATGCGCGCCATGCTCGGCTTCGGGATCCGCCTGCATCCGTCGACCGTCGTGCAGATGGTCAACGACCGGATCGACCAGATGCTGATCCAGGCGGTGCTGCTGCCGGCGGCGCTGGGCTTCTACGTGGTGTCGCGCAACCTGGCGCAGATGACCGCGACCCTGGGCAGCTCGGTCACCATGATCGCCTATCCGCGGGCTTGCGCCGCCGCCGACCACGAGCGCGGCGCCGTGATCGGCGTCTATCTGCGCCTGACCCTGCTGCTGGTGATCGCCGCCACGGCGGCCCTGTTCCTGGTGACGCCGCTGGTGATCCGGCTGCTCTATGGCGGCGAGTTCGCCGCCGCGGCGCCGGTCGTGCGCATCCTGCTGGTCGGGGTGATCCCGATCTCGATCAAGGACTTCTATATCCTGGCCTTCAAGGCCTTCGACCGCAGCCTGGCGCTGTCGAAGGCCGAGGCCGCGACCCTGGCGCTCAATGCCGGCCTGCTGGCCTGGTTGGTGCCGGCGGCCGGGCTGGACGGCGCCGCCCTAGCCTATGTGGCGGTGAAATGGGCGTCGGCCGGCTATCTCGGCTGGCTCGCCCGCCGCGACCTCGGGCTGACGGCGCGGACGCTGTTCGTGCCGACGGCGCGCGATGCCGCCGTCCTGGCCGACGGCCTCGCGCGCCTGCGCGGACGCCTGGTCAGGAGTACCTGACCAGGACGCGCCCGCGGCCTACCGCTCGACGCAGAGGGCGATGCCCATGCCACCGCCGATGCACAGGGTCGCCAGGCCCTTCTTGGCGTCGCGCTTGGCCATCTCGTGCAGCAGCGTGACCAGGACGCGGGCGCCCGAGGCGCCGATCGGGTGGCCGAGCGCGATCGCGCCGCCATTGACGTTGACCTTGGCCGGATCCCAGCCCAGCTCCTTGTTGACCGCGCAAGCCTGAGCGGCAAAGGCCTCGTTGGCCTCGATCAGGTCCAGGTCGCCGATCGACCAGCCGGCCTTGGCCAGGGCCTTGCGGCTGGCCGGGATGGGGCCCGAGCCCATCACCGCGGGGTCGACCCCGGCGGTGGCCCAGCCGGCGATCCGCGCCAGGGGCTTCAAGCCGCGCTTGGCGGCTTCGGCCGCGGTCATCAGCACCAGGGCGGCGGCGCCGTCGTTGATGCCCGAGGCGTTGCCGGCGGTGACCGTGCCGGCCTTGTCGAACGCCGGACGCAGCTTCGCCAGGGTCTCGGCGGTGGTGCCGTGGCGCGGGAACTCGTCGGCATCGACCACGGTATCGCCCTTGCGGCCCTTGACCGTGACCGGGACGATCTCGTCCTTGAAGCGGCCCGACTTCTGCGCCGCCTCGGCCTTCTGCTGCGAGGCCGCGGCGAACGCGTCCTGGTCCTCGCGCGTGATCTGCCAGCGCTGCGCGACGTTCTCGGCGGTGTTGCCCATGTGGTAGCCGTGGAAGGCGTCGATCAGGCCGTCGCGCAGCATGGTGTCGACCATGGTGGCGTCGCCCATCTTGGTGCCGTTGCGCAGATGCAGGACATGCGGCGCCAGGCTCATGCTCTCCTGGCCGCCGGCCAGCACGATGTCGGCATCGCCGTTGCGGATCGCCTGGAAGCCCATGGCCACCGCGCGCAGGCCCGAGCCGCACACCTGGTTGATCGTGATCGCCGTCTTCTCGTGGGGGATGCCGGCGGCCACCGCCGCCTGGCGGGCCGGGTTCTGGCCTTCGCCGGCGGTCAGGATCTGGCCCAGGATCACGTCCGAGACGGCCTCGGGCTCGAGCTTGGCGCGCTCCATCGCCGCCCTCAGCGCAAGTTCGCCCAGGCTGTGCGCCTGAAGCGACGCGAGCGCGCCGTTGAATGAGCCGATGGGGGTGCGGGCGGCGGCGGCGATCACGACATCGGTGGTCATGGAAGCGTCCTTCTCTGGTGGCCGTGGGGCTTATATGGGGATATGCCCGGATTTCTGGAACCAGTCAGCCCTGACCATGGCACCATTCGGCCAAATCGCGCCAGAGTCGGTCGCGGGCCGCGCCTGAGGCCATCAGCCCGATATGGCCGAGCGGCAGCTCCCGCGTCTGCGCCCGCGGCAGCGCCGCCGCCAGCGCCTGGGCCGAGGCCGGCGGCACGATGCGGTCGCCGCTCGGGATCACCACCAGCGCCGGCATGCCCAGGCGGCCGGGATCGACCGGCCGGCCGGCGATGCGCCAGCCGAGGGTGGCGGGGGCGTTGCGGCCGTACCAGGCGGTCAGGCACTCCTCCGCCACCGGCCCGGCCAGCCGGACGCCGTCATTCAGCCAGTCCTCCAGCGCCACGAAGGCCTCCAGCGCGGCGTCGGCCAGCCGCGGCACGGCGGCGAACTTGCGCAGCACCAGGAACGGGTCGAGGCCGGCGAACAGGGCGTTCTGGCCGTCGGCCGGCAGCTCGCCATAGCGCGCCGCCAGGGCGCCCAGGCCCGGCGCCAGCACGGCCATGCGCTCGCGGGTGGCCGGGTCGGCGTGGAAGTCCCAGGGTGTTGCCAGCAGCACCAGATGGCGGACGGCGCGCGGCCGGCGGCACGCGAGCGCGGCGGCCAGCAGCCCGCCCATGCAATAGCCGGCCAGCCCGATCGGCCCCCCGACCAGGGCCAGGGCGGCATCGAGCGCCGCCTCGAGCTGGCCGGCGACATAGTCGGTCAGGGTGAAGCGGCATTCGACCGAACCCGGATACCCCCAATCGACCAGCAGCGGCCGCACGCCGGCTGCGGCAAGGTAGCGCAGCAGGCTCCGCTCCGCCGTCAGGTCCAGGATGTAGGCGCGGTTGACCAGCGAGGGCACGACCAGCAGGACCGGGGCGCGGTCGGGCAGGTCGGCGCCGTAGTCGAGCAGGCGGGCCGGGCCGTCCTGCCAGCGCACCGGCGGATCGGCCAGGGTCCGGCGGTAGGGATGGTGGCGATAGATCTCGACGCCATGCAGGAAGCGGCCGAACCGGCCCCGCGCCGCGGCCTCGACCGCCGGCAGCAGGTGCTCAAGGGCGACGCCGCCGGCTGCGTCGGTCAGCGCTGCGGCCGCGTCCGCGAGCGGCGGCTTCCAGGCGAGCGAGCCGCTGCTCCAGAGCGCGCAGGCGAGCGGCGAGGTCAGCCACGACGTCGCCGCCAGGGTCAGGTGCAGCGGCAGCGGGCGCGGCCCGAGGCGCGGCGGGCCGCTCGGGCGGCTGGCGGATGGGCTCGTCACGGCCGGGCGTCGGTGCGTGCCAGCCGAGGCCCAGCCAAAAGCCAAGAGTCCGCCCGACCATTTCGGCAACGGCCGGGTCGGCGGCCATGGCGCTCAACTGGTCCTGCCAGAGGTCCAGGAAACGCTCGGCCAGCCGCCCCGGCTCGGCGTCCGGGTCGCGGTGGTCGGGTCCGCTCTCTCGGGAGCCGTCTCTGGTCATGCGGAAGCCGGATACTCGAAAACCGGATGCTCAGGAGGGCCGTTACGGTCCACACGCCGATTGCCGCTCTCAACACGGGGGAGTGTGGTAGCATATTTTTTGCGAAAGCCTCACAGCGATATGGACGCCGAGATGCCCGACTCGACCCCAGCAGCCGCCGCGCCGATCACCATCAAGAAATATGCGAACCGGCGCCTCTACAACACCGCGACCTCGAGCTACGTGACGCTCGACACGCTGTGCCAGATGGTCAAGGAGGGCACCGAATTCGTCGTTTACGACGCCAAGAGCGGCGAGGACATCACCCGGGCGGTGCTGACCCAGATCATCGTCGAGGAGGAGGGCAAGGGCCAGAACCTGCTGCCGATCGGCTTCCTGCGCCAGCTCATCGGGTTCTACGGCGACAACATGCAGTGGCTGGTGCCGAGCTTCCTCGAGTCGACCATGCTGAGCTTCGCCCGCAATCAGGAGCAGATGCGCCGTTACGTCCAAGACACGTTCGGCGGCATGTTCCCCTTCAACATGGAGCAGATGGGCAAGCAGAACATGGCGCTCTTGGAGCGCGCCATGAAGATGTGGTCGCCGTTCGGCGGCGAGGCCGGCCTCGCCCCGGCATCGCCGCCGCGCTCGCCCGAGGCGGCGGCGGCCTCGGCGGCGGCGGCGATCGACGATCTCAAGCAGCAGCTGGCCGCCTTGCAGCAGCAGCTCGACTCCATGGCCAACAACGCCGCACGGACACCGGGCGGGCGCAAAACTGACGAAAAATAGATTCAGGTAAGATTTGACAGTAACGGTGGTGCGCCGGGCAGCTCCGGACACCGCCGTTTGTACTGCAGCCGTGCCAACGCCAGTTCCGGTTCAGCAACGAGCGGCGCCGGACTTTGCCGCCGCGGCGGACCGATCGGCCACGATTCGCTTCTTATCATATCGTTACTGTTACGAATGCGATCTTGCTGGCGTCGGGCCAAACCGCCGGTAGAAAATCGAAAAACAAAACCTATGATTTTAGATATTCGGCCGTCTGGCTGAACGAATTCTCTTGTCGAGACGGCTATACCTATTGATGCGAGGGCCGGCATCGGAGTAAACGACGTTCGCGCTCCAGATCAGCAACGATGCGAGTCTGAAACGAGCCGGCCCCAGCCCGACAATGGACGCCAGACAGCGCGGATATGAGCAAGCGTAGCAACAAGACGCAAGACATCGATAAGCATGTCGGCGCGCAAATTCGCAAGCGCCGTGTCATGATGGGTCTGACACAGCAACAGCTTGCAGATCTGATCGGCGTCACTTACCAGCAGGCTCACAAGTACGAACGCGGGATCAACAGGGTTTCAGCGGGCCGGTTATTCGAGATCGCGCAGGTCTTGGGCGTTTCGGTCGCGCATTTCTATGAAGGACTCAACGCGCCGGGCGATGCGGCGCTGACCCCGCGCCAGCGGATGGGGCTGGAGCTCGCCCGCAATTTCGCCCTGATCACCAATGCCCGGCATCAGGAGGCCCTGACCCAGCTGGCCCGGGCCTTGGCCGCCACCGATACGATCAGCGAATAGCTAAGGGGTGGTCAGTGGCCTGAGGTTGCGCTCGAGCAGCGCCAGCCGGCGGGCAATCCAGGCCAGGGCGGCTTCGACGGTGTCGACCCGTTCGCCAGGCTCGGGCACCGGCCGCCGGACCATCACCACCGGGATCGACGCCTCGCGCGCGGCCACGATCTTGGCTTCGGTGGCGCTGCCGCCGCTGGCCTTGGTCACCAGCACGTCGATCTTGTGCCGCAGCATCAGGTGGCGCTCGCCGGCGGTCGTAAAGGGGCCGCGGCCCAGCGTGACTTCATAGTCGGCGAGCGGCAGCGGCTGGCGCGGCGGATCGATCAGCCGGACCAGGAAGAAGACGGTGTCGACGGCGGCGAAGGCGCCGAGGTCGTCGGCACCGACCGTCAGCAGCGCCCGCCGGCCGAGCCGGGTCAGCACCGACGCCGCGCCGGCGAGGTCGGCCACTTCGATCCAACGGTCGAGCGGGTGGCGGCGCCAGGGCGGGCGGGCCAGGCACAGGCGCGGGGTCGCCCGCGCTTCGGCGGCTTGGCGGGCGTGGGCCGAAATCTGGGCGGCGAACGGATGGGTGGCGTCGACCAGCAGATCGATGGCCTCGGCGGCCAGATAGTCGGCCAGCCCGGCGGCACCGCCGAAGCCGCCGATCCGGACGTTGCCCGGCAGCGGACCGGGCTGCTCGGTTCGGCCGGCCAGCGAGGTCGTGACTTCCAGCCGGCCGGGGAAGCGGTCGATGATGGCCCGCGCCAGCTGCGCGGCCTCGACCGTGCCGCCCAGCAGCAGCAGTCGGTAGGGACGCGGCCGGGTCAGCATCGGCGGTGTCACGCCAGGGCCTCCGCCGCTGCGGCGGGGCGCAGGGCCGGGTCGGTCGCGGCATAGCCGACCAGCCGGCCGGCGCGATCGACCAGCGCCACGTCGACCGCCATGCCGCCGGGCACGGTGGCCAGCACCACGCCCAGGGCCTGCCGGGCGATCCGGTCGCCCAGGACCGGTGCCAGCGGACCGGCGATCGTCATGGCTTCGGCGGCACCGCTGGCCGACCGCGCGGCGGCGACTTGGCCATCGCCGGCGCCGAGGCCCGCGAGCTCGGCCGCCAGCGTCGCCATGTCCAGCCGGCTCTGGCCGGAATGCAGGTCGAGCGCGCCCTGGGCCAGCTTGGCCAGCTTGCCGACGCCGCCGGCGATGGTCAGCCGGCGGACCGGGTGCCGCCGGAGATATTTCAGCAGCGCCCCGACGAACCCGCCCATGTCGATGAGCGCGGCTTCGTCCAGGCCGTGCAGCCGGCGCACCGCCGCCTCCGAGGTGGCGCCGGTGGCGCCGGCCAGATGGTCGAGGCCGGCCGCGCGCGCGACGTCGACGCCGCGATGGATGGAATGGATCCAGGCCGAGCAGGAGTACGGCACCACGATGCCGGTGGTGCCCAGGATCGACAGGCCGCCCTTGATTCCGAGGCGGCCGTTGAGCGTGCGTTCGGCGAGCGCCTCGCCGCCGGGGATCGCGATGGTGATGGTCAGGTCGCGGGGACCGTCGAGCGCTTCGGCAGCGTCGGCCAGGGCCTCGCCGATGATGGCGCGCGGCCCGGGATTGATCGCCGGCTCGCCGACCGCCAGGGCCAGCCCCGGCCGCGTGACCGTGCCGACCCCGGGGCCGGCGCGGTAGCCGAGTCCCGTGCCGGGCGGCGCCGGCTCGACCGTGGCCCGGATCAGGGCGCCGTGGGTCACGTCGGGGTCGTCCCCGGCGTCCTTGATCACGCCGGCCCACGCCCGGCCCGGCGCCAGCCCGTGCTCGGCCAGGGCGAAGGACGGCCGCTCGCCGCGCGGCAGCCGGATGGTCACGGGGTCGGGGAAGCGCCCGGTGACCAGCCCTTCATAGGCCGACCGAGCCGCCGCCGCCGCACACGCGCCGGTTGTCCATCCACGCCTCAGCACGCGGTTCGAATGCTGCGCCATGGTCAATTCTACGCCGCGCCCGGCACGGGGTGCAAACCGGCCCGGCAGCCTCCGCTTCTAGATCAGCAGGGCGTCGATCTCGTCCTGGGTCATCACGCTGTCCGACCCGTGGATGATGCCGCTGGCCGCCTCGATCAGCCGGTGCAGCGCCCGCGTCGCCACCGCGACGCGATTACGCAGCCGCTCGGTGTCGCCGCTCTGCACGTCGCGCTCGATGTCGGCGAGCAGGGTCGGCACGGCGCTGTCCAGGTAGCCGACGGTGGCGTCGAAGGCCTGGCGGTAGCGCCGCGGCGCCGCATCATAGGCTTCGATGGCGAGATCGCGGTTCTGGAAGCCGCTCTTGCGGAAATGGTCGGGATAGCTGAGCGGCGCCCAGCCCTTGGCTTCGTCGAGCATGTCCGGCATGTCCGGAATGAGCTCGAGCAGCATGACGATTTCATTGAAATGATTGAGATAGTCGGTGGCCAGCAAGGTCGTTTCCGAGATTCCGGTGTCGCGGACCCGCGCCGCCCACGCGGCCTGGGTCCCGGTCAGGGGCGCATCGGCAGGGTCGAGCGGCGCAGCGAGCATGGGATCTTCCGGAGCCGAGGAGGAAACGGTCATAGCGGTATACCGGACCGGTGGCCGGCGGGCGGCCTCGCCGCTTGCCACCGCCTTTGCACTGCGAAATAACACGTCGATGGCCGCCACGGGAGTCGCTTCATCGGACGCTTGCCTGCCGCAGCTGGACGTCCAGTTCGCGCCGGGGTCGGTGTGGCTGGTCGGCGCCGGCCCGGGCGACCCGGGCCTGCTGACGCTGCTGGCGCTGCACGCCCTGCGCACCGCCGATGCGGTGGTCTATGACGCGCTGGTCGACGAGCGGGTGCTGGCGCTGGCCCGGCCGGAGGCGCGCCGCGAGTTCGCCGGCAAGCGCGGTGGCCGTCCGTCGGCCCGCCAGCCCGACATCTCGGCGCGGCTGGTCGCCCTGGCGCACGACGGCCAGCGCGTGCTGCGCCTGAAGGGCGGCGATCCCATGATGTTCGGCCGCGGCGGCGAGGAGGCGGCGGCGCTGCTGGCGGCCGGCGTGCCGTTCCGGATCGTGCCGGGCGTGACCGCCGGGATCGGCGGGCTCGCCTATGCCGGCATTCCCGCGACCCACCGCGCGGTCAATTCCGCCGTGGCGTTCGTGACCGGCCACGCCAGCGACGGCGATCTGCCGGGCGATCTCGACTGGCCGGCCCTGGCCCGCGGCGCGCCGGTCCTGGTGCTGTACATGGCCCTCAACCACCTGGGACGCATCGCCGAGCGACTGATCGCGGCGGGGCGTCCGTCCGACGAGCCGGTGGCGGTGGTCGCGCGGGCAACGACGCCGCAGCAGCAGGTCGTCGAGACCACCCTGGCCCGCTGCGCCGCCGACGCGGCCGGCCTGGAGCCGCCGGCGATCGTCGTCGTGGGCCGGGTGGTCGAGCAGCGCACGCCCTGGCCCTGGCAGGCAAGTTGAGCGCCGCCGGGCCATCATGACACCAGGGCGGCGAGCGGCGGCGCCAGGCTCGTGATCATGAAACCCGTCTTGTCGTAGGCGCCGGTGATCTGGGTCGGCAAGGGGGGCGGAGGCGGGACAGCCGGCGGCGGCGCGGCCGCGCTCGCCGGGGGCGGCGGTGGCGGAGCGGCCGGCGTCGCCTGCGCCTGAGGCGGTTGGGGCTGGGCTACTTGGACGGGTGCCGGCGGCGGCTGGTTCGCGCCCGTGGCCGCAGCGGCATTGGCGGTCGCGGCGGCCGTCGGCGGTGGCGGCGCTGGCGTGGCGGCCGCCGGATCGGGCGTGGCCGCTGCCGCAGGCGGTGCCGTGGGCGCGGCCGACACCGCGCTGGCCACCGCCGCGTTGGCCAATGCCACCGCGCCTGGCGGCAGGATCGGCGCCGTCGGCAGCTGGCCGTATACGGCGGCCGCGGTGGGGCTGATGCCGAACGCGCTCGGCGGCGGCGGTACCGAGCGCGGCAACACCAGGTACTGTGCCAGGGGCACCCGCGGTACGGTTGCCGGCGTGGCGGCAATGGCGGTCATCGGTCCGATCTCCCCAGCCCAGGCGGGACCTGTGACGAGTGTAGCATATCGATGTGTTTAGGTGCGGTTACCAGGGGGGATGCGTCGTGAGAGGAGTGGTCGTCGGCGCGCCGGCTTCGGGCTCGGGCAAGACCGTGGTGACGCTGGGGCTGCTGGCCGCGCTGCGCGCCGCCGGGACGGTGGTCGCTGGCGCCAAGGCCGGTCCCGACTATATCGACGGCGGCTTCCTGGCCGCCGCGGCGGGGGCGCCGGCGCCCAATCTCGACGTGTGGGCCATGCGTCCGGTGACGCTCGCGGCGGCCCTGGCGGCGACCGCGGCCGATCTCTGCGTCCTCGAAGGGGTGATGGGGCTGTTCGACGGCATCGGCCCGGCCGGTGCGGGCTCGACGGCAGACCTGGCGGCGCGCCTGGGCTGGCCGGTCGTCCTGGTGGTCGACGGCCGCGGCGCCGCCACCTCGGTGGCGGCGACGCTGCTCGGGTTCCGGAGCTTCCGCGCCGATGTCGAGATCGCCGGCGTCATCGTCAACCGGGTCGGCGGCGCCGGCCACGCGGCGGTGATCCGGTCAGCGTGCGCCGAGCGCTGCCCCGAGGTCGCCTTTCTCGGCTGGCTCCCGCGTCGGCCCGACCTGGACCTGCCGTCGCGCCATCTGGGGCTGGTGCAGGCCGTCGAGACCGCGGACCTGGCGGCGTTGGTCGCCCGCGCCACGGCGCTGGTCGCCCAGCAGATCGACCTTGCCGCGCTGGTCGCCCTGGCGCGGCCGCCGGCCGCCGGGCCCGTGGCCGTGCCCATGGCGCCCCCCGGCCAGCGGATCGCCCTGGCCCACGACCCGGCCTTCGCCTTCGTCTATCCCCATCTGCTCGCCGCCTGGCGCGCCGCCGGGGCCGAGATCCTGCCGTTCTCGCCTTTGGCCGACGAGCCGCCGCCGGCCGCCGACGTCTTGTACCTGCCGGGCGGCTATCCCGAGCTGCAGGCCGGGCGCTTGGCCGCCAGCCGTCGCACCCTGTCCGGGATCGCCGGCTTTCCGGGCCCGGTGATCGGCGAATGTGGCGGCTACATGCTGCTGGGACAGGCGCTGATCGACGGCGACGGCCAGGCCCATGCCATGGCCGGGTGCCTGCCGCTGGTCGCCAGCTTCGCCGAACGCCGCCGGCATCTCGGCTACCGCAGCATGACCCTGTGCGCCGACGGGCCGTTCGGGCCCTGCGGCACCGTGCTGCGCGGGCACGAGTTCCATTTCGCCAGCGTCGTCGACGAGGGTGAGGGTCCGCCCCTGTATCAGGTCGCCGACGGCGCGGGCCGGCCGCTTGGGACCGCGGGGCGCCGACGCGGCCGATTCGCCGGCTCGTTCCTGCACATGATCGACCGGGTCGACCCGTAGGCCAGGCCCTAGGACGGCGTGGCCAGCATCGATACGGCCTGAAGCACCAGCACGCCAAGAATAACGATGGCGATGCCGCCGGCGGCGATCATCAGGAGCCGATCGGTGACTTGTTTGATATGGGAGAGGTCCGGGCCGCTGTGAGTCCGCGCCGCCGCAGCTTCGACGCGGGGCGCGCGCAGGGGGTAGATCTTCTTCGCGCTGGGAGAGTGCACCGCGATGCGCAGATGGATCGCAGGGTTGTCCTGAAACAGGCTCCGTGCCTTCAGCATGGCGGCATCCATGCTCCGGACCTCGCTCAACACCTGCCAGCCCTGGCTGCCAAAATGCTCCAGGGTGAAGCGATCGGCGTCCTCGCGTACCCTCATGGCCAACCCCCGCCCGAACTTCACGGTTAATATACCGCTAACTCAGGTAAAGGCCTACAAAAACGATTTACATAAAATTGCGGTCCAAAGTAATCGCGATCACAGCGCGAAATCACAGATATGTCTGGTCAACGTGATATAGGCGGCCGTGCTCGGCACCTCGCCGGGGGGTCGGGGTCGGGGTCGGGGCGCGGGGTTGGGCTTGTTCCCGGGCGCGGCCATGCTACAAGCAACCCGATGCCCCTGCTGCCGCTTCGCCGGGCGCGCTCGGCCCCGCTGCTGCCTCCGGCGGTCGCCATCGACGGCCCGGCCGGCCCGATCGAGGTTCCGGTTCGGATCAGCAGCCGGGCCCGGCGCCTATGGCTGCGCGTCGAGCCGGGACGCGAGGGCGTCGAACTGGTCGTGCCCGATGGCGTGCGGCTGGCCGAGGCGACGCGCTTCGCTCAGGCCAATGCCGGCTGGATCGCGGCCCGGATCGCGCGGCTGCCCGGCCGTGTGCCCTTCACGCCCGGCGCGGTCGTGCCGGTGCTGGGCCGGCCGACCTGTCTGGTTCATGCCGGCCATCGCGGGCCACCCGCCCGGCTCGACGGCGACCGCCTGCTGGTGGCCGGGGCCGAGCTCCATTTCGCGCGGCGGGTTGGCGACTTCCTGAAGGCCCAGGCGCGCGCCGAGATCGCGCCGCGCGTGCAGCGCTTTGCGGCGGGGGTCGGCCGGGCGGCCGGGCGGCTGCGGCTGGGCGACGCCAAGACCCGCTGGGGCAGCTGCTCGGCGCGCGGCGACCTCAGCTTTTCCTGGCGCCTGATCCTGGCGCCCGACACCGTGCTGACCTATGTCGTCGCCCACGAGGTCGCGCATCTGGTGGAACTCAATCACAGCCCACGCTTCTGGCGGGTGGTCGACGGCCTGGTGCCCGATGCCCGCGTCGCGCGCGGCTGGCTCAAGACCCATGGCGCAGACCTCCTCCGCTACGGCTGAGGTCGGCCGCCCGGTCGGCTGGCGCGTCGTGCTGGTGCTGACCGCGCTTGTGGCGTTCGGCCCGCTGTCGACCGACATGTACCTGCCGGCGCTGCCCGGCCTCGGCCGGTCGCTGGGTGCCGGCATGGGCACGGCCCAGCTGACGCTCAGCGTGTTCATGGTCGGGTTCGCGGTCGGCCAGCTCGCCTTCGGGCCGCTCAGCGACCGCTTCGGGCGGCGGCCGGTGGTGGCGTCGGGGATCCTGCTGTTCGTTGCCGCCAGCCTCGCCTGCGCCGCCGCGCCGACCATCGAGGCCTTGATCGCCGCGCGCTTCCTGCAGGCGCTGGGCGCCTGCAGCGGCCCGGTGCTGGGCCGCGCGATGGTGCGCGACCTGGTCGCGCGCAGCGAGGCCGCGCGCATCCTCGGGCTGATGTCGACCGCCATGTCGCTGGCCCCGGCGGTGGCGCCGGCTATCGGCGCCTGGCTGGCCGCCGCCGCCGGCTGGCCGTCGATCTTCCTGGCCCTGGCCGGGTTCGGCGCCCTGATCCTGGCCGCGACCCTGGCGGTGGTCGGCGAGACCAACCGCCGGCTCGACCGGTCGGCGCTGGCGCCGGCGGCGCTCCTGGCCAACTATGCCGCCCTGGTCCGCCATCGCGCGTATCTCGGCTACAGCCTCAGCGTCGCTGCCGCCTATGGCGCGCTGTTCGCCTTCCTGTCCGGATCGTCCTTCGTCCTGATCGACTGGTACGGCGTGCCGCCGGCGTGGTTCGGCCCAATGTTCGCGCTGGTGTGCCTGGGCTACATGATCGGCGGCCTGCTGACCAGCCGGCTCACCCGCCGCACCGGCATCGACCGGCTGATCCGCGCCGGCCAGGCGGTGCAGGTGGCGGCGGCCGGCGCCATGGTCCTGCTGACCGTGGGCGACCCGGCCGGCGGCTTCGGCCTTGGCGGTTTCGCCGTGGTGCTGCCGACGATGGCCGTCATGATCGGCACCGGCCTGATCATGCCCAACGGCTTCGCCGGCGCGCTCGAACCGTTCCCGCACATCGCCGGCGCCGCCTCGTCGCTGCTGGGCTTCGCGCAGATGGTCGGGGCGGCAGTGGTGGGCGTGGCGGTCGGCCAGCTGTCGCAGGGCAGCGGCGTGGTCATGGCGCTGTCGATGCTGACGGTGGCGGCGGCCGGCGCCGCCGCGTTCCGCTGGCTGGTGCCGCGCGCCTAAGGCGCCGCGGCCTGGGTCACGACCGCGGCGGTCATGATCTTCTGCCACAGGCGCGCCGGCAGGTCGCCGCCGACCACCTTGTCCATCGGCGTGTCGTCGTCGTTGCCGAACCAGACGCCGGCGGTCAGGCCGCCGGCGAAGCCCAGGAACCAGGCGTCGCGGCTGTCCTGGGTGGTGCCGGTCTTGCCGTAGGCCGGCACCGCCAGGGCCGCGGCCTTGCCGGTGCCGTACCGGATGACGCCGGCCAGCAGGCGCTCGGCCTCGGCCGCGATCTCCGGCGCGATCGCCGGTCCCGGCCCGAAGCCGGTGCGGCGCCACAGCACGGCACCCTTGCGATCGCGGATCTCGGCGATGCCGTAGGGCAGCACGCCCTCACCGCCGGCGGCGACCGCGGCATAGGCCGCGGTCATGTCGATCAGGGTGGCCGCCGAGGTGCCGAGGGCGATCGACAGGTCGGACCCGATCGGCGTCGTCAGGCCCATCCGCCGCGCCATCGCCGCCACCCGGCGGGCCCCGACCTCGGCGGTCAGGCGGGCCGACACCGTATTCAAGGAATAGGCGAAGGCGTCGGCGAGGCTGACCGGGCCGCGGAAGTCCCGCTCGAAGTTGCGCGGCGACCAGCCGGCGAAGCTGACCGGCTCGTCCACGGCCATGCTGTCGGGGGTCAGACCGTGCTCCAGCGCCGCCAGATAGACGAACAGCTTGAACGCCGAGCCGGGCTGTCGCTGGGCCAGGACGGCGCGGTTGAAGACGCTGGCGCTGTGGTCGCGGCCGCCGACCATGGCCCGGACCGCGCCATCCCGGGCCAGCACGACGGTTGCGGACTGGCCGGCGTGCTTTTTGGCGCCGTCGGCGGCCAGGATCGCGGCGGTCTCGGATTCGGCGATGCGCTGCAGGCGGGTATCGAGGGTCGTCGCGACCACGATGTCGCGATCGGCCACGTTGACGTAGCCCGGGAGCTGGTCGAGCACCCAGTCCGAGAAATAGCGCCCCGGCCGGTCCGTGGCCGCGGGGGCCGCCGGCATGGCCGGGCGGCGCGCCGCATCGGCCTCGGCCGCGGTCACGAAGCCGGCGGCGACCATGCTGTCCAGCACCACCGCGGCGCGCTGGGCGGCGCGGACCGGATCGCGCAGCGGGCTGTAGTGGGTCGGCGCCCGCAGCATGCCGGCCAGCACGGCGGCCTCGGTCAGGGTGAGCGTGCGCGCCGGTTTGGCGAAGTAGCGCTGGGCCGCGGCATCGATGCCATAAGCGCCGGCGCCGTAATAGACGCGGTTGAGATAGATGTCGAGGATCTGGGCCTTGGTGAAGCGATGCTCCAGCCACAGTGCCAGCAGGACTTCCTGGACCTTGCGCCGGATCGTCCGCTCCGGGGTCAGGAAGATGTTCTTGGCGACCTGCTGGGTCAGCGTGCTGCCGCCCTGGACCACCCGGCCGGCGGCCCGGTTGCGCCAGGCGGCGCGGACCAGGCCGATCGGATCGATCCCGAAATGATGCAGGAACCGGCGATCCTCGATGGCGACCACGGCCTGCCAGACATAGGGCGGCAGGCTGGCGACCGTGACCGGCTCGCCATAGAGGTCGCCATAGCTCGCCAGCACGGTGCCGTCGGCCGCCAGCACCGTGACGCCGGGGCGGCGCGACTGGTCGGTCAGATTGTCGATCGGCGGCAGCTGGTAGGCGTAATAGCCGGCCACGGCGCCAAGGGCGACCGCAGCCCAGATCGCGCCGACCAGCGTCCAGCGCAGGCAGAACCACGCCAGCCGCCGGGTCCAGGAGCGCCGGCGCCGCGGCGGTTCGGGCGGGGCGGGCGCCGGGGGCAGCGACGCCGGGGATGGGGGCGCCGGCGCCGGGTGGGGGGGACCGAAATGGGGCTCCTGCCGCATCGGCCCGCTCCTAGCGTGATTCGCCGGCGTCTGCCACAGGCTGGTCCGCAGATCCCACGAATGCTGGGGAAACCCAGGGAGAATTTGCCGCGGGGGTCTGAGACGGCGTAGGATGTTCCGATTCGGGGCGCCGGTCGGTTAAGGTGCGGCCACCCCGTCCGGCAACCATGGTTCGCCCTTGATGTTCCGCCGCAAGAAGAAGTCGCCCGACGATACCAGTCCGGTCTTTCCGGCCAATGAGGTGCTGTCCGATGCCAATGCCGCGGCTACTCTGCTGCCGCCCCTGCGGCGCGGCCCGCCGCCGGGGGACCTGAAGATGCCTGGCCAAGCCTCGCGGCCGGAGCTGGGCCGCCGGTTGCCTGACCTGCCGCCCGCCCAGGCCGGGCGCCGGCCGGTGCCGTCGCCGATGCTGCCGCCGGCCAAGCCTGATGTGCCCGAGGGCAAGCGCCTGACCGTCGGCCGGGACATCTGCCTGAGCGGCGAGATCACCGCCTGCGACGTGCTGGTGGTCGAAGGGACGGTCGACGCGTCGCTGGCCGACAGCCGCAGCATCGAGATCGCCGAGAGCGGAGTCTTCCGCGGCAAGGCCGAGATCGACACGGCCGAGATCGCCGGCCGCTACGAAGGCAATCTGATCGTCCGCGACCGCCTGCTGATCCGGGCCACCGGCAAGGTGAGCGGCACGGTGCGCTATGGCCGCATCGAGATCGAATGCGGCGGCGAGATCTCCGGCGAGGTGCAGACCACCGCCAAGCCGGCCAGCGTGGAAGAGCAAGCCGCCGACTGAACCGTTCGGGGTCGCCCAGGTGCGCCGTGTCTGCGTCAGGGTCGCGAGTCTGGCCGCGGCGCTTGGGCTTGCCGGTTGCGCCGGGGAGGCACCGTTGCCGGTCGCGGGTCGGGCGGCATCGGTGCAACCGGCGCCGCTGCCCGGCGCCGTGACGCTGGCGGCCCTGGGGGTGCCGCCGCGGGCCGCCGTGCGGCCGCGCGATCCGGTCCGGGTGCGGCAGTCGGCCGAGCTGATCGGCCTCGATAGCGACGCGCTGGAGGCCGCCCTCGGCGTGCCCGCCATGCTGCGCCACGACGCGCCGGCCGAGGTCTGGCAGTACCGGTCCACGGCGTGCGTGCTCAGCGTCTTCCTCTATGCCGAGGGCGCGCGCTGGCGGGTCACCTATGTCGACATCGGGTCGCCGCGTGGCGGCTCGCCGGTGCCGGCCGCCGACTGCTTCGCCAGCCTCTCCAGCTAAGCCGGCTCGACCGGCTCCGGCCGGTCGGCCGGGGTGATCGACAGGTCGGTCTTGTCGGGATAGGCGCACCAGCGCCGGGCCGGACAGCCACCGCACAGCGGCTTGCGGGCCTTGCAGACATAGCGGCCGTGCAGGATCAGCCAATGGTGGGCGTGCTGCCGGTATTTCTTCGGCACCCGCGCCATCAGCCCGGCCTCGACCTGCTCGGGGGTGCGGCCCGGTGCCAGGCCGGTGCGGTTGCCGACCCGGAAGATGTGGGTGTCGACGGCGATGGTCGGCTGGCCGAAGGCGACGTTGAGCACGACATTCGCGGTCTTGCGCCCGACCCCGGGCAGCGCCTCCAGCGCCGCGCGGTCGGCGGGCACCTGGCCGCCGTGGCGCTCGACCAGGATGCGGGCGAGCGCCGCCACGTTCTTGGCTTTCGTGTTGTAGAGCCCGATGGTCTTGATGTGGTGGGCGATGCCGGCTTCGCCCAGCGCCGCCATGGCGGCCGGGGTCGGGGCGGCGGCGAACAGGGCCGGGGTCGCCCGGTTGACGCCGACATCGGTGGCCTGGGCCGACAGCACCACCGCGACCAGCAGCGTGAACGGGTCGGTGTAGAGGAGCTCGGTCTCGGGCTCGGGATCCGACGCCGACAGGGCCGCGAAGAACGGCGCGACATGGCGGTCGGGCATGCGGGGTGCGTCCGCGGGCGCAACTTTACCGCGCCGCTTGCTCGTTCCATCATCAGCCATCGATCCCGCCACTCCCTGGGCCGCGCAGAATGTCGACCGTGCCGCTCTACGAAGCCGTGATCAAGCCGACCCGGTCGCTGCCGCCGCGGGGGTTCCTGATCGTGATGGCGCTGATGGGCACGGCCAGCACCAGCCTCGGGCTGCTGTTCTACCTGATCGGGGCATGGCCGGTGATCGGCTTCATGGGGCTGGACGTGGCCGGGCTGTACCTGGCGTTCCGGATCAGCTACGGCCGGGCCCGGGCCTATGAGCACATAAGGCTGACCCGCGAGGAGCTGCTGGTCGAGCGGGTGACCCATCACGGCCGCCGCCGGCTGTTCCGCTTCCAGCCCTACTGGCTGCGCGTCGAGCTGGACCAGGTCAGCGGCCGCCAGCCGGTGCTGCGGCTATGGAGCCACGGCCGCAGCCTGGTCCTGGGCTCGTTCCTGGCCCCGGTCGAGCGCCTGTCCCTGGCCGATGCCCTGCGGGCCGCGCTGGCGGAGGTCCGCCGACCGGATTTCGGAGCGGCGACTTAAGCCAGCCCCAGCACCTCGCGCATGCCGTAGCGGCCGGGCGGGCGGTCGACCACCCACAGGGCGGCGCGCACGGCGCCGGCGGCGTAGATGCGGCGGCTGGCCGAGCGATGGGCCAGCTCCAGCCGCTCGCCGTCGCCGGCGAAGGTGACCACATGGTCGCCGACCACATCGCCGCCGCGGGAGGCGGCGAAGCCGATGCCGCCGGGCGGCCGGGCGCCGGTGTGACCGTCGCGCGGCGGCAGGCGCAGCTCGGC
>CAZEFK010000081.1:0-30089 GCA_964511405.1 uncultured Comamonadaceae bacterium | reverse complement strand
CGCCGCCGGACGAGCCGGCGCCGGACGGGCCGCCGCCGGACGAGCCGGCGCCACCGCCCAGCAGGCTGATCACGCCATTGCCGCTCGGCCGTTGGCGCTGGTAGCTGGCATCGCCATTGACCTGCGGCAGCGCATCGGCCGCGGTGATGCGGCGCTGGGCGCGGCTCTCGGCGATGCGGATGGTGGCGGCGCGGACGTCCAGATTGGCGTCGGCGATCCGGGCCTCCAGGCCGGTCAGCTGGTCGTCGTGGAACACCGTCCACCAGCGGGGGTCGATCGGCGCCGGTGCCACCGTGCTGGCGACCGGCGCCGGATCGGTATCGTGGCGCTCGGTGCCCCCGAACCACGAGGCCGGGAGCCAGTCGAGCGGCGACCAGGCATGCGGCTTCTCGAAGTCCGGGCCCAGCGTGCAGCCCGACAGCACGATCGCGACCACGAGGATGCCGTCACGCCGCACCGTGACCGGCCCCGCCGCCGGTGCGGCTGCACAGCAGGAAGGCCAGCGGCACCACGGCCAGCGCCAGGATCCCGCAGGCCTCGAAGATATCCATGTAGGCCAACACTGCCGCCTGCTGGCGCAGCGCCTGGTAGAGCAGCCCGGTGGCGGTCTGCGCCGCCTGGGCGGCCGGGTGGCCGAGCGCCAGGACGGCAGTGCGGTACTGCTGCAGCACCAGGCTGTAGCCGAGGTCGAGCGGCGTCAGGTGCGGCACCAGATGGGCCATCCGGATCTGGGTGTCCTCGGTCACCATGGCCGTCGACAGCGAGATCCCGACCGAGCCCGCGACATTGCGGAACATCGTGAACAGCGCCGCCGCGTCGCCGGTGTCGCGGCGATTGATCTCGGCGAAGGCGATGGTGTTGAGCGGCGCGAACAGGAAGGCCAGGCCCCCGGCCTGGGCGCCGCGCATCATGACCAGGGTCTCGAAGTCGATGGTGGGGCTCAGCCGGTGCGAATAGAACATCGCCGCCCCCAGGCAGGCGAAGCCTGTTGCGATCACATATTTCGTCGGCACCCGCTTCTGCAGCCAGGTCACCAGCGGGATCAGCAGCATCACCAGGAAGGCGCCGGGCGACAGCAGGAAACCGGCCAGGGTCGCGGTGTAGCCCAGCTGGCGCTGGGCCAGCTGCGGGATGACGACGGCGCTGGCGTAGAGGATGGCCGCCATGGCGATCATCAGCACCGAGGCCACGGCGAAGTTGCGGTCGCGGAACACCCGGATGTCGACGACCGGCCGGCGCGTATAGAGCAGCCAGGCGACGGCACCCAGGAGGCCGACAACGGTGCACGCGGCGGTCACGCGGATCAGGTCCGAGCCGAGCCAGCCTTCGTCCTCGCCGCGGTCCATGGTGATTTCCAGGGCGCCCAGGCCGAGCGTGATCAGCGCCAGGCCGACCGCATCGACGCCCCGGCTGCCCTCGGCCCGGGCCCAAGGTGGATCCTCGACCAGCTGCAGGACGCCGAAGAAGGTCAGCGCGCCGACCGGCACGTTGATCAGGAAGATCCAGCGCCAGTTGTAGTTGTCGGTGATCCAACCGCCGAGCGACGGCCCCAGCACCGGCGCCACGACCGTGGCAATGGCGGTCAGGGCGAAGGCCTGGCCGCGCCGGGACGGCTCGAAGGTGTCCAGGATGATCGCCTGCTGGGTCGGCTGCAGCCCGCCGCCGAAGAAGCCCTGGGCCAGGCGGAACAGGATCAGCTGCGGCAGGCTCTGGGCCAACCCGCACAAGAAGCTGCACGCCGAGAACATGCCGATGCAGATCAGGAAGTAGCGGCGGCGCCCGAGCACGCGGCCGAGCCAGCCCGAGATCGTCAGCACCACGCCGTTGGCGATCAGGTAGGAGGTCAGCGTCCAGGTCGCGTCGTCGTTGCTGACCGACAGGCTGCCGGCGACATGGGGCAGCGAGACGTTGACGATCGTGGTGTCCAGGATCTCCATGAACGCACCAAGCGTCACCACCAGCGCGATCGCCCAAGGGTTCGCGCGGGGACGCCAGGCGCCTGTGTCGCTCACTTCAGCGTCACCGTCGGCTCGACCGAGATCCCGAGCGGCAGCGGCCGCGCCGGATCCAGCCCCTGGTCGACGACGATCTTGACCGGCACCCGTTGCACGATCTTGACGAAGTTGCCGGTCGCATTCTCGGGCGGGAAGGCCGAGAACTTGGAGCCCGAGCCGAGTTGCACGCTCTCGACATGGCCCTTGAGCTTGAGGTCGGGGTAGGCGTCGACCGCGATGTCGACTGCCTGCCCCGGCCGCATGCGCGCGAGTTGAGTCTCCTTGAAGTTGGCGGTGATCCAGAGCTGGGGCGTGACCAGCGCCAGGATGCTCTGGCCGGGCTGGACATAGTCGCCGGTCTCGATCGTGCGCTTGGTCACCCAGCCGTCTTGGGGCGCCACCACTCGGGTGTAGCCGAGATTGAACTCAGCCTGGGCGAGCTGCGCCCGTGCCTGGTCGACCTCGCCGCGGAGCTGGGCGACCTGGGCCTCGGCCTGCGCCACATTCTGGTCGACCAGCGCCGCGGTCCGAACCTGGGCTTCGGCCTGCGCGACCTGGCCCTGGGCCTGCTGCAGGCCCGCGGTCGACTGATCGACGTTTTGCTGCGAGGTCGCCGCCCGGTCGATGCCGTGCTGGCGCCGATACTCGGCCTGGGCCAGGAACAACTGGCCGCGCGCCTGGGCCAGCTGGCCTTGGGCCTGGGCCAGCTGCGCCGGATAGCTGACGCGGGCCTTGTCCAGCGCCGCCGCGGCGTCGGCCAGCCGGGCGACCGCGGCGGCGAGCTGCCCCGCCGCCTGGTCGCGCGCCGCCTGGAAATCGCGCGGGTCGATCTCGACCAGCAGGTCCCCGGCATGGACGAATTGGTTGTCGTCGACCGCCAGCCGCGTCACCGGGCCGGCCACCCGCGGCGCCACCAGCACGGCGCGCCCGTCGGTATAGGCGTCATCGGTGCTGACCAGGTCGCGGGTCAGCCACCACCAGATCGTGCCCGCGATCGCCGCCGCCACGACGGCGGCGATCAGCGCGATCAGCGGCCAGCGACTGCGCGGCTTCGCGTCGCCACCGCCCCGGTCGCCGCCGCCCTCATCCGGTTCGCGCTCTGGGCGCGGGGTCTCGATGCGGTCGCGCTTGCGCACCGGCGCAACGTCGGCACGCACCGGGCGCTCCTTGAGGGCGAGCGCCTGGTCCCCCTCTTCGTCGGCCTCGTTCGCCATGGCGCGCGGACAACGGCCGGGCCGTGGGCCGAGGTCCCGTCCGCCCGGCCGGACAGCCCGCCGCAGATGTCCACGGCTCCGGTGGATAAGTCTGAGGAAAACGTGGCGGCAGACGACATCGAATCGCGGCAGCCAAGGGCGGAGACCCGTTTGCCTATTTTCTAGGCAGCCGTAACCGATTGAGATGAATGGCTTTTCGAATGTGGGCCGGACTCTTGTCAATGGCCCTGACACTTTGTCGACGGATGCGGCAATACTGTGATGCTGTGAATTATCGCCGGCAACCGGCCAGATCAATGCCAGCCACTCTCCGATTTGTACAAGTCAAGCCGCGCAGCACCGCACTGCAAATCTGCAGAGTCGCACGACTCCGGGCATAGGCCCAGGGCGCCGCCGTCAGTGTTCGGCGGCGATCACCTCGCGGATCCTTGCGGCCAGTTCGGCGGCGCGGTAGGGCTTCTTGACTACCCGGCCGCGCCCGGCCTCGGCCGCCAGCACCGCGGCATCGGCATAGCCGGTGGCGAACAGGACCGGCAACCGGGGCCAGCGGCGGCGGACGACGCGCGCCAGCTCCAGCCCGTTCATCCCAGGCATGGCAAAGTCCGCCAACATCAGGTCGATCGGCTCGCCCTGCTCCAGGGCGGCCAGGGCCGCCGTCGCACCGTCGGCCTCGCGCACCAGGAAGCCCTCGGTGCCGAGCAGTTCGGCGGTGGTGATGCGAACCGCGGCGTCGTCATCGACCAGCAGCAGCCGGGCGCCGGCCATCTCGGTCGGCCGCGGCGGCGCCGGCGCGGGCGCGCGCGGCAGGAACACGGTCACCCGTGTGCCGACGCCGGGACGGCTCTCGATGCGCAGGCCGCCGCCGGACTGGCGGGCGACGCCCGACACCGCGCTCAGGCCCAGCCCCGAGCTGGTGCCGGCGGCCTTGGTCGTGAAGAACGGTTCGAGCACGCGGCCCATCATGTCAGGCGGGATGCCGCAGCCGGTATCGGCCACCGACAGGGCGACATAGTCGCCGGCCGGCGGGTCTTCGGGCAGTTCAGGCGCCCCCATAGTCACGTTGGCGGTGGCCACGGTCAGGCGCCCGCCCGGTTCCATGGCATCGCGGGCGTTGAGGCCGAGATTGAGCACGACCAGCTCGACCTGGTTGGGGTCGACCAGGGCCGGCCACACGTCCGCCGCCAGCTCGGTGCGGACCTGGATCGCGCTGCCGACCGTGCTGCGCAGCAGGCTGTCGAGGCCGGCGATCACCCGGTTGAGGTCGACCCGCTTGGGCATCAGCTGCTGCTGACGGGCCACGGCCAACAGCTGCTCGTTCAGCCGGGCGCCCCGTTCGGCGGCGCGGACCGCGGCCTGGACCAGCTTGAGCGGTCCCTCGTCGGCCAGGCGCCCGGCAAGAAGCTCCAGGTTGCACAGGATCGCGGTCAGCAGGTTGTTGAAGTCGTGGGCGACCCCGGCCGTCAGCTGCCCCACCACTTCGTTCTTTTGCGAGCGCAGCAGCGCCGCCTCGGCCTGCCGCCGCTCGTCGAGCTGCCGTTCGAGGCCGCGGATGCGGGCATCGCGCGCACGGATGGCGGCGGCCGCGGCGCGGTCCAGCGTCCCCACGACTCCGGCGACCGCGCCCGCCTCGGCATGGATCGGCCCGAGGACGAAGGTCGGCGCATCCTTGGACGCGACGCGCAGCAGTCCGCCACCGTCGACGACCTGGCGCAGCGACGGGCCGAGCCCGTCCCACAGCGCCGGGCAGGCTTCGGCGACGGGCCGGCCAACCGCACCCAAATCCCCCAGCATCGTCCGACCGGCGGCGTTGTAGATCTGGACGAACTCGGGCCCCCACCAGATCAGCACCGGCGCGGCGCTGGCGCGGCAGATGTCGACAGCGGCCCGCAAAGCCCGCGGCCACCGGTCGGGCGGTCCCAGCGGCCCCGCCGCCCAGTCGACGGCGTCAAGCGGACCGTCGTCGGCCCGATCCTCCGCGATGGCACTGCCGAGCATGCCTTGCTCCCGCTGCGGCGCGACGGAGCGCAGAATACAGAGCCGGCCCCGGGCGTCGCGCAGGATCTTGCCATAGGGCGGTGCCCTCCGGATGGATTAGGGCGCCGCCATTGGGACTAGCCGGCCATGGCCGGCAGCCGCAGGTCGGCCGTGGTCCCGGCCGCCAGGTCGGGCAAATGCAGGGTGCCGCTCGACACCAGGACGGCATCGCCGGCCATGTGCACGCGGTCGCCGGCCAGCCGGCACCACAGATCGCCGCCGCGGGCGCTGACCTGGCGCGCGCGCAGGGTCGACCGCCCAAGGCGCCCCGCCCAATAGGGGATGAGGGAGCAATGGGCACCGCCGGTCACCGGATCTTCCGGGATGCCCACATGGGGCGCAAAATAGCGCGACACGAAATCGATGCCGGCGACATCCCCCGGCGCCGTCGCGACGACGCCCTGTCCCAGCCGCGCCACGGCCGGGATATCAGGCGCCAGGGCGCGCACGGTCTCGGCCCGATCGAACACCGCGACGTAGCGGCCGTTGGCCAGCACCGCGCGCGGTTCCGCGCCCAGGGCCGCCGCCAAGCCGCGCGGCGGCTCGACCGGCTCCGGCCGCCGGCTGGGGAAATCCAGCTCCAGCCGCCGGCCGGCGCGCCGCACGGTCAAGGGGCCGCTGCGGCTGTCGAAGATGACGCTGTCGCGGCCAGCGTCCACGACATTCATCAGCACATGCGCGCTGGCCAGGGTGGCATGGCCGCACAACGGCACCTCCGCCTGGGGCGTGAACCAGCGGATCGCGAAGCGGTCGCCCGCGGCCACCACGAACGCGGTCTCGGACAGGTTGTTCTCGGCGCCGATCGCCTGCATCAACGCATCGGGCAGCCAGTTGTCCAGCAGGCACACGGCGGCCGGGTTGCCGCCGAACAGGCGGTCGGTGAAGGCATCGACCTGATAGAGCGCAATGTCGGGCATCTTGTCCCCCAATGTCCTGATTATGGCCGCCAGAACGGTTTGCGGATCTCGCCGGCGACGTCGCGGCGGGCGAGGCCCAGGTCGCGCAGCTGGCGGTCGTCCAGCTCGGCCAGCCGCTGGCGGTCGAGCCATCGCCGATGCCAGCCCGCCACCGCGTCCAGGCCTCGCCGCAGCGCGGCCCGACCGGGCGTGATAAACGGGGCGCGCCGAAGCGCGGCGGTGGGTTGGCCGTAGGCCATGGTCGACCTCGATGGGCGGTGTCTCGGTGTCAGCCAGCTTGGGGAGGCTTATGTATGGGTTCAATCTTATTATTGTCACGATTACAAGAATCCAAAATCGGCCGGCACTCCGTGACAGGAGGGCCCCGATCGGCTAGATTGTCCCCATGACGACGTGGACTCCCGACCTGGCGCGCCATGGCGGTCCCCGCTACCGCGCGATCGCCGACGCCCTGGCCGCCGACATCGCGCGCGGGACGCTGGCGCCGGGCGACCAGCTGCCGACCCATCGTGATCTGGCCTGGCGGCTGGGCGTCACCATCGGCACCATCACCCGCGCCTATGCCGAGGCCGAACGCCGCGGGCTGACCGCCGGCGAGGTCGGCCGCGGCACCTTCGTCCGCCGCCAGCATGGCCCGGCCCCCGCCGCCGCGGTGCCGGATCCGATCGATTTCGGCATCAATGCGCCGACTGCCGGCGGCGAAGCCGCTGCCTTCGCCGCGGCCTTGCAGGCCATCGCGGGATCGCCGGCGCTCAGTGCCCTGGCCGGCTACCAGACGCCGGGCGGCGCCCCCCAGCATCGGGCCGCGGCCGCGCGCCTGCTCGCCGATCTGGGCGTGCCGGCGGCGCCGGAACGCACCCTGCTGACCGTCGGCGCCCAGCATGCGTTGATGATCGCCCTGGGGGCGATCGCCCGGCCCGGCGATACCATCGCCGCCGACCACCTCACATATCCCGGCCTGAAGACCGCGGCTCGCCTGCTGCATCTGCGGCTCAAGGGCCTGCCCGCCGACGACGATGGCGGCCTGAGCGTCGAGGCGTTCGCCACCGCGGCGGCGGCCGGTGACATCAAGGCGCTGTTCTGCATGCCCAACCTGCAGAACCCGACCGGCGCCACCTGGGACCTGGAGCGCCGCCGGCGCGTGCTGGCGGTGGCCGCCCGCCACCAGGTCGCGATCGTCGAGGACGACGTCTATGGCTTCCTGATCGAGTCGCCCTTGCCGGCCCTCGCCCGGCTGGCGCCGGCCCAGGTCTTCCACATCAACGGCTTCGCCAAGAGCCTGGCGCCCGCGCTGCGGATCGGCGCGCTGGTGCTGCCGCCCGACGCGCTGGCGCGGATCGGCCCGCTCGGTGGCTCGATCTGGATGGCGCCGCCGCTGATGGCCGAGGTGATCCGGCTGTGGGTGGACGACGGCACGGCCCTGCGCCTGGTCCAGGACAAGCGGCGCGAGGGCCGCCACCGCCAGACCGCCGTGCGGCGGCGGCTTGATGCGGCGGCCATCGGCTACACGCCGCCCGCGCCCAACGCCTTCCATCTGTGGATCCACCTGCCCGAGCCCTGGCGCGACGACGAGGTGGTGGCCGCCGCCGCGCGCGCCGGGGTCACGCTCAACCCGGCCTGGAGCTTCGCCGTCGGTCGGGCCGAGCACGCCGCGATCCGGGTCTGCTTCAGCCGGCCGCCGGACCTCGACCAGGTCGAGGTGGGGATGGCCAAACTGGTCCAGATCCTGACCGGCCCCGGCGAGTTCGCGTCGATCGTCTGATTCGCTTAAGCTCGCGGCCGACCATGACCGCGGCTGGGCCTGTGATGACCGAAGACAAGCAGCTGATGGGGATCAAGGAGGCAGCCGAGGCGCTCGGGCTGTCGCCCGGGACCGTCCGGCGCTGGCTGAAGAAGGGCATGCTGCAGGGCTACCGCAGCAATACCGGCGAGTGGCAGGTCGAGATCACCGACGAGGCGAGGGCGCTGGCGGACCAGGCGGCCAAGCCCCTGATCGATCCCGACACGGTGCAGCTGGTCGGCCTCAGCCACCAGGCCCAGGAGGACGCGCTGGCGCGGCTGCGGGCGGACAACGCGATGCTGGCCGAGGAGGTGCGGACCCTCCAGGCGCAGCTCGCGACCCAGGCCGCCGTGGGCGAGGTCCAGCGCCAGGAGATCGACCGGCTGCATGCCCTGATCCGCGTGGCGCTGGCCAAGCCGGCGCTGCCGCCGCCCCCGCCGCCGGTGCTGGACGGCGTGCGCCGCGCGCTGGCGCGCTGGATCATGCCGAAAACGCCGGCCGGCGGCTGATCACCAGCCGTTCGGTGATCAGCACGCCGGCATGGCGCCCGGTCGCGAGCGATCCACCCGCGGCGATCAGGATGACCGATCCCGCCGCCGCGGTCAGCAGGCCCGGCGGGTCGCCGATGATCAGGGGCGCGGCCGCGGGCGTCATGTCGTCCAGCAGCACCAACGCCAGCGGCCCGGGCCGACCGGTCCGCGCCGGCGCACCCGGCGCCCAGCGCCGATAGTCGACGGCCGCACCCGGTCCGACATGAGCCACGACCGCCGGCAGGTCGGCCACGGCCGCCAGCGCCGGGTCGCGCCCGCCGACGTCGCCGGCCGCCTGCAGCCAGACGCCGTCGGCCGCGGCCGTCGGGATCGCCGCCGCGAGCTGGGCCAGATGGGCGACCAGCCGGGGCGGCAGCCGCTCCGGCAGCACGGCATCGCGAAACAGGGATTGAGCCATCGACGTCCCCCTTCGCAAGACGACCACCTGTCCAAAGCTTAATATAGCTTTAAACTGCGCTTGCTGCGCCCGACCTCTACGATCCTGACGCCGACCGTGAAGGAGAGCCTTGGATCATGCCGGACCGCACCCCCGCCGTTCGCCGCGCGCCCCTGGCCGCAACCGTCCTGGCCCTGGCCATGCCGTGGGCGCTGCCGGCGCGGGCCGCCGACGCCGCGGCCCACTATCCGGTCACGACCGTGGTCATGCGCGAGGAACAGACCCTGACCCTGACCGACGCCCTGGTCCGGGTCGCGATCGTCGCCGGGGTCAAGCCCGACGAGGCCGCCGACGCCCGCACGCGCATGGTCCAGACCGTCAAGCAGGCCTCGCCCGCCGATTGGGCGCTGGTGCGCTTCGACGCCCTGCCGCAGCCGAGCGGCCTGCTCAACCTCACCGGGGTCGTGCAGGCCCGGTTGCCGCTGCTCCAGGCCGACCAGCTCGCGGCCGCCCTGCTCCGCACCGACACCCCGGGCTTCCGCGCCCGGGTCCAGCAGGTCTCGGTGGAGCCGCCGCTCAAGACCGTGGAGCAGGCTTATAACGACATGCGGGCGCGCATCTACGCCCGGGCCAAGGCCGAGTGCCAACGCTTGGCCGAGGCCACCGGGCGCATCTGCCGGGTCGGCGGCATCGAGCAGCGGGGCGCGCCGCCCGGCCCCGTGCCGCTGGCCAGCGCGCCGGCGCCGGCGCCCATGATGGCCACGCGCACGGCCGAGAGCGCCGAGGCTGCGCCCCAGATCGGCGATTTCGAGCGCCGCTACACGCTCGACGCCCAGGTCACGCTGGTCCTGACCGACTGACCGTGCCGTCCGGCACGCCGCTCGAGGTGCTGCTGGCGTTCGCCCGGCTGGGCATCGCCAGCTTCGGTGGGCCGATCGCCCATCTGGGTTATTTCCGGGCCGAGTTCGTCGAACGCCGGCGCTGGCTGGACGAGCGCAGCTACGCCGACATCGTCGCGCTGTGCCAGTTCCTGCCCGGCCCGGCATCCAGCCAGACCGGCTTCGCCATCGGCCTGCTGCGCGCCGGCGGCTGGGGCGGGCTGGCGGCCTGGACCGGCTTCACCCTGCCGTCGGCGGCGCTGATGCTGCTGTTCGCCTATGGCGCCGGACCGCTGGCCGAGGGCCGGCTGGGGGCCGGGCTGCTGCACGGGCTGAAGCTGGTGGCCGTCGCGATCGTGGCCCAGGCGGTCATGGGCATGGCGCGCAGCCTGTGCCCCGATCGCCCGCGCGCCGCGATCGGGGCGGCCGCCGCCGTCCTGGTCCTGCTGGCGCCGGGTTCCGTCGCGCAGCTCGGCGCCATTGTCCTGGGCGCCCTGGCCGGACTGGCGCTGGGCCGGGACGGCGCCGATCCGGTTGCCGCCCCGCTCGCCGTGCCGGTGCCGCGCCCGCTCGGCGCGGTCGTCCTAGCGGTGTTCGCGCTGCTGCTCGGCCTCTCGCTGGTCCCGGGCGCCGCCGGCCCGCCCGCCCTGGCCCAGGCCTTCTACCGCTCCGGCGCCCTGGTGTTCGGCGGCGGCCATGTCGTGCTGCCGCTGCTGCGCGACGCCGTAGTGGCGCCGGGCTGGCTGTCCGACGATGCCTTCCTGGCCGGCTACGGCGCCGCCCAGGCGGTGCCCGGCCCGCTCTTCACGGTGGCCGCCTATCTCGGTGCCGTCGCGACGCCGATGCCCGGGCCGGGCGGTGCGGCACTGGCTCTGGTGGCGATCTTCCTGCCGGGCCTGCTGCTCCTGACCGGTACCCTGCCGTTCTGGAGCGCGCTGGCGGCCCGGCCCCGGGCGCGCGCCGCCATGCGCGGGATCAATGCCGCCGTGGTCGGCATCCTGGGGGCGGCCCTCTACGATCCGGTGTGGACGAGCGCCGTGCACGCCCGCGCCGATGCCGCGGTCGCGCTGGTGGCCTTCCTGCTGCTGACCCGCTGGCAGCAGCCGCCCTGGGTCGCGGTCATCTTCTGCGGCGGGGCCGGGATGGCGCTGGCATAGGCCCGCCCCGACATGGCGTCCCATGCACGGATGACGTGCGGCCGGCGCGCCTGGCGCCACAGGTCCGAACCTCTCAGATTTGGGTCCGACGCCTAGGCGAACGACTCGGTGGAGACCATGAGCGCACAAACCGGCATCCAGACTTCGTTGGAGATCTTCATCAACGCCGTCCAGTCGATCTGGGGGCCTCTCAGCTCCGAGATGGTCGCCGGCTGCCACCGTTACATGGAACAGATCGCCCGCACCGCCGACGCCGAGCCCTGGGTGGCGGCGCTGCACCGCGACCGCCCCGAAAGCCGGGAGCTGCACCGTTCTCAGGCGCATGGCTACCTGCTGCTGGCGCACGCGGAACAGGCCGGGCTTTACCGGCCGCCCCACGACCACGGCCGCAGCTGGGGAATCTATGCGGTGCAGCAGGGCGAGATCGAGATGGCGACCTATCTGCGGGTGCACGCCGCCGATGGCAGGGTCCGCCTCGTCCGCCGGGATGTCACGCGGCTCGGGCCCGGCCAGGCCAAGGTGTTCCTGCCCGGCGACATCCATGACACCCGCTGCCTGTCCGAACCGGCCTTGCTGCTCCGCTTCACCGAACGCGACTTGAAGGCGGCGGACCAGGACGGGCCGCCAATGAGGCGCTACGTCGAACGGGACGGCGTCTGGACCGACGCGGCATAACCCTCCGCGGCCACCTGGACAGGCCGATCGGGCCCGTCCATGGTGGCGCCATGTGCGGCCGCCTGTACCAGACCGCCACGCCCGAGGTGCTGCAGGCGCTATTCGGGACGGCAATGCCGCTGCCCAACCTGCGGCCCCGCTGGAACGCGGCGCCCACCGACGACCTGGCGGTGGTGCGCTATAATCCCGCGACCGGGCAGCGGTCGCTGGATCCGCTGCGCTGGGGTCTGGTGCCGCTGTGGGCCAAGGACCCGTCGATCGGGGTCCGGGCGATCAACGCCCGGGCCGAATCAGTCGCGACTCAGCCGCTGGTCCGCGACGCCTTCGCCCGCCGCCGCTGCCTGGTGCCGGCCGACGGCTTCTACGAGTGGCAGAAGCGCCCGGGCGGCGGCAAGCAGGCCTATGCGATCGCCGCGGCCGACGGCCGGCCGCTGGCGCTGGCTGGGCTGTGGGAGCGGTGGAAAGCCCCGGACGGCAGCATCCTGCGCAGCGTCGTCATCGTCACCACCGCCGCGAACGACGCGATGCGGCCGATTCACGAGCGCATGCCGGTGATCCTGGCGCCCGCGGATTGGCCGCGCTGGCTGGGGCAGGAGCCGGCCCCGGCGGAGGCTTTGGCGGCCTTGCTGGCGCCGTGCCCCGCCGAGGCCCTGCGGCTATGGCCGATCGGTCCGCGCGTCGGCAATGTGCGCAACGACGACCCCGGCCTGATCGAGCCGGCCGCTACGGACGGTATGCCGGCCCTGTTGTAGCGATCAGGCGGCCGGCCGGGAGACGTTGCAGATCGCGCTCTCGGCGGGCTTGCCGCCATGCTTGGCCGCAAGGTCGCCCAGCGAGACGATCCCGACCAGCCGCTTGTCGCGGCTCATGACCGGCAGCCGCCGCATCTGGAGGTCGCTCATGTTGCGGGCGACGTCGTCGACCGATTCGTCCTCGTAGATGTACTTGATCTCGCTGGTCATCACGTCGCGCACGCGGCAGGTGCCGGGCGCCTTGCCCGCGGCCACGGCGCGGACCACGATGTCGCGGTCGGTGAGCATCCCGACCAGCCGGTCACCCTCGCCGACCGGCAGCGCACCGGCGTCGATCTCGGCCATGAGCCGGGCCGCCGTCTGGAGACTGTCGGTCGGCGCGGCGATCTTCACGTCGCGCGACATCAGTTCACGAACCTGCATCTCGACCTCCCTCGAAATTCGAAATCTGCCTTCCCGACTCAACAGCACCTGACCGCGCCAGTTCCCCCGCGCGGGAAACCCGCATCGGGCGGCGCCGTTGGCGCGGCATCAGCCACGTCGGCAAACAGGGGAGACCGTCATGAGTGCGACCGGGTTGGACGTCTTCGACAAAACGCTGCAAACTACTCACATCTGGCTCGACCAGATCATGGACGACCTGAGCGACGAACTGGGCGAAGGCTCCACGCGCGACCGCCAATGCGCCTGGCGCGCCCTGGGCGCGGTGCTGCACGCCCTGCGCGACCGCATGCCGGTCGACCAGAGCGCCCATCTGGCGGCGCAGTTGCCGCTCCTGGTGCGCGGGCTCTATTTCGACCAATGGCATCCGGCCGGGAAGCCGGAAGCGGCGCGCAGCCGGGACGACTTCCTGGCGCGCATCGGCGGCGAGCTGCAGGGCATGGGCGGGGTCAGCCCGGAGCGCGCCGCCCGCTCGGTGTTCGACACCATGGCGACGCAGGTCAGCGACGGCCTGACCGCCAAGGTCAAGTCGACGCTGCCCAAGGACATCCGTGCACTCTGGCCGGACGGCGACGCCGCTGCGCCTTTATGATCCCGGATGTATGATCCCGGACCTACCGGAACCGGGAATGCCGACATCATGAAGATCACTGCCCTCGTCCCTTGGCTGGTCCGCACCGAGGCCAGCTATTGGGGCGAGTATCTGTTCGTCGAGGTCCGGACCGACCAGGGGCTGACCGGCTGGGGCGAGATCACCACGACCACGCGCACCGCCAACCGAGCCGTCGCCGGCATGATCCGCCAGCTCAACGACCTGCTGGTCGGCGAGGACCCGTCGCAGATCGAACGGATCTGGCACAAGACCTTCCGTTCCTTCACCTACATGGGCTCGCGCGGCGCCACCGCCCATGTCGTCAGCGGCATCGACATCGCGCTGTGGGACCTGCGCGGCAAGGCCCTGGGCCTGCCGATCTACGAGCTCCTGGGCGGACGCGTGCGCGACGACCTGCTGCTCTACACCCATCCCGATGGCGCCAAGCTGCAAACCGAGGGCGGGCTGGAGGAGGAGATCGACGCCATCGTCGCCTCGGGCCACACCGCGCTGAAGATCGACCCGTTCCCGCACCGCCCCGACCAGAGCCCGTCCAACGACGACTTCCTGGACGGCGGCCTGTCGCGCGAGGCCGAAGCCCGCGCCGCGCGCCTGACCGCGCGGGTGCGCCAGGCGGCCGGCCCGGAGATCGAGCTGCTGATCGACGCCCATGGCCGCTTCAACGTGCCGACCGCGATCCGGCTGTGCCGCACCCTGGAGGACGCCGCCGCCATCGACTGGTTCGAGGAGCCGGTGCCGGTGGAAAGCTATCCGGCGCTGCAGCAGGTGCGCGACAAGGTCAATGCCGCGATCAGTGTCGGCGAGCGCCTGCACACGCGCTGGGAATTCGTGCCGATCCTGCAGAACCGGCTGGCCGACTATGTCATGCCCGACGTCACCTGGACCGGCGGCATCACGGAGCTGAAGAAGATCGCGGCCCTGGCCGAGGCCTACTACATCCCGGTGTCGCCGCACGACGCCAGCGGCCCGATCAACGTCGTGGCCGGCGCCCACGTCATGCTGACGGTGCCCAACTTCTATCGGCTGGAGACTTCGCGCTACGACCTGGCCAAGTACAACCGCCTGATCCAGGAGCCGCTCGACAACCGCGGCGGCCGGCTGCGGCTCGACCCCAAGCCGGGGCTGGGGGTCGAGCCGGACCTGGACTATTTCCAGGCCAATGCCGTGGACGGGTTCGGCGGACAATGACCGGGGCCGCCAAAGCTCCCCTTCCGCTCCTCACCTTCGTTGATCGTGACGCGTTCGAGGCCTGGCTAGCCGGCCAGACCGCGGGCGCCGAAGGCGCATGGCTGCGTTTCGCCAAGCAGGGAGCGCCCGAAAAAACCATCGCCAAGACCGAGGCGATCGATTGCGCCCTGGCCCATGGCTGGATCGACGGCCAGCTTGGCCCGGTTGACGATCTCTATTTCAAGACCCGCTTCACGCCGCGCCGGCCTGCGAGCCCCTGGTCCCAAGCCAACCGGGAGCGCGCGGAACGGCTGATCGCGGAGGGTCGGATGACACCCCAAGGTCTGGCCGAGGTCGAGCGCGCCAAGGCCGATGGGCGTTGGGATCGGGCCTATGCGCGCCAATCGCAAGCCGAGCCTGCCCCCGACCTAGAAGCCGCCTTGGACGCCCGCCCCACGGCCCGCGCACTGTTCGATGGCTTGGACGCCGCGAACCGATTCTCCGTGATCTATCGCGTTCAACAAGCCCGGACGCCGGAGAAGCGCGCGTCGAAGATCGCGGAGCTGGTGGACATGCTGGCGCGCGGCGAAACAATCCATCCGCGCCGGAAAACCAAGAGCGCTCGTTGAGCGTCAGGCACGCGGGGCGGGCGAGAGCTACGGCGCCCGCGTGATCCGCAGGACGCCGCCATCGGGGCGGGCGATCTCGACGATGGTTTCCAGGCGCACCAAACGCTCCTTGGTGTCGCGCACCTCGTCGGCCAGTTTGTCGACTTTCTTCGCCATCGCCTGGACCCGCTCGTCGAGCAGGATCACCGAGCGGATCGCCGCGATGGCCTCGCCATAGAGGCTCATGCCGGGCGCCGCAGCTCGGACAGCGCTGCCAGCGTCTCGTCCAGCTTGCGGTCGGTCCGGTCGAGCTGCGCTACCGTCTCGGCGTGGGTGGCCCGGAACGCCTCGATCAGCGCTTTCAGCATCTCCGCCTCGCTGTCGCCGGTCTCGTCATAGGCGTCGACCGCGCGGCGCACCAGCTCGGCGGCCGAGACCCCGCCGGCGCGCGCTGCCTTCCGCTCCAGCGCCGCCTTCTCCTGCGGCGACATCAGCACCACCACGCGCGCCGTCGCTGCCATCTTGCCCTCCGCACCGGTCATGTGCATGAACATGTGCCAACCGTGCAGCCGGCGCAAGCGCCGGCATCAAGTTGGCACCGTCAACACCGCCGACGGCGGGCTCGCCTGCCCGAACAGGTCGCGCGCCACGACCCGGTAGCGGCCGGACGCCGGCGCGCTGGCATGCAGGAACGCCGATGACAGCAGCGGCGCGGCGCTGATCCGCTCGAACCGGGCCTTGGGGTCGGGCGCATAGTGCACCTCGAAGCGCTGGACGCCGGGTGCGGCGCCGGGGCGCCAGGTCAGCAGCCGGTTGTCGCCGGCCAGCCCCGGATAGCGGTCGGCGCGCAGCGCCGTCGGCACTGCCGGCGGCGCGCCCCGGCGCGCCAGCACCAGCAGCGTGACCGACGGCAACAGCAGGTCGATCGCAAGCTCGCGGCGGCCGCCCTGATGCCGGAGCCGGCGCACCGCCTGGGCCGGCTCCTGGGCGGCGCGCGTGGCCGCCAGCACGGCCGCGTCGGGCAGGTCGGGCGCGCCGGCCTGCTCCCAGACCGAGAACGGATCGCCGGCCTGGTCGGCGATGCGCAGCGTGGCCAGGGCGTAGTCGCCCGCCGGCAGCCCGTCCAGGGCCAGCCGAATGCGCCGCCGCCCCGACTGCCAGATCCGGTCGACGCTGTAATAGATCAGGATCGCGAGGTCGCCCGAGGCGAGGCGCGTCGCCATCGCGCCGATGCCGTCGCGGTCGGGGTCGAGGCCGTCGGCCGCCACCGGCAGCCGGTCGTCGCCCAGCAGCCCCAGCAGTTCCATGACGCTGAGCGCCGGCTTCTTGATCAGCTCGAACGGCTTCGGGTTGGCGCGGCGGTCGGCCAGGGCGGCGAGGTCGGTCACATGGTCGGCCTGGGCCGCGGTGATCGCCCGCTCGCCGAAATAGGCCAGGTGCGTGCGGTGGCCCCAGCGGCCGATGAAGCCGTTGTCGTTGCTGAGCACCGCATAGGGCACCCGGGCCTGGTCGGCCATCCGCCGCTGGTGCTGGTCGATGATCTTGGCGCAGATCCCGGCGAAATAAGGCGTGGCATGCCAGGTGTGGCTGAGGATCCAGCCGATCTGCGGGTCGCATTCATTGTTGATGAACGGGCGGTCGGCCAGGCGCGGATGGTGGGTGCGGATATAGTCGACGGCCTTGAGCTCGCGGTCGCAGATGCCCACGGAGTTGGGCGTCAGATCCTCGACATGCTTCTTCACGCCCTTCTCGTGGACGGAGATGAAGTCGATCCTGACCCCCTGCTCGCCCGTGAACAGGTTCGTTCCGGTATCGCAATGAGCCAGGATCGACTTGAACATTGGCGCCAGGGTGCGCGCGGTGCCGGGGCCGCCGAAGCGCAGCGTCGGGTCGACCGCCTTCAAGGCCTCCGAGCAGGCGTCGTAGTAATTGTTGAAGCCGGTCTCGCCGCCATGGCGCCACCAGATGTCCGGCTCGTTCCAGGTCTCGAAGTACCAGGACCGGACCTCGTCCGCGCCGTAGCGGTCCAGGCAGCGCCGGGCCAACTCGGCGATCAGGTCGCGCCAGTGCTCGGCCTGGGTGCGGTCCGAAAAGTCGGTGAACAGCCGCGACGGATTGCCCATCAGCTCGAAGAAGGGTTTCAGGCCGGCCTCGACATGAGCGTCGAGGGCGGCATCGAGCAGGCTCCACTCATAGCGGCCGATGCGGCTGGCCGTGACCAGATCCAGCATGTAGTGCACGCGCAGATACTCGACGCCGCGATTGGGCACGGCGCCCAGATAGGCCAGCGTCTGGCGCATCTCCGGCTCCAGCAGCAGCTCGGCCGGGGTGAAGCCGGTGCTGCGCCAGAAGCGCGTCCAAGGCGTGCCGGCATGCCCGGCATCGATCGTTATGGTCACGAAATGATCCTCGTCAGGGTTCGACGCCGGCGAGCGTGAGCTGGTCGGCGTGGTGGCAGGCGACGCTGCCGGTATCAAGCGGCCGCAGCGCCGGCACGGCAGTGCGGCAGAGGTCGGTGGCGAAGCGGCAACGGGGATGGAAGGCGCAGCCTGCCGGCCGGTTCGCGGGATCGGCGACCTCGCCGGGCAGGCGGATGCGGCGGCTGGCGCGCGCTCGGTCGGGATCGGCGACCGGCAGCGCCGACAGCAGCGCCTCGGTGTAGGGATGGCGGGGCCGGGCGAACAGGTCGTCGACCGGTGCCACCTCGACCAGGCGGCCGACATACATGACGGCGACTCGGTCGCTGATGTGCTGGACCACGCTCAGATCATGGCTGACGAACAGGTAGGTCAGGTCCAGCGCCGCCTGCAGGTCGCGCAGCAGGTTGAGGGTCTGGGCGCGGACGCTGACATCGAGCGCCGACACCGCCTCGTCCAGCACCACCAGGCGCGGGCTGGTGGCGAGCGCGCGGGCGATGCCGATGCGCTGCCGCTCGCCGCCCGAGAAGGCATGGGGATAGCGCCCGGCATGGTCGGGGCGCAGGCCGACCCGGCGCAGCAGCTCGACCACGATGCCGTCGATCTCGCCGGCCGGCGCCAGGCGATTGACCGCCAGCGCCTCGCCGACGATCGCCCGCACCGTGAGCCGCGGGTCCAGCGAGCCCTGGGGGTCCTGGAACACCAGCCTTATGTCGGTGCGGTAGGGCGCGAGCGCGGCCTCGTCCAGCCCCGCCAGGTCGACGACCTGGCCGTCGGGACGCCGATAGCGGATGGCGCCGGCGGTCGGCCGATGGACGCGCAGGATGCAGCGCGTCACCGTCGACTTGCCGCAGCCGGACTCGCCGACCAGGCCCAGGGTCTCGCCGCGGCGCAGATCGAACGACACGCCGTCGACCGCCCGCACCGTGCCGACCCGGCGCCGCAGCAGGCCGCGGGTCAGCGCGAACGCCATCGCCAGGTCGCGCACCTCCAGGATCGGCTCGGTGCCCACGCCGCCGCCGTCAGGCATCGGCCGATTCCGGCACCGGCGCGCGGCGCAGGCAGCGCACCACCCGACCGGGCCCGAGCACGGTGTCGCCCGGCACCTGGGCGTCGCACAGGCCGGCCAGCGCCTGGTCGCAGCGGGTATGGAAGCTGCAGCCGCCGGGCCGCTCGAAGGGCGGCGGCACCATGCCCGGGATGGCGGCGAGCCGCGGGCCGCGCCCCGATCCCGGCCGCGGCACCGAGCGCAGCAGCGCCTGGGTATAGGGATGCTGCGGGTCGTAGAAGATGTCGCGCACCGATCCGCGCTCCACGACGGCGCCCAGATACATGACGATCACGTCGTCGGCGATCTCGGCGACCACGCCCAGGTCATGGGTGATGAACAGGATCGAGAGCCCGTCCTCGGCCTGCAGCGCGCGCAGCAGGTCGAGAATGGTCGCCTGGGTGGTGACGTCGAGCGCGGTGGTCGGCTCGTCGGCGATCAGCAGCCGCGGCCGGCCGGCGAGCGCCAGGGCGATGCACACGCGCTGGCGCATGCCGCCGGAGAACTCGAAGGGATAGCTGTCCAGGCGCTCGGCCGGCCGCGGGATGCCGACCCGGCCGAGCAGGGCCGCCGCCTCCGCGCGCGCCGCGGCGCGGCCGAGGCGGCGGTGCCGGCGGATGGTCTCGACCAGCTGCTGGCCGATGCTGTGGACCGGCGACAGCGCCGCCATCGGCTCCTGGCTGATCAGCGCGATCTCGCCGCCGCGGATGGCGCGGATGGCGCGGCCGCGCGGGTCGAGGTCGCCGATCTCGACCGCCCGGCCCGGCTCCGGCCGCCAGGTCACGGTGCCGCCGGCCCAGCGCGCCCGGTGCGGCAGCAGCGCCATCAGCGCCCGCGCGGTTAGGCTCTTGCCCGAGCCCGACTCGCCGACCAGGCAGGTGACGGCGCCGCGGCGCAGCGCGAAGCCGGCGCCGTCGACCGCGCGCACCGGGCCGTCGTCGGTGTCGAACACCACAGCCAGGTCGCGCACCGAGACCAGCGGCTCAGCCATAGGGATCGGCCGCATCGCGGAGTCCGTCGCCCAGGAAATTGAGCGCCAGCACCGCCGCCACCACCGCGGCCGCCGGGGCGAACAGCCAGGGCGCCGCGGTCAGCGCCAGCACGCTCTGGGCGTCCTGCAGCAGCACGCCCCAGCTCACCACCGGCGGTTTCAGGCCGACGCCCAGGAAACTCAGCGACGTCTCGGCGATGATCATGCCCGGGATCGCCAGCGTGATCGACGCGATGATATGGCTGAGGAACGACGGCACCATGTGGCGCCAGATGATGCGCTGGCGACTGCAGCCGTCGAGCCGGGCGGCGACCACGAAGTCCTCGCCGCGCAGGGCCAGGAAGCGACCGCGCACGACGCGCGCCAGGTCGGTCCAGCCGAGCAGCGACAGGATCACCGTGACCCAGAAATAGACCATCAGCGGGCTGACGCTGGGCGGGATCGCCGCGGCCAGACCCATCCACAAGGGGATGGTCGGGATCGACTTCAGGAACTCGATCACCCGCTGCAGCAGCTCGTCGACCCAGCCGCCGCAATAGCCCGACAGGCCGCCCAGGAATACGCCCAGGACGAGGCTGAGGGCGACCCCGACCAGACCGATCGACATCGAGACGCGGGCGCCGTAGACGGTCCGGCTGAAAATATCGCGGCCGAGCCGGTCCGCACCCCACAGGTAGAACGGGTCGCCGCGCCGCGCCGGGCCGATCAGATGCCGGTCCCACGGGATCAGCCCGAACAGCCGGTAAGGCTCGCCCACGGCGAACAGCCGCACCGGATAGACCACCGCCGGGTTGCTGACGAAGCGGCGCTTCAGCGCCACCGGGTCGACGACCACCTTGTAGCCGTTCACATAGAGCCAGTGCAGCTCGCCCTTGGCGTCGCGGCCGAACATATGCAGTCCTTGCGGCGGCGCGTAGGTGTAGCGGGCCGCCATGGTGTCCGGGGACAGGGGCGCCACGAGTTCGGCGAAGATCGCGGCCAGATAGATCACGGCGACCACGCCCAGACCCCACACGGCCAGGCGGTGCCGCCGGAACCGGCGCCACACCAGCGTCCAGTAGCCGGCCTCGGCGAGCCTCACAGCGCTAGCCATGGCGCACCCGGGGATCGAGCCAGGCGAGCAGCAGGTCGGACACCAGCGTGCCCAGGATGGTCAGCGCGCTCAGCAGCAGGATGAAGCTGCCCGCCAGGTACATGTCCTGCGACAGCAGCGAATCGAGGAGCAGCGGCCCGGCGATCGGCAGGCTCAGCACGATCGAGGTCACGACGGCGCCCGACACCAGGTTGGGCAGCACCCAGCCGATGGTCGAGACGAAGGGGTTGAGGGCGACGCGCACGGGATAGCGCAGCAGCAGCTCCCATTCGCCCAGGCCGCGGGCGCGGGCCATCTCGACATAGGGCTTGTGCAGCTCGTCGATCAGGTTGGCGCGCATGACCCGGGTCAGCGCCGCCGTGCCGTGGGTCGCGAGCACGATCACGGGCACGACCAGGTGCAGCCCCATGTCGCCGACCCCGCCCCAGCTCCACGGCGCATTGACATAGGCGGGCGAGAACAGGCCGCCGACATTGAGGCCCAGATAGCGCGACGAGAGATACATCAGCGCCAGCGCCAGTACGAAACTGGGCACCGCCAGCCCGACGAACGCGGCCAGGGTCACCAGATAGTCCGTGCGCGAATAGCGGCGCACGGCGCTGTAGATCCCGGCCGGCAACGACAGCGCCCAGGTCGCGACCAGGGCCGACAGCGTTACCACCAGGGTCATGGCGAAGCGGTCCCACAGCAGGTCGGCGACCGGCCGGTTCCATTCGAAGGACTGGCCGAAGTCGCCGCGCAGCAGGATGCCCGTGACCCAACGCCAATACTGCACATACCAGGGCTGGTCGAGACCGTAGCGGAGGCGCAGCGCCGCCATGGCGTCCGACGTGATGGTCTCGTTCTGCTGGGCCAGCTTGGCCGCGAACGCGGTCAGGAAGTCGCCCGGCGGCAGCTGGATGATCAGGAACGCCACGATCGACACGGCGGCCAGGGTCACGGCGGCGTAGAGCAGGCGGCGGCCTAGATAGGCGAGCATGGGCCGGACCTCGCCCTAATCGAAATAGTACTGCTCGGGATTGGTCGGCCCGGGGGTCACGTAGAACAGCGTATCCGGCATTTCGGCCGGCACGTTGTGCAGGCGGTTGCTGACGATCCCATAGTTGTCGGGCGCCATGTTGGTGCCGATGACATAGAACTGGTCGCGGGTGATCGCCAGGATCTGCTTCATGACCGCAAGCTGGTCGGCGGTGCTCGACCGCTCCAGCAGCTGGTCGTACAGCTTCATCTGCTTCAGCGCCGGCGCGCTGGGAGGTTCGGCATGGGGATCCTTCGGATCCTGGTAATAGATCCCCCAGGCCGTGGCGAAGCTCGACTGGAATTCGTGCGGGAAATACCATTTGGGATCCAGCAGGCCGAGCTGGTCGTAGCCGCCGCCGCCGATCCACACCACGCCGTCCTCGTCATTGGCCTGCAGGCGCGCGAAGATCAGCGAGTCCTGCACAACACGCGCCTGCATCTCGACGCCGACGGTGCGCCAGTAGTCCTTGATCATCTCGAGCGCATCGACCTGGTATTTGCGCGTGGTCGAGGTGTCGATGGTGATCGACAGGCGCTTGCCGTCGCTGCCCAGCCGGAAGCCGTCGGCGTCCTTCTTGGCGTAGCCGGCCTTGTCGAGCAGCGCGTTGGCGGCATCGGGATCGAACTGGGTGTATTGCTTGGCCAGCGTCTCGTCATAGAGCGCCGTGCCCGGCCGCGGCGCCGCCTGATAGGGCTGGGCCTGGCCGGCGAAGATCAGCTCGTTGAGCTCGTCGCGGTTGATCGCCTGGCTGAGCGCGGCGCGCACGTCGTGGTTGGCCAGGAACTGGCGCAGCGCCGGGGCCTTGTCGGTCTCGTTGAGGTTGATCAGCAGCGCGTTGGAATAGGCCGGGATCGCCTTGAACAGGTGGTAGCCGCCGACCTTCTGGTTGTCGACCAGGGTGCTGCGGGCGTCGATCGAGCCCAGGCCCTGGCTCTGCATGTCGATTTCGCCGTTGACCGCCTTCAGCACCAGCGCCTGGCTGTCGCCGACGACGTCGAAGGTGACGCGGTCGATATAGGGCAGCTGGTTGCCGGCCGGATCAACCTTGAAGAAATAGGGGTTGCGCTCGGCCACCACCTGGGTCGTGCCGACATAGGGCACCGTCAGCATCCACGGGTTCAGGACCGGCCGGCCGAGGCTGCGCCAGCGGTTGGCGGTGGTCGACGGGCCGATCTTGCCGTTGAACAGGTTGACCCAGTCGGGCGCGCCGGCGGCCGCGACCAGCTTGGCGACGCCGTCGGGGTTGTACTTCTTGTGGAACTGCTGCAGCCAGTGCCGGGGCGCCGCCAGCATGTCCGAGCCCAGCACCGTGGCCAGGTTCTTCAGGAACATGCCGTTGGGCTGGGCGAAGGCGAAGCGCACCGTGATGTCGTCGATCTTCTCGACCGTCAGCGGGTGGTCGCCGGTGCCGAGCCAGGCCGGGATTGCCGGCGTCAGCTCCTTGTTCATCAGCACGTCCTGATACCAGAACATCAGGTCGTCGACGGTGAAGGGCTGACCGTCGGACCATTTCAGGCCGCGCCGCAGCTTGAACACGTAGTCGCGGGCATCGGGGCTGACCGTGTAGGACTCGGCCAGGTCGGGCGTGACGTCGGACCAGTCGGGCTTCCAGCGGACCAGCCGGGTGTAGCCGAGCGTGCGCTCGACCAGAGAGTCGGAGCCGCCTTGCACGGCCATGCGCCAGGTGCCGCCATAGTGGCCGACATGCTCGACCGGCTGCACCACAAGCGGCATCTCGGGCAGGCGCTGCGCGACCGGCGGCAGCGTGCCGGCGGCGACCCGCGCCGCCAGAACAGGCGCTTCGTGATAGTCGGCGGCCAGCGCCGTCCCCGACAGCAGCACGGCGACCAATCCCGCGATCCCGGCCCAGCCGACCGCTCGCGCCTGCGCGCGCTCCATCGCCGTCCTCCCTGCCCGCGTTGCGTTTTGGTGCTTCCGCATCCGACAGGTTTACGTTATCGATAACCTCGATAGCCTGTCAAGAAACGCCAGGGCTCGGTAATGCTACATAGCTTTTCCAGGTATCGCTAACGCATGTCGGCGCCGGGCCGGGCGAAAGCCACGATCGCCGACGTGGCGCGGGCGGCGGGCGTGTCGCAGATGACCGTGAGCCGGGTCCTCAACGGGCGCGGCGGCGCCGGCACCGACACCCGCGCGCGCGTGCTGGCGGCGGCCAAGGCCCTGGACTATCGCCCGAACGCCTTCGCCAAGGGCCTCAAGGTCGGCCAGTCCCAGACCGTGGGCGTGGTCGTGCCCGACATCACCAACCCGTTCTTCCCCGAGATCGTCCGCGGTGCCGAGCTGGTGGCCCGGGCCGAGGGCTACACCCTGCTGCTGGGCAACGTGTTCGAGGATCCCGAGCGCGAGGCCGACGTGCTGGCGACCCTGCTGGAGCGCCAAGTCGACGGCGTGATCCTGTGCAGCGCCCGCCTCAACGACCGCCGCCTGGCCGAGGCGATCGGCCGCCATCGCGCGGTGGTGCTGGTCAACCGCGCGGCACCCCGGGCGCTGGCAGGCAGCGTCGAGGTCGACTATCAGGCCGGCGCGTCGCAGCTCGTCGACCATCTGGTCGCGCGCGGCCGGCACCGGATCGCAGTGCTGGCCGGTCCGCCCGCGTCCCATGGCGGCCGCCAGCGCCTGGCCGGCCTCGCCGCCGGCCTCGGCCGCCACGGCCTGGCGCTGGTCCATCAGGAGCCCTGCCAGCCCGACTTCGCCGGCGGGGTGGCGGCGGCGCCGGCGATCCTCGCCCGCCTGGCCGCGGTCGACGCCGTGGTCTGCTACAACGACCTGGTCGCGCTGGGCCTGCTGTCGCGGCTGAAGACGGCCGACGTGGCGGTGCCCGCCCGCGTGGCCGTCGCCGGCTTCGACGACATCCCGACCGCCGCCCTGGTCACGCCGGCCCTGACCACGCTGCGGATCGAGAAGCAGGCCTTGGGCGAGCTGGCGATGCGCCTGCTGATCGACCGCATGCAGGGCGACGGCCGCCAGCAGGGCCTGCGCGTGGAGCCCGAGCTGGTGGTGCGCGAGACGGCGTGAGGGCCTCAGGATGGGCGGGCGTCGGGAAATCCGCACGGATCGGGCGTCCCACGGGCGGATCTTCGCGCGCCGCCGGCCGCATCACCCTGACGTCCCCAGGCTTCCTGGCTGGCATGCAGCGTGCTGAGGCGCCGGACGGACGCCGGTCAGCTTCGCGTCAGGTTCGCCGCCTATACCTTGCCCAGGCAAGCGGACCTGTGAACGCCCCACAGCAGGCCGGCCCGACGGGAGAGAAACCAAATGACCCCATTCTGCAGGACCATAAGCGCGGCATCCGGACTGGCGCTGGCCGCGATCGCCTCGACGGCGATGGCCGGCGACGCGCCGAACTTCTATCGGCTGCAATCGGTGCTGAACCTCGGCGGCAGCGGCGCCTCGTGGGACCACATCGACTACGACCAGGCGCACCATCGGCTGTATCTGAGCCGGCGGGCCGACGGCCTGACCGTGGTCGACTCGGCGACCGGCAAGGTCGTGGGCCAGGTCGGGAACGCCAAGGGCTCGGGCGCGACCGCCTTCAACCAGAAGGCCGATCGCGGCTACACCGCGAACACCGACGGCTCGACATCGGTGTTCAAGCTGTCCGATCTCAGCCCGGTGGCCCGGGTCAGCTTCGGCGACAATTTCGACGGCGTCGTCTATGACGAAGCGACCAACCTCCTCGCCTACCAGCAGGCCGACAACAGCAAGGAGCTGCTGGTCGACGCCGCCACCATGAAGCTGGTCGGCACGATCGAGGTCGACGGCAAGCAGCTGGAGCGGCCGGTCGTCGACGGCAAGAGCAACCTCTATCTGCCGCTGCGCGACGCCAACCTCGTCTACAAGATCGACCTCAAGGCCAAGAAGACCGTCGCCCGGTGGGATGTCTCGGCCAAATGCACCGAGCCCTCGGGATCGGACTTCGACCAGGCCGACAACCGGCTGCTGCTGCCGTGCCGGGGCAAGCAGACCAATCCGGTGCTCGCCGTGATCAACGCCGATACCGGCGAGGTCACCACGACGAACCCGATCGGCCGGGGCGCCGACGACGTCCTGTTCGATCCCGCCAGCAAGCAGGTGTTCGTGATCGCCGGCGTCGAGGCCAACCTCGAAGTCTTCCGGCAGGCCGGCGCCGACAAGTACGAGTTGGCCGAGGCCCTCCAAACCCGGCCCGGCCTGCGGGTGGCGCGCTTCGACTCCAAGACCCAGAAGCTGTTCGGGATGACCGCGGAAGGCGTGTACGACCCGTCGAAGAAGACGCTGACGGCGATTTCGCCGTTCTATGCCAATACCTTCATCCCCGGCACCTTCGTCATGCTGACCTACGGCCGCGGCGCGCCCGCGAAATAGCGGCCCGACGATCCGAAACGGGCGCGTCCGAAGATCCGGGCGCGCACGCCCTGCCCGCCCATCACGTCCGGGTCGCCGGACGCCGCACCCTGTCCAGCACTTGGCCGAGCGTCACCGGCCGGAAGTCCCAGCAATCGACGCCGACATCGACCTGGCGCGGCAGCGGCTTGAGCTTGCCGTGGCAGTGGCCGTGCAGGTTGACCGCGCCCTTGGACATGCCGGCCCAGGAGCGGAACGGGAAGTGGCACAGCACCAGCTGCATGCCGTCCAAGGTCAGCTCGGCATAGGGCACCACCTCTGCCCAGCCGGCGAGGGCGCGGGTCGCGGGGCCGTCATTGTTGCCGGCGACCAGGTGCTTGCGGCCGGCGAGCCGCGCCAGCAGCGCCGCCATGGCATCGGGCTTGCGGCCGATCGCGAAGTCGCCCAGGTGCCAGATGTCGTCGTCCGGCCCGACCACGGCGTTCCAGCGCTCGACCAGGGCCTCGTCCATGGCCGCGACCGACGGGAAGGACCGGCGGAACAGGCCGAGCGCCCCGCCATGGCCGAAATGGGTGTCGCTGGTGAACCAGACCGTCACACGACCAGCGGCGCCGCCGGCCCGGCGGTGATCAGCGGCGCGCCGGTTCTGGCCTGCAGGCCAGCCAGGTCCAGGCCGGGCACGATCTCGCGCACGATCAGGCCGTCGCGGGTGACGTCGATGACCGCCAGGTTGGTGTAGATGCGGGTCACCACGCCGACCGCGGTCAGGGGATAGCGGCAACGCTCGACGATCTTGGGCTCGCCCGACTTGGTCGTGTGCTCCATCAGCACCCAGATCATCGGCGCCCCGACGGCCAGGTCCATGGCGCCGCCGACCGCCGGGACGCCGTCGTCAGAGCCGGTGGTCCAGTTGGCCAGGTCGCCGGTGCGCGAGACCTCGAAGGCGCCGAGCACGGCCAGGTCGAGATGGCCGCCGCGCATCATGGCGAAGCTCAGGCCGCTGTCGAAATAGGCGCCGCCGGGCAGGATCGTCACCGGCCCCTTGCCGGCGTTGATCAGGTCCCAGTCCTCCTGGCCCTCGGGCGGCCGCGGCCCCAGCTTCAGGATGCCGTTCTCGCTGTGCAGCAGCACCTCGCGGCCCTCGGGGATGTAGTCGGCGACCATGGTCGGCACACCGATCCCCAGATTGACGAAGGCGCCGTCGGGCACGTCGCGGGCGGCGCGGCGGGCCATGTCCTTGCGGGCGAGCGGGGTCATTGCGGCGCTCCCTTGGCGACCACGCGGTCGACGAAGATCCCGGGGGTGACGATGGTCTCGGGGTCGATCGCGCCGGCCTCGACCAACTCGTCGGCCTCGACCACCACCAGCTTGGCGGCGGTCGCCATCACAGGCGCGAAGTTGCGGGCGGTCTTGTTGTAGACCAGGTTGCCGATGCGGTCGGCGCGGCGGGCGCGCAGCAGCGCCACGTCGCCCGACAGCGGCAGCTCCAGCACATAGTCGCGGCCGCCCAGGCTGCGCACCTCCTTGCCGCGCGCGAGGTCGGTGCCGACCGATACCGGCGAGTAGAACCCGCCCAGCCCGGCGCCGGCGCAGCGCATGCGCTCGACCAGGGTGCCCTGGGGAATCAGCTCCAGCTCGACCTTGCCGGCTCGGTACATCTCCTCGAACACGGTGCTGGTCGGCGACTTCGGGAACGAGCAGATCACCTTGCGCACCCGGCCGGCCTGCAGCAGCACGCGGGCGTCGGGGTCGCCGGAGCCGGCATTGTTCGAGATCAGCGTCAGATCGCGAATGCCGGCGTCCAGCACCGCCGCCACCAGCCCCAGCGGCACTCCGGCGCCGCCGAAGCCGCCGAGGAGAATGGTGGCGCCGTCCGTGATGCCGGCGACCGCCGCGCTGTAGGTCGCCACCCGCCTGTCCAGCATCCCCTGCCCGCCCCGCCATTGTTGCGGCCGCAACCGTGGCGCATGGGGAAGAGACGGTCAACCCGCCCCGCTCAGTCGCCGAACGGCAGCACCTTCCGGTGCTGGACGAGTTCGCCATAGGGCTCGGCGGTGCCGGGCGGCAACGTCAGCAGCCAGGCGAGATCGACGGCGGCCTGCTCGGGAGTCTGCGCGGTGCGGCCCTTGAAGACCGTGTCCATCAAGTCGCGGGTCGCATCGGTCAGGGTCAGGCCGGGGCAGGCTGCGTTGATCAGGACGCCGGGGCGCCGCGCCGGATCGCGCGCATAGGCTCGGGCGAAGGCGCGGGTCACCGCGACTTGGCCGACCTTGGACGGGATGTTCACCCACGCCGGCCAGCCCTCGGCCTCGGCCGTGCCCGCCTCGACGGCGGCGACATAGGCATCCATCGCCGCGGCGATCGCCTCGGGGCCGTGGATGGTGGTGTCGAAGCGCGGCCGGAGCGGCTCGGGCAGGCTGGCCAGACGGCCGAAGCCACTGGCCACCACCACCAGGCGGGCCTGGTCGGCCAGAACGGGCGCCAGCGCCTGCAGGAAGCGCAGCGAGCCGTGGTTGTTCGTGCCGATCATGGTGCGGGCCTGGACGGCGGCCAGGACGTCGTCGCGCGGCGCATAGGCCCCGTTCAGCATCGCGGCATCGACCCGGCCGTGGCGCTCGGCCAGCGTGGCGGCCAGTGTCGCGGGCGCGCCGGGGTCGGCCAGGTCGAAGGGCAGCCAGGCGGCGCGCAGGCCGTCGGCCGCCAGCTGCTCCGCCACCGCCGCGCCGTCCTGGGAGCGGCGGGCCGTGAAATAGAGGCTATCGGCCGGCGCCAGCGACTGCGCCAGCCGGCGGACCAGGGCCAGGCCAATGCCGCGCGTGGCGCCGGCGATCACGGTGACCTTGCTCATCGGTGCCTCCCCAGCGCCCAGGTGGGCGGCTGTGCCCAACAGGTGAACGCCCCCGGAAAGGCCGCTAGATTGCCGTCCGTACCATCTTCGGGGAAGCATCCGCGATGCATATCGGGCTCATTGGCGGGATCGGGCCGGCGGCGACCGACTACTACTATCGCGGCCTGATCGAGCGGCACGCCCGCGCGGGCACGCCGCTGGAGCTGACGATCGCGCATGCCGACGTGCGGGTGATGGGCCAGAACCTGGCCGACCGCAACGCCCAGCGACAGGCCGAGATCTTCCTGGGCCTGGTCCGGCGGCTGGCGGCCGCGGGCGCCGACGCGGCGGCGGTCACGTCGATGGGCGGCCATTTCTGCATCGACGCGCTGACCGCGCTGGCACCGATCCCGATCCTCAACGCCATTCCCGCGGTCGACGCCGCGATCCGGCAGCGGCAGCTCGAGAGGATCGGCATCATCGGGACCGCCACGGTCATGGAGTCGGGGCTCTATGGCGGCATCACCAGCGCCGAGGTCGTGCGCCCCCAGGGCGAGGCGCTGGCCGAGGTGCACCAGGCCTACGTCGCGATGGCGAACGCGGGCCGGGTCACCGAGGCCCAACGCCGGCTCTTCTTCGCCGCCGGCCAGCGCCTGTGCCGGACACAGGGCGCCGACGCCGTCCTTTTGGGCGGCACCGATCTCTGCCTTGCCTTCGCCGACCAGGATTGCGGGTTCCCCGTGCTCGACTGCGCGGAGATCCATGTCGACGCGATCTATGCCGCCGGGTAAGGCGCCGCCAGCTACTGACCCATCAACCTGTTGAAAATCGGGTCCGGGTCGTCGGTCTCGACCAGCTTCTTGCCCGCGATGACCCAGATCCGCGTGGCCACGGCCCGGATGAACGCCCGGTCGTGGCTGACGAACAGGTAGGCCGCGCCATGGTCCACCAGCTCGCGTTCCAGCGCCTCCTGCCCTTCGATGTCCAGATGGTTGGTCGGCTCGTCGAGCAGGTAGAAATTCGGCTGCGCCAGCCGCAGGAGCAGCATCGCCAGTCGCGCTCTTTGACCGCCCGAGAGGCGGGCGACCAGCGCGCCCTGGGCGTCCACGCTCACGCCCGCCCCCGCCAGCAGCGCCCGCGCCTGATGATCGCCCGCGTCGCTCGACCGCTTGACCGCTTCCCACGGAGTCG
>CAZEFK010000080.1:0-30279 GCA_964511405.1 uncultured Comamonadaceae bacterium | reverse complement strand
GCCGTGGAGGTGGCCCTCGGCGCCGAGCCGGCGGGCCGGCCCGCGGTCACCGCCAGCCCCGACCTGGTGCCGGCGCTGGCGGCGCTGGCCGCCGCCGTGGAAACCCGCAGCGGGCGGCGACCGACGGTCGCGGCCGACCCCACCCTGTTACCCGGCACCTGCCATATCCACCTTTATCGCCATGACACTTAAGCCCTGTCCGATCTGCAAAACGCCGCTCGAGACCATGAAGTACCGCCCCTTCTGCTCGGCCCGTTGCAAGAATGTGGACCTGCACCGCTGGCTCTCGGAGAGCTATCGCGTGCCCGCCGAGGAGGCCCCCGCGGCCGAACCGCCCGAGGATCCGGCCGACCGGGCGTGAGCGGGACGGCGCCAATGCCGCTGCCGCCAGTTCCGTCTGTCATCAAACCGTCATAGAACTGCCGCTAGAACGCCGCGCGGGGCCGGCCATGGTCGCGCCTGGATGAGGTGGAGCAGGGGAGCGATCCATGATGCGCGCGGCGATGATGGGCCTGGCGGCGGTACTGCTGCTGGGCGGCACGGCGATGGCGGCCGAGGGCACGCTGACGCTCTACACCTCGCAGCCCGATACCGATGCCCGGCGCACGGTCGACGGCTTCACGGCCGCCAATCCGGGCGTCAAGGTCACGATCTTCCGGTCCGGCACGACCGAGGTCATGAACAAGCTGCAGGCCGAGTTCGCGGCCGGTGCGCCCCAGGCCGACCTGGCTCTGATCGCCGATTTCACGGCCATGGCGGCGCTCAAGCGCGACCATCGCCTGGCGGCCTATCCGCAGGCGCCGGTCGGCAAGCTCGATCCGGCCCTCTACGACAAGGACCGGACGTATTTCTCGACCAAGCGGATCACCACCGGGATCGTCTACAACACCAAGGCGCCCAAGGTGCCGGAGAGCTGGCACGACTTGGCCGATCCCGCGGCCAAGGGCCAGGTGGTGATGCCGAGCCCGCTCTATAGCGGCGCGGCCGTGATCCATGTCGGGACGCTGGCCGCCATGCCCGAGTTCGGCTGGCCCTATTTCGAGGCGCTGGCCAAGGGCGGCGCCACGGCCGTGCGCGCCAACGGCCAGGTGATCCGGTCGGTGGCGACGGGCGAGAAGCTCTATGGCGTGGTCGTCGACTATGTGGCGCTGAACGAGGCGGCCAAGGGCGCGCCGGTCAAGTTCGTGTTCCCGCGGGAGGGCGTCACCGCCGTGACCGAGCCGGTGGCGATCCTCGGCACCGCCAAGAATGTCGCCGCCGCCCGCGCCTTCGTCGACTGGATCCTGTCGCCGGCCGGTCAGGCCGTGCAGGCGTCGCTTGGCTACATGCCCGCCGACCCGTCGATCAAGCCGCCGCCCAACTTCCCGGTCGCCGATATCCACGTGCTGCCGACCGACGTCGGCGCCCTGCTCAAGGCCGACGAGGACAACAAGCAGAAGTTCTCGGAGCTGTTCGGCGGATAGATGGAGTCGCGGACCGCCGAGCGCCTGCTGCTCGGCGGGCTGATGCTGGCGATGGCGGCGCTGACCCTGCTGCCGCCGCTGCGTCTGCTGATGGAAGTCGCCGCCCCTGGCGGCGCCCTGGACGTCGCGCTGATCGGGCGGGTGTTCGCCCGGCCGCAGACCTGGACCGCCATCGTCAATACCACCGAAGTCGGGCTGGGCGGCACCGCGTTGGCTCTGGTGCTGGGCGGCGGCCTCGGCCTGCTGACCGGCCTCACCGACCTCCCGGGCAAGCCGGCTCTGGTGTTCGGCTTCCTGCTGCCCATGATCATCCCGCCCCAGGTGACGGCGCTGGCCTGGATCGCCCTGACCGGGCCGGGCAGCCCGATCCTGGGGCCGCTGGGCCTGGCGCCGCCGCCGGGCACGCCGCATCCGCTCTATGGCGGCGGCGGCATCGTGCTGCTGCTGGGTATCGAGCTGGCGCCTGTTGTGTTCCTGGCGGTGCGCGCGGCCCTGCGCGCCGTGCCGCGTGACCTGATCGAGGCGGCCCGGGCCTGCGGCGCCTCGCCGGCGCGGGCGCTGGCCACCGTCGTTCTGCCGCTGCTGCTGCCGGCCCTGAGCGCGGGCGGGGCGCTGGCCTTCGTGTCCGCCATCGGCAATTTCGGCACCCCGGCGCTGCTGGGCATCCCGGGCCGCTTCCCGACGCTGCCGATCCTGATCTACCAGCGGCTGTCGGGCTTCGGACCGCGCGCCTTGGCCGAGGTGGCGCTGTTGTCGGTGCCGTTGGCGGTGCTGGTGGTCGGCGGCCTGATGGTGCAGCGCTGGCTGATCGGCGGCCGCGACTACCGGGTTGCGGCCAGCCACGCCGCGACCCTGTCGCTCGGGCGGTGGCGGCCGGTCGCGGCGGCGGCGGCCTGGGCGCTGATCGCCGGGACGGTGCTGGCGCCGCTCCTGGCGCTGCTGGCGACCTCGCTGGTGCCGTCGGTCGGCGTGGCGTTGTCGGCGGCCTCGGTGACGCTCGGCAATTACGGGTTCGTGCTGGCCGGCTACGACGCCGCGGCGCGCGCCTTCCGCAACAGCTTCGGCCTGGCGACGGCGGCGGCGCTGCTGCTGCTGGCGGCGGCGGTGCCGCTGGGGCTGTTCCTGGAGTGGCGGCGCGAGCAGCGCGTGCAGCGGCTGCTGCGCCTGCTGGCCGCCGGTGCCGAGCTGCCCTACGCCCTGCCCGGCGTGGTGCTGGCGATCGCCTGCATCCTGGTGTTCCTGAAGCCATTGCCGCTGGTGGGGATCAGCCTCTACGGCACGCCCTGGATCATCCTGGTGGCCTATCTCGCCCGCTTCCTGGCGCTGGCGCTGCGGCCGGTGGTGGCCGGGTTCCAGCAGCTCGACCGGGCGCTGGAGGAGGCCGGGCAGATGGCCGGCGCCGGCTTCGGGCGGCGCCTGGTGACCCTGGTGCTGCCGCTGGTCGGGCCGGCCGCCGCCGCCGGCGCGCTCCTGGTGTTCCTGACCGCGTTCAACGAACTGACGGTGTCGGCGCTGCTGTGGTCGAGCGGGGTCGAGACCCTGGGCGTGGTGGTGTTCAGCCTGGACCAGGGCGGCAACGCCACCGGCGCCGCGGCGCTGGCCATGCTGACGGTCGTCGCGACCGTCGGCTTGATGGCCCTGGCCCAGCTCGGCGCCCGCCGGCTGCCGCGCGGCAGCCTGCCCTGGCAGGGATAAGCCCCAAACCAATTGGCCCTGGCCCGAGATCCCTTGGTTTGCGGGCCGTGGTCCCGCCCGCTATCCCTGCGGCCATGACCGACGCGATGCTCGACCGCCGCTGGCGGCTGGTGCCGGCGGGGGCTTCGGCCGACGCCGGCTGGATCATGGCCGGGCGCGGCGTGCGCGCCCTGGCCGACGGCTGCGCCTCGCTGCTGCTGCCGGCCTATCTGGTGGCCCTGGGCTTCGACGCCTTCGCCGTCGGCGCCATCGTCACCGGCACCCTGGTCGGCTCGGCCGTCCTGACGCTCACGGTCGGCGCGGTGGCCAACCGGTTGTCGCGCCGCCGCCTGGCGCTGGCGGCCTGCCTGCTGATGGCGCTGACCGGCGCCGGCCTGGCGCTGGCCGGCGGCTTCTGGCCGCTATTGGCGGTGGCCGTGGTCGGTACCCTCAACCCCTCGGCCGGCGACGCCAGCCTGTTCCAGCCCCTGGAGCAGACGATGCTGTCCCATGCCGTCACGGCCAAGGCCCGGACCGCGCTGTTCGCCCGCTACAGCCTGGTCGGCACGCTGGCCGGCGCCGTCGGCACCCTGGCCGCGGCGCTGCCCGACCGGCTGGCGCCTTTGTTCGGCTGGAGCGGCACCGAGGCGATCCGCGCCATGTTCTGGGCCTATGCCGCCCTGGGCATCGTGGCGGCGCTGCTCTACCGGCCGCTGAGCCCGGCGGTCGAGCTGGCCCCGGAGGCGCCACGGACCCCGCTCGGGCCGTCGCGCCGGATCGTGTGGCGCCTGGCGGCGCTGTTCAGCCTGGACGCCTTCGGCTCCGGCTTCTTCGTCCAGTCGCTGCTGGCGCTGTGGCTGCTGCAGCGCTTCGGCCTGTCGATCGCCGCAACAGGCGCCATCCTGTTCTGGAGCAGCGTGGCCGCGGCGGCGTCGTACCTGGCGGCGGTGCCGCTGGCGGCGCGGATCGGGCTGATCCGGACCATGGTGTTCACCCACCTGCCATCGAACCTGTTCCTGATGCTGCTGCCGCTGGCGCCGTCTCTGCCGGTTGCGGTTGCCCTGCTGCTGGCGCGCGGGCTGCTGTCGCAGATGGACGTGCCGACCCGCAGCTCCTATGTCATGGCCGTGGTGACCCCGGCCGAGCGTCCGGCGGCGGCCAGCGTCACCCAGGTGCCGCGCACCATCGCCAGCGCGGTCAGCCCGCTGATCGCGGGCTGGCTGTTCACGCTGTCCGGCTTCGGCTGGCCGCTGGTGGTCGGCGGCGCCTTGAAATCGGTCTATGACCTGATGCTGCTGGCCGCCTTTCAGCGCGTGCGGCCGCCCGAAGAGTAGCGCGCCACCAGCCCGTCGACCCGCTGGGTGATGAAGGCCCAGGCGGTGTCGAAGCCGTCGCTGACCGCCGGGCAGTCGTCCCAGCGCTCGATCGCGGCGCCGGCCGGCATCAGGCTGCCGAGGTCGTAGCCGAACGACACGACCAGCTCGGCGCCCGCCACGGTGGCGGGGCTGAGCCGCGCCGGGGTCACGCCGGCGACGTCGATGCCGCGCGCCCGCAGGCCCTCGATCACAGGCGCCAGCACCGCGTCGTCGGGCTCCGGGCCCGAGGTGGTGGCGGTGAGCGCCAGGCCGCGCTCGGCGGCGGCCTGCTCGAGGTAATGGGCGGCGATCAGGCTCTTGGCCGAGCCATGCAGGCAGACGAAGGCGATACGGGTCATCGGGATCCTCAAGGGTTGGGCGACAGCACGCGCATCACGGCGCGGCCGTCGAGGTCGGCGAGGGGCAGATAAAGGCGGTGGGTGGCCGGATCGACCGCCACCGAATGCGCATTCGGTCCGGCGAAGACGTCGCCGAGGACTAGCGGAGCGGCGGGCCGGGTGATGTCGAAGCTGGAGAGGCGGCCCGACTCGGCGGCCACATAGAGGCGCCGAGCCGACGGGTCGATCGCCAGCACATCGGGATCGTGGGCCAGGGGCTTCGCGTCCAGTACGCGGCCGGCCGCCAGGTCGACGGTCAGCAGCCGGTCGTTGCCGTCGCAGGCGACATAGCCGATGCCGCCGTCGGGCGCGATCGCCAGGCCGTGGGGATGGCGGGCGCCGGGCAAGGCGTGGCGGGCCAGGACGTGCAGCGCGGCAGGGTCGACCACGGCCAGCACGTCGCGGGTCTGCACCGGCACGTAGATGCGGCCGGTGGCGGGGTCGTGCCGGACGTTGCCCGCCTCGCCGTCCAGCGCGATGCGCGCGAGGGGCCGGGCGGCGACGGCATCGATGACCGTCAGCGCGCCGCCGCGCTCGTCGGACACGAAGATGCGGCGCGTGCCGGGGTCATAGGCGATGCCGTCGGGGAAGGCGCCGCCCGGCAGCCGCGCGATCTCGTGCAAATCGGCGGTGTCGAGCACCGCAACCGCGCCGCGTCCGGCCGTGACGCCGGCAGCGCCCAGGAGGGCGGCCAGGCCCGCGCCGGGAACGCTGACGAACAGCCGGTGGAGGTCGGGCACCGCCAGCACCCCGGTGGCCTTGGGAAAGCCTGGACGCTCGGCCGCCAGCCGGCCCTGGGCGATGTCGAAGGCGAGCAGGGTGCCGGCGCCCATCTTGGCCACGTAGAGGCGGTTGGCCGCCGGATCGAGGCTCTGATAGTCGATGCGGCTGGTGCCGGGCCCGAGCGGGATGTCGGCGACCACGCGGAACAGCGGCGCGCCCGGCGCCGCGGCGCGCGCGGTCCTCGCGAAGGCGACACTGGCCCCCAGCCCGATCAGGACCGCGCGGCGCCGCATCGCGTCACGCCCCGTGATAGGCCTCGTAGAGCCGGGCCGCATTGTCCCAGTTCACCACCTGCAGGAAGGCGTCGACATAGGCCGCGGCCCGGGCGCCATAGTCCATGTGATAGGCGTGCTCGTACATGTCGAGCACCAGGATCGGGCGGCCGCCGGCGAGATTGGTGGTGTGGTCGGCCGCCCATTGGTTGACCAGGCGGCGATCGCGCGGCGAATAGGTCAGCAGCACCCAGCCCGAGCCGCCGCCCTCGGCCCGGCCCAAGGCGGCGAACTCGGCGCGCCAGCGCTCCACGCTGCCGAAATCGCGGGCCAGTGCGTCCGCCAGCGGCGCCGGCGGGGCGCCGCCGGCGCCCAGGCTGGCGAAGTACAGCTCATGCAGGATCATCGAGTTGGCGGCGATCAGCTCTTCGCGCTTGAGCCCATTGACCAGGTAGACCGGGGCCGCGGCGTAGTCGAGCTTGGCGAGGTCGGCGGTGATCGCGTTCAGCCGCTTCACCGCGCCCGAGTAATTGTTGTCGTAATGGCTGCGCAGCAGCCCCTCGGACAGGCCCTTGACCTGCTTGGGATCGAAGGGCAGGGGTTGGATTGCGTAGGTCATGGGCGGGACTCCCGCAGGGGCTTGGGCGGCCGCCGGGGCGGCGGCCAGGGCGGTGGCGGCGGCCAGGGCGGCGCTGCCTTGGAGCAGCCGGCGACGCTCGGGATCGTGGGTCATGCTCTCCTCCCAGTGCGGTTGGCGACGGGTCAGTGCACGAACACCCAGGCCGGCTGCAGCCACGGGAAGGCGGCCAGCCCGACCGCGGCGCCGCCGGCCATGATGGCCGGGGTCGGCAGCTTCCACAGGAACAGGACGGCCAGGCTGACGGCGGCGACCAGCAGGGTCAGCCAGTCGCCGATGGCGATGCGGCCGAGCAGCACGCAGGAGCCGGCGATGGTGCCGATCGCCGCCGCGTAGGCGCCCTTGACGAAGCCCTGGACGTTTGCGTTGCCGCGATGGCGCATCAGCAGCGGCGCCACGATCAGGACCATCAGGAACGAGGGCAGGAAGATGCCGACGGTGGCGGCGGCCGAGCCCCAGAACCCGGCCACCAGGTAGCCGACGAAGGTGGCGGTGATGACCACCGGCCCCGGCGACACCATCCCGATGGCGACGGCCACCAGGAACTGGCGCTGGTCCAGCCAGCCGGTCTGCTGCACCAGGCCGTTCTCCAGGAACGGCACGATGACCAGGCCGCTGCCGAAGGTCAGGCTGCCGGCCTTGAGGAAGAACCAGATGATCTTGCCCAGCATCCCCGCGCTGGCGGCACCGGCGGCGCCCGTGGCCGGCAGGGCGGCCAGGGCGGCACCCGCCGGCGGTACGGCGCCGCGCCGGAACGCGGTGCCCCACCAGGCCACGCCGATCGCGCCGGCGCCGAGGAACAGGAGCGCGATTTCGGCCTGCAGCGCCACCGTCACGACGAAGCAGGCGGCGGCCATCAGCCCTTGCAGCCAATGCTCCAGCCCGAGTTTGCCGAGGCGCCAGCAGGAATGGAGGATCAGCGCGATCACCACCGGGCTCACGCCATAGAAGACGGCGGTAATCCAGCTGAGGCCGCCGAACGCGACGTAGGCCGCGGCCAGGGCCGCCACCATCGCGAAGTTGGGCAGGATGAACGCCCAGCCCGACAGGATGGCGCCGGCGACGCCGCCCCGCAGATATCCCACCAGGATGCCGACCTGGATCGCCAGCGGCCCCGGCAGGGTCTGGCAGACGGCGATCGCCTCGCGCATCTCGGCCGGGGTCAGCCAGCCGCGGTCGCGGACCAGGTCGCGCTCCATCTGGCCGACCAGCGCCACCGGCCCGCCGAAGCCGAGGCTGCCCAGGCGGAGGAAATAGCGGGCAAGCTCGCCCAGGCGCCCCCTCATGCAGCCACCTGGCTGCGGCACCAGGCGTAGAGGGCGTCGTAGACCACCATGCCGTGCTCCAGCATGCGCTGGTCGTCGGGGCAGATCGCCGACAGGCCCTGCGACAGCGCGAGCAGGCCCGGCGACTGCGGCGTCAGCTCCGGCCGCCCGGTGTCGGCGCCGCGCACGATCAGCGCCAGGCGCTGCAGCGCCGGGTCGGTCAGGCCGAACCGCTCGATGAAGGCATCGAAGCTGCAGCGCTCGCCGGCATGGCCGAAGGCGGCGACTCCCGGCATGTCATAGGGGATGGCGCCGGTGCGCTCGGCGACGGCCGTCACCTGGTCGGCGGCGACATAGAGGAATTCGGCGTCGGGGTCGACGAAGCGGCGCACCAGCCAGGGGCAGGCGATGCGGTCGACCTTCGGCCGCTCGCGGGTGATCCAGCGCGACGGCTTGGCCAGCGGCGTGTCCATGAGGGGCCCTCCGGAGATGGTCGACGCACGATGCCGTCGCCGGACGGGGCGGCGCAAAGCATGGTTTTTCGGGGCAGCCTCAAAAAACTTGGGGCATGATGGCGGCCATGCCGCGCTGGTTGCCGTCGCTCAACGCCCTTCGCGCCTTCGAGGCGGCGGCGCGCCATCAGAGCTTTACGCGCGCGGCCGAGGAGTTGGGGGTCAGCCAGGGCGCCATCAGCCACCAAGTGAAGGGCCTGGAGGCGCAGCTCGGACTGATGCTGTTCCGGCGCGAGGCCCAGGGCCTGGCGATCACCGCCGCGGGACAGGGCTATCTGGAGGTGGTGGGCCGCGCCTTCGACCAGCTGGCGGGCGGCACCGAGCGCCTGCTGCAGCGCGAGAAGACCGGCACCCTGACCGTCAGCATGTCGCCCAATTTCGTGGCGAAATGGCTGGTGCACCGGCTCGGCCGCTTCGTCGAGGAGCACCCGGCGATCGACCTGCGCGTGAACGCCACCGTGCGCCACATCGACTTCGCGCAGGAGGACGTCGATCTGGCGGTGCGCCATGGCACCGGCCAGTGGCCGGACCTGCATGTGACGCCGCTGTGCGCCGAGACGATCGTTCCGGTCTGCAGCCCGCGCCTGGCGGCGGGCCCGCCGGCGCTGGCGGCGCCGCGCGACCTGGCCCGCCACACCCTGCTGCACGACGCCAGCCGCCAGGACTGGCCGACCTGGCTGGCGCTGGCCGGGCAGGCCGGCCTGGTGCCGGCACACAGCCTGACCTTCGACCAGACCGCCATGGTGATCGACGCGGCGGTGGCGGGACAGGGCGTGGCGCTGGCGCGTAGCGCCCTGGCCGCGGCCGACCTGTTGGCCGGGCGGCTGGTGCGGCCGTTCGCGCTCAGCATGCCGGCGCCCTTCGCCTATTACGTGGTCTGCCCCAAGGCCGCGGCCGAGCGCCCGAAGGTGGCCGCCTTCCGCGACTGGCTGCTGCGCGAGGCGGCGGCCGACGCCGCGGCGCTGGGGCAGGCGGCTTGAGGCGGCCGGCCGCCCCGGGGCGGTCCCTGACCCCGCAGGTGGCGCTGGACAGCCGCCAATGGCCCGGTTATAAGCCCGGCCTGCGCTGATGCCCAGGTAGCTCAGCTGGTAGAGCAGCGGACTGAAAATCCGCGTGTCGGTGGTTCGATTCCGCCCCTGGGCACCATTACTTTTGCCAGCGATATCAGCAGCTTAGCCCCGCTTCGGCGGGGCTTTTCGTCTCGGGAACGTGTTGCACGCCCATACCGGTGAAACCCGCGGAAATCCTCACTGTCCCTCCTCGTCCCCGCGAGTCCGTGCAACACGGACGCAACATGGTCGGGTACGGATGTTCCTGATGTGTTCACGTCCGTTTGGCTGCCGCCTTCACCCGTAGATCACCGCCCGCAGCCCCGCCGGCAGCTGCTCCAGCTCCAGTGCCATCTGCTCGGACCCGGGCCGCTATAGCTGGCATGGTCCCCGCGCTCGCTGCAAAACAGGCGGAACCGCGACCGTGGCCGGCCCATGTGCAGCCGCCAGGCGCCGGCTTCGTCCTGCGTCCATGACAGGTCGGCCTTTTCGGCAGCGAAGCTGACGATGTGCCCGGGACAGCGCGTGATGTCATCGCGGACGAAGGGGCAGGGGACCCGGGTGGTGTCGGCCATGGGGCGGTCCTCGATCCGATCGGATGGTGCTGGGCGGGTGTCTCGGTCGCGCTCCGGCACCGCTGCCGGCCGAGGGTAGCCGCCGCCTCCGGCCCTGGCCGCCACGACAGCCAGGCCACGGCGCGGGCGGGCGCCTGGTGCATGCCGGCCGCGACCACGATGCCTCGCCGGCTGGACGGCCCTCACGCGACAGCCCTATCCTGCCCGCGGCGGACCCCACCGACATGATCGGAGAATTCCGCCTCGGCCGAGGCAAAAAGGGGATGGGCTGCCGCCGCGGGGTTTCCGGTCATCCTGACACATGGAAACCGGGCGCCGCCAAAGGGGGCTTCATCGCGAAGGCGCCCTTCGCGCGGCTGCGCAAGATGCCCGGCCGACACGCCGCCTCGGTAAGCCGGCGCAGCTAGGACCGGACCGTGCTCCGATGGGGGCATGCAACCATCACAGGTCTGGCTCCTTCCACGGCACGAACGGCAGCCCCAGCATCTGGCAGACGCCGTTCCGTAGGGACTCCAAGATCACCACCAGCTCCTCGCTGCCCTCGAGGTGGGCATCCTGCTGGGCTTGCTCGAATTGGGCCATCAGGCCCTCGGGGGAGCGAGGCACCGTTCGGCGGATCTCGGCATTCAGCGCATGCCAGCGGCTTCGGAGAGCATCGGCCGAGTCCTCCCCTGCGTCCTGCGCGGCCATGGCCTCAGCGTCGATCCGTAGTGCCTCGGCGCACATGGCCGCCAAGGGGTCGGCGAGGGGCGGTGTTCCAGGCTTGTCGATTGGCATGGTGGACGTCTCCACGCGGCGGCCGCTTGGCACAGCACAGCTTGTGATCGTCCAATCGTAAGGCAGGGAATACCGACGAGGTAGCCCGGCCGACACGCCGCCGGCCGGGCTGGTGGTGGTCAGCCGCGTTGGCGGGCCGTGGCGCCGTGCTTCCGCGGCTTCACGTCCGCACCAGCGCGCGTCGGGAAGGTCAGAACGTTGTCCGGGGTGCGGAAGGGCGGCTTGCAGAGGAACATGTCGATGCTGGGGTCCCTGAGCGGCGCCATGAAAGCGTCAATCGAGACGGTCCCGCCGCCATCGAACGGTTGCGTCAAAGTATAACTATAAGCTGAACACCACCGTCCCTTGATGGTTATCCCGTCGGGGAGGGGGCATTCGACCTCGTCCAGGCGGGCACGTGACACCAGATTGCATGTCGCGCTTTCGTCGACCACATAGCGAACCTTGACGCGGTTGGGCCCCATGAGCGCCGTCGCCGCCCAAGCCCAGGGATAGTCCGGATGGAACGGCTCCCGCTTTGGCGCGCGGTGACGGCGGCCGCCGACGAGCGGGGCCAAGTCGACGCCGGGCAGCGGGATCACGAGCCCGGTCATGGCGTCACCTTGGCGGCCGGCACGGGCAGCCTTGCGCAGAACCGATGGCCGCCGAACGGAACGAGGTCGAGGCCGCCTTCATCGACCAGGGCGGCGAGGGCCGAGTTGAGGTGCCTGGTCGCCCGCTGCGCGCGTTCCTTGGCCGATTCGAGAGCGCCTTCGCGGCCGATCGGGTCGATCTCATCAGCCGCCAGCATCACCTGGATCGCCGCATCGACGATGCCGTGGCTGGCCATCAGGCCGATGATCGCCCGGTATGCATCGATCTTGTCGGCGGCTTCGTCCATGGCCGCTTCCGCACGACCATGCTCGACACTGCCGGCCTCCGCCGCGATCATCTGTTCATCGGCCTCGGCGTGGGCGTCGTCGAGCGCCTTGAAGCGCCGGGCGATTGCCATGACCTCGGTGTCGGTCGCCGGCATCGTCTGGCGCGACACCGGGCCCGCAGCAGCACCGGGGCGCTCGATCACCAGCAGGACCCGCTGGGCAATGCTCCGGACCGTCTCGTCCGAGGGGCGTCCGTCGCCCTCTGCCAGATAGTGCAGGTGCCGCAGGAGTGCCGCGGCGTCGGCCAGATCCCGCGGAAGGCCATCGAGGGCGCGCAGGTAGTCGGCGTCGTCGACGTACTCGCCGCGGGCGTTCGCCTCGTTCATCAGCTGGCGCTGGCGCTCGGCCTCAGCGTGCCACTCGGCGATGGTGCGCGTCGGCCTGCCGGGAGACGTGGTCGCGGGGCTCATGCGCGCACCGCCATGGCGCGGACGTCCTCGAGGATGCGTCGCAGCATCCAGTCGTCGCGGTCATCCTTCGCCGGATCCGCACCCAGGATGTCCCCGGCGTAGACGTCGAGCTTGAGCAGCAGGCCGGGCAGGGTTACGGCCTCCGCCTCCATGATCGCGTCCTCGACGTCGGAGATGGCGTGGCAAGCGCGGACGACCGTGGGGTTGCCATGCGGATTGGCCGTCACCGCTACCTCGTAGGCCCGGTTTGCAGCGGCCAGGCGCTTGGCCAACTCGACATGCGGGTCGTCGACGGGCGCGGTCGTTGCGGCGATCGCCGAGGCCGCGCCGGCGGTCAATGCTGAGGCGCCTACGGCCAGGACGGCGATGCCGCCAATCGGCCCCCGGCGGGTGGCGACGGGGTGCACGTCATCGTTCGGCGCGCGCGGGTGCGCGGCCGTGGTATGCTCGATAGCCATCTGATGAATCCTCCTCGGGACTTCGTTGATGGTGAAGGCCGAGCGGGTGTTCCAGCACCCGCTCGGCTACTTGAAGTCTGATGGGATTTCCGTCAGGCTGTCCACATGAAATTGCATGCTGCGCAGGTGCGTGCCGCCAGGGCGCTCATAGGATGGTCTCGCGACCATTTATCGGAGCGATCTGGCGTGTCCACAGCTACCTTAGATCGCTTCGAAGCCGACAAGACGAAGCCTCAGGCAAGGGCGATCGAGGCCATCCGCGCCGCCCTCGAAGCGGCCGGTGTCGAGTTCATCGCGGAGAATGGCGGCGGGCCGGGCGTGCGGCTCCGCAAGGGCGGCACCGCTCCATGATGTCCTCGTTGGCGCCAATTTGGGCCGGGAAATGTAGGCCAAAGGCCATCTCCGCCGAGGAGCGGGGGCATGGAGCCTGATCAGGGGCTTGTCACAACTCTGACACCGGCAGAGGCGATGGCAACGCTTGACGCCATGCGCGCAGCAGATGCCACCCGTGAGGCGGCGCAGGTTCAGGCGGCCGCAGCGGTAGAAGCTGCCCGGGTGCAAGCAGCAGCAGCTATCGAAGCCGCCCATATCCAGGCGGCTGCGACGGCCGATGCGGCGGCCGTCCAGGCCCATGCGGCAATATCCTCGGCCTGGATACTGGGCGGATTGACGGTGTTGGCCGGTGTTCTCGCCTTGCTCGGAGCAGTTCTTGCCTACAGGGCGGCAGTTAGCCAAATGAAAAAACAAGACGTTGAGGCGAGAAATCTGAAGATTTCCTATATGACGCACATTCTTTAACTTCTCGTCTCGCCTATCGAGGTTGCGTCTACAACGATTGACCAGATAGATACGATTTCGGGAATGATTGATGATGGCGCAGCTCCAAATTGGCCGAGATTTCCCATTCCATGGACAATAGAATTCGATGAAGGGTCCTGGAGAAATCAGGCAATGCTGAGCGAAACTGCCATAAAGATCATAGCAGAGGTTCGCAGGGAAAAACTAAACATAGACCAGATGAATAGGTTCGGAGAGAACGGGGTTTATAGATTAGAGGACGAAATCACCTCTCCTTACGATGAGTTTGAAAGAATGCCGGTGATCGAGATGATGCGCAATAACTGGGCCAATTTCAAAATCTTACTAGAAAGGTTGCGAGACGAGGTGGAGCGTCTGCGAGCATAGGCCGTTTTTGGACAGCCGGCGTCGCTACCGATGCAGAACCCAGAGCGAAGTCGGGAAATGCGACCACTTGCCAGCCCGTCCCAATGCTGGCCGCGCGGCGGCGGCCCAGAGCGCGTCATGAACACGACGCCAGTTTGGGGAGTGGCGCCGCCGTGGTACCAGCAGAACACTGCCGCCGCTGGCAAGCGCTCGCCCATGGACGCCGATCGCCTGTCGGGCGCGGTCGCCGTATTGTGCCCACCGGGCGCATTTGAGGTCGCCGCCCGCAACCTTTCGCCTCGGAGGAATGGACGCGCCGATGGCCGATGACGAAGACCTGCAGGATCGCCTGGCCGTCCGCGAGGACCGCGCGGCCGTGGCCGCCGGCACCGCCCCGGGCATCCCGGGCGAGGTCGTGCAGCGCATCATCGTCGAGGGCGTCCGGCCGCTGCGCGCCTGGCGCGAGCATCGCGGCCTGACCCTGTCGCAGCTCAGCGACGCGGCCGGCGTGATCAGCTACATCTCGGAGATCGAGACCGGGAAGAAGCCGGGATTGTTCGCCGCGCTGAAGGCGCTGGCCGGCGCCCTGGGCGCGCCGCTCGAAAGCCTGGCCTGAGGCAGAAGCAGGCATTGAGCCCGCCTACGAGGCGGGCGCCAATTGCCTGTGGGGCCGGCATTTACCCGGCAACCGATGCGGCCGCACGGATGCTGCTCCAACAGGAGGGCTTGCAGCGCCGCGCCGAAAACCCCGCCCAGGCCGCGGTTTGCCCGCGCGCCCCGGCTCGACCGTCGGCCTCAGGTGGCGTCCAGCACGCTGATCGAAAGGCGCTTGCCCAGGGCGGCCAGCGCCGCGGCCACTTGGTCGATGTGGCTGGCCCGGTCCAGGTCCAGCAGCTTGCGGATCGCGCCCTCGGTCAGGCCCATCCGGCGCGCCAGCTCGACGTTGCTGACGCGGGCGTCCTGCATTGCGGTGTAGAGCGCCAGCTTGGCCGTCAGCAGTGGCGCCAGCGTCACAGGGGCCAGGCCCGTGATGGCGGACGGCACAGGGATCGGCCGGCGCAGATGGACGTAGGCGCCCAGGGCCGCGGCCAGGCAGTCAGCCGCCTGGGCCAGCGCCGCGTCGCGATCGGCCGCGGCCGTGTGAGCCTCCGGCACGTCGGGGAAGGTCACCAGCCATGACCCGTCCTCGTCCTGGCGGATCTCGGTCGGATAGGTGGTCGTCGCCGACTCCTGTCACTCCTGCGGTGGCCGAGGGGCGCAAGGGGCCGCCGTCCGAGCGGACCCATGCGTAACCGCCCAACGTGCCCAGGCGCGATGCGCGAGCCGCCGACGGCCGGCACGGGCCGGTTCAGCCCCGAGATCTGCTCGAAAGGCCGTCAGAAATATAACCCATTGGGACACATTTCGGCTGGCCGAAAATGACCCACCGGGTTATATTGTGGCCATGCACACCGTCGTGGAAACCCGTCATTTTCAGGCTCGGGCGGAGAAGTGCATGACGGCCGAGGAGCGGACCGCGGCGATCGACATGATCGCCCAGGATCCGACCTGCGGTGTGTCGCTGGCCGGTGCTTTGCGCAAGGTGCGCTTCGCCGTCAGCGGCCGGGGCAAGAGTGGCGGGGTGCGGATCATCTACTACTTCCACAGCGACCGCCTCCCGACGTTCCTGCTGACCGTCTTCGCCAAGAACGAGAAGGACAACCTGTCGAAGGCCGAGCTGGCCGACCTGGTCGAGCTTTCGGAGATCCTGGCCGAGACCTATGGAGTTTCCGCATCATGACCAAGAGCGCGTTCGAAGACATCAAGGCGGGCATGGACGAGGCGATCGCCTTCGCTCGCGACGAGGCCACCGGCGCCGTGGTTCATCAGGTCGAGGTGGTCGACGTGAAGGCGGCCCGGCAGAAGCTCGGCATGAGCCAGGGCAAGTTCGCCGCGGCGTTCGGTGTAAGCCTGCCGACCCTGCGGAAGTGGGAGCAGCGGCAGCGGCGGCCGACCGGCGCCGCCCGGCTGCTGATCAAGGCGATCGACGCCGAGCCGGAGACGATGAAGCGGCTGCTGAGCATCGGGGGCTGAGAAACGCGCACCGCGAAAGTGAGGCTGGCCATGCCCGAGACACGCAAGCCGGATCACATCAGCCAGGCGGATTGGGATGACAGCGAGATCCCGCCGCTGACCGACAAGGAACTGGCCGAGTTCCGGCCCGCGATCGAAGTTCTGGGGATTGATGCGCTGATCGCGGTCGGCGCCCTTCCACGCGGCCGCAGCTACCCCGTGCACTTTGCGCGCGAGCCGGATGGCGGCTTCACCGTCACCTTCCCCGACGTGCCCGAGGCGATCACCTATGGCGCCGACAAGGCCGAGGCGCGCGCCATGGGCCTGGACGCGCTGATGACGGCGCTGGTTGGTTGCGTCGAGGGCGGGTTGCCGCTGCCGGCCGCGTCGCCTGCTGCTGGGCGACCGGTGATCGCACTCCCGGCGCTGGCGGCGGCCAAGCTCGCGCTGTACGAGGCGCAGCGCACGGCGGGGCTGTCACTCGGCGGCTTGGCCGAGCGCCTGGGCGTGACCGAGGATGCGGCCCGGCACCTGCTGGACCTCTATGAGCCCAGCGCCGTCCGTCAGGTGGTCGAGGCAACCGGGGTGCTTGTTGGCCGGGCACAGGGGCGCCTGTGACGGTGACGATGTCGGCGCGTCCATCAGGCCCCGTGCAAGCTGGCGGGGTCCGGCTCGCCTAGGTCGGCGATCTGTTGGCCGACATGCACGGCCAACGCCTCGACGAGCCGCCCCGGGTCGATGCCGAGGACGGCGGCCATGGCCGGCGCGACCCGGACCGGCCAGTTCATCCAGGCCTCGCGCGCGGCCTCGTGCTCCTCGAGCATGATCGCCTCGGCGACCTCCCGGTCGACCAGGGCCGCCGCCTCGCGCTGGACTTCGAGGACATGCCGGAGCGCGAGCGCGTTCGCCTTGACCCGTTCGGCCTCGGCCAGCGACGCGTAGCGGCCGGCCAGGCCCTGAGCTACGAACGCGACCAAGTCGGCGTCGTCGGCCTTGGTGCGGTCGACGAGCGACCGCGCGAACACCGCTGCGGACATGTTCGCACCGATGTCCGCAGCGTCCGCGCGACGCCGGTTGGTCCAGCGCCAGTCGGTCCCGACGAGCGCGGGGTCGAGGCTGCGGTCGGCGAAAGCTATGAGCCTGCCGGCAGTCAGAGCCTTCCGGACCAAGGTTGGGCTGCAGCCGTCTCGCCGAGCGAATTCCCGGATCGTGATCCCCGTCAGCGCCGCCCTGCGCACGCCTGCCATGATGCGCACACCTTTCGAAACCCGTAGCTGGTCGAGCATCGCGCGTGCGAAATGCCCGCATAAAAAAAGTCGCAGGAAGGACCCATTTTTATTTTGCGGCAGTCGTTCCGGTTCGTCTCGGCGGTCATCTCTTCGCCTGCCTTGGCATCCGACGACCTCGTGTGCGTCGGCCGCGGGACTGATCTCTTGTCGCCGTCCTTACCCCCCAACCGGGCCCCGCCACTCTGGCGTCACCGTCCACCCGGGCGTGGCCACCGGAGGGTGCCCCGGCGTCGCGCCAGGGAAGGGGAGACCGGGAGCGGGCGGGCAGCCCACCTGATACCGCCCGCCCGCTCCCTCGATCAGACGATGGCGGTGGGCGGCCCGATGTCGCGCGCCGGCATCCGAGGCTGACCGTTCGGTCTCACCGGTGCGCCGGCGCGCCCGCCGTCGGATCCAGCATGCGCTGCTCCATGCCGCGGGCCAGCGCTGACGGCCGACCCGTGTGCGCGCTCAGCCCGAAGGCGTGCAGCGCTGGATTGGCTCCGAGCTCGACCAGCACGTCGCCGTGGGCGAGTGCAGCAGCTGCGAACGTCCGGACGGTGATCGGCCGGGACCCACGGCCGGTCCCGCGCTGCCAGTCCTGCACCCGGTCGCACCAGGTGAATGGCGCCAGCCGCTTGTCGGTGGCTTCGGTGCGGTAGATCCCGGCGATGTACTCGAAGGCGAGCTTGAAATCGCTGTAGTGCTCGTCGGCGTAATGGGCGTCGGGCAGGTTGCTCCCGGCGGCGGGCCGCTCCCAGTTCAGCGCGAGGTGAGCGGCAATCACCGCCTCGTAGCGCTGCCGCAGCTCGTCTGGAGTCGGCATCACGATGACGGGTGACAGGACGAACTGGCGCGGTGTCGGCTCGTCCCATGGCGCCTGGGGCACGCCGGCATCTGCGGGCCGGCCCGACGCTGCCTGGGGCGCGGCCACCCCCGTGGGCTGGGCCGGCCCCGCCGCCGCCTCCAGCGCGGCAACGCGCTTGCGCAGCTCGGCCACGTCGGCGGTGAGGGATTCGATCGTGTGCTTGGTCATTCTCCGATCCCCCGCCGGCGCTTGCGGCCGGCCTCGATGATTTGCGCGGCGAGCCCGGTCGGTTCTGGCGCGCTGGTCGGGCGCCGCGCCGCTTCGGCAGCGGCGATGATCTTCGCTGCGGTGCCAGTCGGTGCCGCCGGCGCCTGCATCGGCTGGCGCACCTTCTCGCCCGCCCGGGTGATCGCGCGAGCCAGTTTGGCCGGATCGGCGACGGCGGGCACACTCGGCGACCGCACCAGCGTGTCACCGCCATAGAGCGCGTCCATGTCTGCCTCACGCTGGCGCTCGGCTGCCTCGGCCTCGGCGGCGGCCTGGCGCTGTTCGGCGCCGAGGCGCAGATGCTCGAACCGCAGCACCGCCGGCTTGGCGCGCTTCACCGGGCGCGGCTGCGTCGGGCTCGACTGGGGCGTCCCCCGTGCCGGCAGTGCGGCCGCGGCATGGCCGGCCGTCAGCGCCGGCTTGCGGCGTGCCTGCCGCGCGGCGCCGGTGATCGTCTCGGCGACGGGGCCGCCGAGGCCCAGCAGGTGCGCGAACGGCGCTGTCATGGCGGATACGCGCGCAGCAACGGTCGGCGTCGAGATGCCGGGCGGTATCGGCTGCGCCGCCAAGGCGGGCGCGGCAGCTGCAGGAACCCGGGGCGGGTCGGTGAACGGCGCGCGCCGGCCGAGAAGGCCGCGCAGGTTTGGCATTTTCATAGGGCGGTCCCTTTGGTGGGGCGGTTCGCGGCGGCGGCAGTGGGCCGTAGGCGCTTTGCCGTCGGCCGGCGCGCCGCCTCTAGGCGCTGGAGCAGCACTTCCTCGGCCAGCTCAAGCCGTTCGGATTCGCGGTAGGCGGCATCAAGACGGCGCTCCAGCCGGTCGAGGGCCCGGTCGTCGCCGGCCAACAGGAAGGCGCGGCGCCGGCGCTGTGCCGAGGCGATGAACCGGTCGACTGCGGCGCGCTGCACCTTGATGGCGTCCAGGCCGGCCAAGACCTCGGCAGCGGATCCAGCGACGTCGGCGGCGTCCTTGATCGCTGCGCCGGGCAACTGCGCGATCAGCGTGCGGATCTCGGCCTTGACCCGCCGGAAGCCGCCCAGCGGGAGGCGGTCGAGGTCGATCATCCGACCGCGCTCCCCATGCTGTAGCCAATCCTGGTGTCCGCCACGACACCGCCCATGGTCTGGGTATCGACCCGCGTTCCCGGAGGCGCGCCGCGGAAGTTGACCTCGACCACGACTTTGCCCTGCTGCTGGTCGGTGCCAGGGGCCACCGGGGCGGCGGCCGGTGCCGCCGGACTTGCGGCCGTCGCTGCGCCTGGCGCCGGGGCGTAGGGCGTCGCAATGGGCGGCGCCGCCGGCGTGACCGGGGCCGCGCTGGCCACCGGCAGGCCCAGGCGCGCGAACCGATCGGCCAGGGCGGCCTGATAGACATCGTCGCCATAGGGCTGGCGGCCGATTTCCTGCGGGACGATCGCCTTGATCATCCGCATCACGACGACGGGGTCGTGCAGGTCCAGCGGCTGCCGCGGGCCGAAGCCGGTCCGGCCGGCGACGTTGGCCACGTAGGCCGGGACGTTGTTGCCGTCGGCGGCCGGCGCCCAGTCCCATTTCGCGTCGCCGATGATGTCGGCGACGGTGTTGAGGCCGTGGCGGTCCTGCTTGGCGACCAGATTGCCGATAGCGGCGCTCAGGCCATCGACGGGGGTGGGGAACGCCGCGAAGCCGCCCAAGACCGGGTTGTTGCCCCAGCCGCGCAGGTTGGTCGGGTTGTTCTGCAGCTCACCCCGGGTGGCGCCGTTCTGGTTAACCGGCGGCCGCCGGCGCCAGGCTTCGCCGGGGGAGATCGATGGGCCGCTCAGGTCGCCTTCGCCCTGCTGGGGCGAAGGCGTCGCCCGCGGTCCCGGCGCGGGGTTCGATCCTGCCGCCGGGGCGGTCGGCCGTGGCCGCGCGCCGGTCGCCCAGCGAAATGCGCTCCCGATCTTGTCGGCCGCATCGCTGACCAGGGACACGACCCGGTCGATCTGCTTCCAATGCCTCGGGCGAAGCCCGCGACATCGACCGCGATCAGCTCGCGGTTGGCCGCGATCCATTCCGCCAGGCCGTCGACCAGGGGCTGCACGATGGGGATGAGCTTGTCGCCGATGGCGTTGCGCGTGCCCTGAATCGCCCATCCGAGGTCGACCATGCTCTGGCGGAACCGGTCCGCCGCGGCGATCGCGTTCGGCCCCATGACGCCGCGGAAGTGGACGAAGCGGCGCTCATAGGCCTCGATGCCTTTGGAGCCTTGGCGCAGCAGCGGCAGCAGGTCCTCAAGGCCGAAGGTGCGGGCGACCAGCGCCTGCACCTGGGGGCTCTTGATGTGGCTGATGGCGTCGGCCAGGTCGCGGAAGGACCCGGCGGTGTCAATAGCGCCGTCCGAGGTCCGCCGGATCTGCAGGCCAAGGCGCTGCATCATGGCCAGGGCGTCCTGGTTGCGCCCGTACAGGGCGTCTTCCATTGTGTCGCCCAGGCGCTTCAGGCCGCCCGTCATGCTCTCGGCCGAGACGCCCGCCGCCTGGGCGGCGCCGCGCAGGCCCTGCAGCTGGCCGGTCGACAGACCGAGGGTCGCGGCCGTGCGCCCGATCTCCGAGCCGAGCCGGCCCCATTCCTCGGCCATTGCGCCGATCGCGGCCACGCTGCCCAGCGAGACGAAGGCGGCGATCGGCGCGCCCAGCTTGCCCAGCTCGCCGCCGACCTTGGCCGCCGCCTTGCCGACCTCGCTGATGGATTTCGCCAGGCGACCGATGCCCATCTCGCGGCTCAGGGCATTCGTCGAGGCCTGGATCTTCGCGATGGGTGCCGTCACCGACGCGATCGCCTTATTGACCCTGCCGACGACAGCTGTGGCGTTGTCGATTGCGGTGATCGAGATGGTGAAAACGTTGGCCATCAGCTCGGTCTCGTCTCGCTCTTGCCCGGTCGGTCTGATCGACCATCGCCGCCTGGCTTTGTCGGAACCAGGGGGCGCCCGACAAACTCGGCTACCCGTCGCGCGCGCCGTCCCAGATGCGCAGGACCTGGCGCCAGCCGAGCGCCGCGCCGCCGTTCAGCAGGGCGATCGTCCGCAGCAGCCGGCGGTGCGGTGAGGCCGGCGGAAGCTGATCGGGCGCGCGCTCCACCAGCCACGGGCCCGCCAAGTAGCGCGCGAGGTCCTGGGCCAGCGCTGCTGCAGCGGCGGTCCGCCGGCGGCTGGGGTAATGGGCCTCGGCCGCGCGCACGGCCTCGTCGCGCCGGGCGAGACGCGCCTGGCGCAGGGCCGGCCCGAGATCGCTGGCCACGTCGGCGAGCGCTGCCAGCTCGGCCGCGGTCAGTCGGTCCACGACCTGGTCGACCGAGACCCGGGTGGCGGTCACGGCCGGGCGGTGCCGTCGGCGGCGACCTGGTCGCCCCGCCGCGCCGCCGGCGCCGGCTCGGCCGGGCGGGCGAGTGGCGCCTCGGCCGCGGCCGCGGCGGCCAGCGCGGCAGCCGACGGGCGGTGACGGGGCGGGCGGCCTGTCATCGTGCGGCCTCGCAGGTCAGACGCGCCGGGTAGGTGGCCGCCACGCCGTCGCGATCAGCCGACAGGTGCAGCACCTCGACGGCGCAGTTGGCATCGAGCTGGCGGGTGAGGATCGCCTGCAGCTGCAGGGCCGCCTGGGCCCGCTCGAGCGCTGCGGCCGACGGCGACGGCGCCTGCCGCCCGGCGATGGCGGCCAGCTCGGCCGACCTCGGCCGGCGTGAGGCGGGGCGGCGGGTCACGGGCGCGGGCTCGCCGCGGGCAGCGGCGCCAAGCGGCGGCTCCACAGCTGCACCAGGAACCCGGCGGCCACCGGGTCACCTGCCTCCGCGGCAAGGCGCAGCGCTCGGACCGGACAGCCGGTCTCGTCGGCGTGCCGGTCGACCAGTTCGGCGAGGTGGCGGGCGGTCGCCAGCTCGGCGCGGCGATGAGGTGCTATCGAGGCTGTGTCAGGCATCAAGACCGCTTCCAGGTGCCCAAGCCGGGACCGGCGCGCGCCGCGCCCCGAGCGCGGTGGTGCGCGTCGCACCGGCTGGGGGGTATGGGGGGTAAGACCGACGCGCCTGTGCGACGGGGTCCGACGCATGAGCGACGCTCTTTTCGGCCATGTCCGATACGGGTGCGACGGATGTGCGACGCCCCGAGCTATACGTTTTTGTGGGGTGCGACGGGGTCCGACGGCCCGAGCCATGCGTGTCTTGCATGTCTCGCGTCATCCCAGCGCCAGCCGGTGGCGCGGCTCGGATGGCCGGCCATAGGTCTCGACCACGACCGTTCCGACCTTGATCAGGCGGTGCATGGCGCCCTCGAAAGCCGGCTTGCCGAGGCCGTCGCGCTCCGGGTGCTTGGCGAACACCGTCGGGGCATAGTTCCGCGCGGTCGGGTTCGGACAGACCCAGGTGCCGGCGGCATAGGTGCTGCCCAACAGCGCCAGGAACAGGCGGTCGGCCTTGCTGCTGGCGATCTGTCGATCGAGGCTGCCGGGCGCGTCGAGGGCGGCGAAGGCGCCTTGGGCCCAGCGGACGCGCAGACTGTCGCCGGCGCCCGCATAGTTCGCCTTGAGGCGCGATAGCACGCGCACGTCGGGGTCGGCGTCCTCGCCGGTCTCGCGGGTGAAGTAGAGCCGCGACCGGACCGCGTTGTTCCAGTGCGTCGAGCCCGACAAGCCCGAGCCAGTCGAGATGCCCTGCGCGCTTGGATGGGCCAGCAGCAAGACGACCCCGTCGATCTCGATGGCGAGCCGCCGGAGCAGCACCAGGAAGGCATTGACGTGGCGCCGCTTGATCTCGTCGCCGCCGTAGAGGTTCGTGGCCGCGTCGAGCAGCACCAGGCGGGCGCCATGCGCCGTCACCGTGCGTTGCAGCCAAGCCCAATAGGCGGTTGGCCGAAGCTGGCCGGTGACGGCGTCGATCTCGACCAGCTCGCAGGGGTCGACCACGGCCGACCGATAGGCGAGGCCGTCGAGCTCCCGTAGGTCGACCTCAGCGCCGGCCGCAACATCGACGAGGCGCGCGTGGAGCTCGGCGTCATCGTCCTCGGCGAACACCCCGAACGAGCGCAGCGGCTCGACGCTCAGGCCGAGCCACGGCGTACCGGCGCTGGCGGCGACCATCAGCTGAAGGCCGAGCAGCGACTTGCCGACGCCGCCGTCGCCGGTCAGCAGGGTGACCTGGCGCCGTGGGATCCAGTCGCGCACCAGCCAGGGGCGCTCTGGCACGTCCTGGCCGGCCAGCTGCGAAGCGACGGTGATGTCGAATGCGGTGTCCGTGCCGCCATCGGACGCCAGCTCGGCCAGGATTTCGCCGGCCGCCGCCAGCTTCTGCGGCGAGTCGAGCGCCCGGTCGAGGATGGCTTGGCGCGCGGCGTCGAGCATCGCTAGCGCCGTGCGCTGGCGTGCCATGTCGAACACCATCCGGCCGTAGTCGGCGGCGTTGACGATGCTGCTTTCGGATCGGGCCAGCCGCTTCAGGTAGTCCCATCCGCCGATGCTCTCCAAGTCCTGGTCGGTCTCGAAGAACTGCTTCAGCGTGATCGGGTCCGGCGACCGACCGCGCTCGACTAGGTGCGCGATCGCAGCATAGATCCGACCGTGCGCCCGGCTGGCGAAGTGCTCGGCGCACAAGAAGCCAGAGACCTTTTCGTAAACGTTGGGCGCGCACATGATGCTGCCCAGAACGGCGGCCTCGGCCTCATCCGAGTGTGGTCCGATGACCGCGGCGCTGCTGCCGGGCACGTCCAGCATCTACAGCAGGCCCCGCCGGATCGCCTCGGCGCGGGCCGCCTGCAGGCCGCGGATCAGGGCGTCGATTTGCTCAATCCGCAGAGTCAGGCCCGAGAGCGTCGGCCGCAGCTCGCCGTCGATGTCGACCCATGACCGGATCGAGACAAGGTCGTAGCCGCAGTAGTGGTCGAGGTCGATCAACACGGTTTCGCGCGCGTTTTTGGCGAACGCTGCGATCGGCCCTTCGGTGGCCGTTGCTGCGCGCCCGGTCATGACAGCACCGCCAGGCCGGCCAGGCGCGCGACCAGCCGGGCGCGGACCGGCGCCAGGCCGAACCGGCGCGCGATGATGATCGCGGCCAGTTGCTGGGGCCTTACCGGTTCGGTATCCTGCGGGCTCTTCTGATCGTCTATCGCATCGAGCAGCGCGCCTGGCGGGGCGCGCCGTTCTCGGCCTGTGCCGCCCGGATCGTTGGGCCAGGCTTTGACGAGGGCCATTTAGGCGGCCTTCGTTACCGATGCCTCGATGGCAAGCATCTTCTCCAGCGCCGCTTTCGGCACCAGCAAGCGCCGGCCGATTCGTATGGTCGGAATCTCGCCGGCCTGCGCGGCCCGGTAGGCGTTGTTTCGGCCGATGCCCAACATCTCGGCCACTTCCTGGAGCGTGTAGGTCCGCTTCGCGTCAGCCATCCCTGCCTCCTATCGACTGCTATTTGTGCGTTACATATGATGCACTATAGCAGATTCGCGGCATCGACAAGGCCGTGCGTGACATGTAACGTACTGAACGTCACGCAACGGAGGTGCCCAGCACGTGAAAGCACCAAGACCCCGATCCGGCGGTCAGCCCCGGAGGCCAGAACCGGGTGAGCGGTTTCCCGTCAGCTTTCGAGTAACCGCCGAGGTGAAGCTAAAGCTAGATGAGGCCGCAAAAGCCAGCGGTCGATCTCAGAGCCAAGAGGCAGAAACAAGATTGGAGCAGTCGTTTCGAAACGAAGAAATATTGCTGAAATGTTTAGATTTTGCCTACGGGCAGGACGCTACTGCCATTGCAATTTTGATTGCGCATCTGATCCATGTGGGCGCGGCTCAAGCTGAATACGCAGTCTCAAATGAGACTGGAAGCAGGCCAAATTGGATTTCCGACGCCTACGCGTTCGAGCAGGTGTCCGACACAGTCCGCCTTCTGCTCGCTTCGCTTGCGCCTGAAGGCGATCCACGGCCGCCGGGCAGCGGATCGCCAGCGCGCTCAGCGGTCGAGGCAGTCTTCCGCCCCTCGGTTGATCTCGGCATCCGCTATGCGCGGCACGAACTGTCCGCGCTCGACCACCGTCGCCCGCCTGAGTCGCTGCCCCATTGGGCCCGTCCGATCGTCGAGCGCCTGGAGCCCGCCGTGATCGAGCGGCTTAGCAAGAACCTGGACGCTGCAGCCGCGGCGCTGCGCGCCGCGCGCGAGTCGGCCGAACGCGAGGAGCCCTGAACAATGGCCAGCATCAGAAAGCGGACCTTGCCCAGCGGCAAGGCCGTTTGGCTTGTCGATTATCGCGACCAGGCCGGCCAGCGGCGGGCGAAGCAGTTCCCGACCCGCAAGGCTGCCGACGCATGGTCTGTCCACGCCCGTGGCCAGGTCGCTGCCGGCACCCACGTAGCCGACAGTTCCAGCGTGACCGTGAAGGCGGCGGCAGCCCTATGGATCGAGCGGTGCGAGGCCGACGGCCTGGAGACGTCGACGATCCGGCAGTACCGCGGTCACGTCGACAACCGCATCGTGCCGCGCATCGGCGCCGAGAAGTTGTCCCGCTTGACGGTACCGCGGCTAGAGGCGCTCAAGGACGAGATGTTGCGCGATCTGAGCCGGGCGCTCACCCGCAAGGTCATGGTCAGCATCTCGTCGATCATCACCGAGGCGCAGCGCCGCGGCCTGGTGGCGCAGAACGTGGCACGCACCGTGCGGGTGAGGGCGGGGAAGCGCGAGAAGCCCAGGCTGGAGATGCCGACCAAGCTGGAGCTCAAGGCCATGATCACCCACGCAGAAGGGCGGTTCCGGTCTCTGCTGCTGACGGCGATCTACACCGGGTTGAGATCGTCGGAGATACGCGGGCTGCGCTGGTCCGATGTCGACCTCAAGGCCGGCGTGCTGCAGGTCCGCCAGCGGGCCGACCAATGGGGGGCGATCGGCGCGCCCAAGTCCGAGGCCGGGTTCCGGTCCTTGCCGATGCCGCCAAGCCTGGTGGCGGCGCTGCGCGAATGGCAGCTGATCTGCCCGCGCATTGTCGACCCCGTGCGGCCGGTCGTCGATGACGACGGCAAGCCGAAGCGCACCAAGCTGGATCTGGTGTTTCCGAACGGCGCAGGGAAGCCGGAAAGCCACGCCAACCTGCTCAATCGGGAGTTCTGGCCCTTGCAGCTCCGCGCAGGGGTGACGGTCGCCGTGATTGCCGACGATGGCATGCCGGCGCTCGACGACGACGGCAGGCCGCTGCTCGACGCGAAATACAGCCTGCACGCCCTTCGGCACGCCGCCGCCGCGCTGTTCATCGAGGAAGGCCTGTCCCCGAAGAGGGTTCAGACGCTGCTCGGCCACGCCACGATCGCCATGACCTTCGACGTCTACGGATATCTGTTCGAGCAGCGTGACCAGGACGCGGTTCACGCCAGCAACATCGAGGCCCGGCTCAACGGGTGAGCCGCAACACGCATGCAACACGCGGGGGTGAAACCCGCGGAAATCCTGGGGTTAGAGCGGACTGAAAATCCGCGTGTCGGTGGTTCGATTCCGCCCCTGGGCACCATTCTTCAAAATCTGGCTGTTTCCTGCGGTCTTCCGCTCCCTTCCGAGTCGGAAACGGCGCTGCGCTACAGGGAATTGGCCCTTCCGGCTACGGATATGCCCCCTATCTGGGATGGGAAACTGCGTCGCTTCTGTAGCTGGCGACAGCACGTTCGGACGGACCGAGCGGTTGCTGTAGGGGGACGAACGGTCCTTGTATGGTACACGCATCCGGCAGGAGTCGCTTGCGCCGCACACGGCCTCGCCGATCTCTCGACCTACAGTCTAGTCGGCCACCGTTGGGCGCCGTGCAGCAGCCTTAGCACCACCACAGCGTTGGGTTCGACGCGATAGGCGATCACGTAGGGGGTGCCGGTTACGACGAGCTCCCGCGTGCCCTTGACCCGGCCAGGACGTCCAATATGCGGATGATCGGCCAGTTGCCGCACGGCGATCTCGATCGCATCACCCATCTTGATGGCGGCTCCGGGGTTGCGGTCACCGATATAGGCGAGTTGGCTATCACGGTCCCGCTCGGCGATCGGCAGCCATTCGATCCTCACTCAGGCTTGCCGCCGGCCCTCTTGATAAGCTCGGCACGCTGCCGCTGCCAGCTCGACGCAACCTCCTCATGGGGGATGCGCATCACGCTCGGGTCGTCGGCCTCGCGCACACCCTGCTCGACCTCCGAGCGGAACCACGCGTCGTGCTCACGGGTCTCGCGCTGCTGCCGGACGAAATCGCGCATGAACTCACGCACGAGCTGGGACGCCGGCCTGTCGGCGGCCTTCGCCTCGGCCATGAACTGGTTGCGCAGTTCAGGGTCTAGCTTGAGCGTGAACATCGCCTCTTTCGGCATCCTCGGCTCCTTGGTATTGACAAGGTATATACGTCATTGATACCCAGGAGACAAGCCGCAAGAGCCATTGCGCGATCACCGCGCCGCGCAATCCCCTATGCCTTGGCGCGACGGTCACGTGCGCGCGATCGGCTGCCGTACCGACCGCGGCGATCTGCTGGGCGAGCCGCAGGCGCTGACCCGTCAATAATTCGATCGCCCCACGCCCTGCGGCCGGCGGGCATAGTGGGCGATGCCGGCGCAGGCCTGCAGCGCATCGGCCTGCTCGTCGAACTCGTCGGCCAGGCGGTGCAGGTGGTCGGCCGCCGTGCCGCAGTGCCAGCGGGCGAAACTGCGGCATTGCTGGGCCGTCCGGCGCAGATAGCCGACGGGATCGGTCATGCCCGGAAGACTCAAGGTCATGCTTGCGCCTCCCGTCGTTGGCGATCCCGAAATCTATTCAAATCTGTAACGGATTCGATGAAAGAATTGCCTCATATGTATTTGTCCTAAGCCATAGGTCATGGCCTAGCGCCAGCTTTATATCGAAATCCTTGCGCCCGGGTCCGGCGAACCTTTGCCTGTTTGATGCGTTTTGCGCAGGGGCCATAGCTGGTTGAGGTGCCTGCTATGAAGACCTATCGCGTATATTGCCTAGACGATCGGGGCCGGATCACGCGCGGCCAGTGGGTGGAAGCGCATGACGACGACGACATCCGTCGCCGCGCCGCCGAAATTCGGACCGACACGGCGTCGCGCGTCGAGATCTGGGAGGGCCAGCGTCCGCTTGGACCGGCGGAAGCGCCGAACGGGGCCCACTCGACCAATGGCAGCGCGGCCAAGCCGGGGGATCAGCTCGAGCCGTTGTAGGCCGGCCGCGGGGCTCACGCCAACAGCTTGCGCCGCGCCTTCGTCGGCAACGGCTCCAGTTCGGCGGCAATGGCGGCTTCGGGGACCAGCTTGGTGCCGGCCAGCCAGACCTCGGTGACCCGGCCCTTGCGGCCCCGCACCAACCGCGCGGTCTCGCCATAGCTGGCATAGCCGCCTGACTCGGCGATGCGGCCGCGGTCGTCGCCGCTGACGCTGATCGCTGTGGCGTCCTGGAACGGGTTGCCGAGCTCGGGCTGGGCGACCAGCACGCGGTCGCCCATGGGCACCAGGTCGAGCGGCCGCCACAGGCTCCACCAGCGGCCGGTCCAGTCCTCGAGCTTGGCCGCCGGCGCGCCATGGCGGGCGGCCTGGCGCAGGATGTGCAGGATGCCGTCGGACCAGGCGTCGGCCGGGCCGTCGATGGCGTTGGTCAGCACCGACACCGCCACGCCATGCTCGGGCACCATCACGGTGCGGCTGAGGAAGCCCTGGAAGGCGCCGCCATGGCCGAACCACGCCCACTCGCCGACGCGGCCGTGGGCGACGCCCAGGCCGTAATGCCGCTCGATCTCCGACTCGATGCGCCAGCGCCGGCGGGTCATCTCGCGCCGGCTGGCCGGCGACAGCACGCTGTCCTTGGCGCCGGGGTCCAGTCTGGCGAAGAAGCGCGCGAGATCGCGCGCCGTACTGACGAAGCCGGTGGCCGGCGCCAGCGCGTGGGTCGGGTTGTCGCCGGCGATCGCGACCCGGCGGCCCAGCGGCAGCTTGCGGCTGTGCCCGAGTGCGATCGGCCCCTTGGTGAACGGCATGTCGGGCGCCGTGTCGTCCAGTCCGGCCGGCTCCAGGATCGCGCGGCGGATCCATTTGACGTAGGGCTCGCCGGTGACCGCCTCGATCACCAGGCCGGCCAGGCCGTAGGCGTGGTTGGAGTATTTGAAGCGGCTGCCTGTTTCGATCACCGGCGGCGCGCTCAGGGCCGCGCGCAGCTCCGATGCGGTCGCGAACGCGCGCCGGTTGTTCCATTGGCCGGCATCGGTGCCGTCGCGGATGATGCCGCTGCCGTGCGACAGGCACTGCTCGATGGTGGCGGCAGCGACGGCGGGGTGCAGGCCGTCGACATGGCGCCCCACCGCGTCGTCCAGGCCGACCCGTCCGTCCTCGCGCAGCTTCATGATCCCGGCCGCAGTGAAGGTCTTCGAATGCGAGGCGACCCGGAAGCGGTGGCGTGGCGTCAGCGCCTTGCCCGCGGCAAGGTCGGCCAGGCCGAAGGCCTCCTCCAGGACGGTCTTTCCCTTGTGGACGACCGCAACGGCGCAGCCCGGCTGCTCGGACTGCCGCATTTGGTACTCGATCCAGCGCGGGATGTAGTCGAGGGCACCGCTCAGCCATTTGCTCATCGGGCGTGATCCCTTGCCGGAGATGCCCATCACGGTCTCACGGAGTCGGCATAAATGCACGGGGCGCGCGTCAATGTGCATTATAATGCTTGATCTTCAACGAGATTGTGCATCATTATGCATTGAAGCAGATCCTGGGGAGGCCTGATGATCACCTTCGATACCGATCCCAGCCGCTATCGCCATTGGCGCCTGGCCGTCGACGGCGCGGTCGCCACCCTCACCCTCGATGTCGCCGAGGACGGCGGCCTGGTGCCGGGCTACAAGCTCAAGCTCAATTCCTATGATCTGGGCGTCGACATCGAGCTCGCCGACGCCGTCCAGCGCATCCGCTTCGAGCATCCGGCGGTGCGCACCGTGGTCATCACTTCGGGCAAGGAGCGGATGTTCTCGGCCGGCGCCAACATCTACATGCTGGGGTCGTCGTCCCATGCCTGGAAGGTGAACTTCTGCAAGTTCACCAACGAGACCCGCAACGGCCTGGAAGACTCCAGCCGCCATTCGGACCTGAAATTCCTGGCCGCGGTCAACGGCACCTGCGCCGGCGGCGGCTACGAGGTGGCGCTGGCCTGCGACGAGATCGTGATGGTCGACGATCGCTCGACGACCGTCAGCCTGCCGGAAGTGCCGCGTCTCGGCGTGCTGCCCGGCACCGGCGGCC
>CAZEFK010000079.1:0-30320 GCA_964511405.1 uncultured Comamonadaceae bacterium | reverse complement strand
CTGGCCTCGGTCGACCGCGGCCTCTACGCCGTCAACTTCGGCGGCGGCCAAGTCGACATCACCAGCGGCAAGTTCGTGTTCTCGGCGTCCGAGGCCTACCTGATCGAGAACGGCAAGGTCGGCCCGGCGGTCAAGGGCGCGACGCTGATCGGCAACGGCCCCGACTGCCTGACCAAGGTCGGCATGATCGGCAACGACAGCGGCCTCGATCCCGGCATCGGCACCTGCGGCAAGGACGGCCAGTCGGTGCCGGTCGGCGTCGGTCAGCCGACCCTACTGATCAAGGGCCTGACGGTGGGCGGCACGGCGGCCTGAGGCCGCCGCTCACGCCGTCAATCGTTGGCGCCGTGCACGGCCGCGATGACCGCGGCCGTGACTTCGGCCGTGGTCGCCGGGCCGCCCAGATCGGGGGTGTGGCAGCGCGGATCGGCGGTGACGCGCTCGATCGCCGCCATCAGGCGCCGGGCCGCCGCGGCCTCGCCCAGATGCTCCAGCATCAGCACCGACGACCAGAAGGTGCCGATCGGGTTGGCGATGCCCTTGCCCATGATGTCGAACGCCGAGCCGTGGATCGGCTCGAACATCGACGGGAAGGTCCGCTCGGGATTGAGGTTGGCGGTCGGCGCGATGCCGAGCGAACCCGCCAGCGCCGCCGCCAGGTCCGACAGGATGTCGGCGTGCAGGTTGGTGGCGACGATGGTGTCCAGCGTCTCGGGCTTGATCACCATACGCATGGTCACGGCGTCGACCAGCATCTTGTCCCAGGTGACGTCGGGAAATTCGGCCGCGACCTCGGCCGCGATCTCGTCCCACATGACCATGCCGTGGCGCTGGGCGTTCGACTTGGTGACCACGGTCAGGAGCTTGCGCGGGCGCGACTGCGCCAGCCGGAAGGCGAAGCGCATGATGCGCTGGACGCCGGCCCGGGTCAGGATCGAGACGTCGGTCGCCGCCTCGATCGGCAGGCCCTGGTGGACACGGCCGCCGACGCCGGCATATTCGCCCTCCGAGTTCTCGCGGACAATCACCCAGTCCAGCTCCTTGCCCTCGACCTTGCGCAGCGGCGACGTGATGCCGGGCAGGATCCGGGTCGGGCGGACATTGGCGTACTGGTCGAAGGGCTGGCAGATCGCCAGGCGCAGGCCCCACAGCGTCACATGGTCCGGAATGTCGGGGTGGCCGGCCGAACCGAACAGGATGGCGTCGTGGTGGCGGAGCTGGCTCAAGCCGTCCTCGGGCATCATGCGGCCGTAGCGCTTGTAGTAGTCGCCGCCCCAGTCGAAATGCTCGACCGCGAGATTGAAGCTGCCGTCGCGCCCGGCCACGGCGCGCAGCACCTCGACTCCGGCCGACACCACCTCGGTGCCGATGCCGTCGCCGGGAATGGCGGCGATCTTGTAGGTCTTCATCCAGGGTTCGTCCGATATGAGGGTGGCGGTCGACACCGTTATGCCCCGGCCGTGGCCGGCCTTAATCCGCATCGGATTATATAAATCGGCGATATAATCGCCGCGATGGACCTGACCCAGCTTCGCTGCTTCGTCGCCGTGGCCGAGGAGCTGCATTTCGGGCGCGCGGCGCAGCGGCTGGGCATGATGCCGGCGGCGCTGGGCCGCCAGATCCGCCGGCTGGAGGAGGACCTGCGCACCCGGCTGCTGAACCGGACCACGCGCATCGTCACCCTCACCGACTCGGGCGCGCTGCTGCTGGACGACGCCCGGGCGCTGCTGGCCCAGGCCGACGCCCTTGCCCGTCGCCTCCGCGACCGCAGCCGCCGGACCGCGCGCACCCTGCGCCTCGGCGCCATCGACACCGCGGCGGCCAGCCTGGTGCCGGCGCTGCTGCACGACTTTCGCGGGCACCACCCGGACATCGCGGTCGAGCTGGTCGAGGACAAGACGATCCGCCTGCTGCCGCGGCTGCTGTCGGGCCGGCTCGACCTGGCGATCGTGCGGCCGCCGGCGCATCCGGACCCGCGGCTGGCGCTGCTGCCCCTGCTCCACGAGACGCCGGTGGTGGCGGTCCCGGCCGGACACCGCCTGGCGCGGCGGCGGCGGATCGCCATCGCCGACCTCGCCGCCGAGCCGGTCATCGTGCCGGACCGCCGGTCGCGGCCGCACAGCCACGACCTGACCATGACGCTGTTCGAGCGCGCCGGCCTGCGCCCGACGATCGCCCAGGTCGCCGAGGAGAAGCAGACCATCCTCGGCCTGGTCGCCGCCGGCCTGGGCGTGGCGATCGTGCCGCGCTGGACGTCCAAGGCGGCCGTACGGGGCGTGCGCCATGTCGCGCTAGCGCCGGCCGACGGCGCCGACCTGCTGCCGCTGTCGGCGGCCTGGGTGCGCGACGCCCGCGATCCGGCGCGCGACGCGCTGCTGGCGGTGCTGACGGCCGGGCTGCCGGGCTACGGCGCCGACGCCTAAGCCGGCGCCGCCACGGCGGCCCGCGCGGATTCAATCCCTGGTGTGCCCGAGACCGCGCGCCTAGAGTGACCTTGGGTAGCGGAGGCGGCGGATGTCGGAGCTGGACAAGAAAGTGCGCGAGGCGGTGGCCGCCGGGCGGGGCGACGCCCAAGCCAGCGTGCGGGCGCTGGCCGCCATGGTCGAGCGCGACGAGCGCCTGCTGCGCGCCCTGGTCAAGCCGTTCCTGGCCGGCATCCTGTTGCACGCGGTGCAGCGCGCCATGGGCCAGGCCAAGGCCGCGCCGGCCAGCGCCCCGCCGGCCACGGCGGCGGCGGGCTCGGCCAAGTACGAGCAGACGCGCCGCGGTCCGGGCAAACCGGGGATCGCCATGCCCGGCGACGGCAAGCCCGGTCAGCGGCCGGTCCAGCGCCCGGCCCGCCGGCCGCGGAGCCTGCCCAAGGACGCGCTCGACGCCGTGCTCGAGCGCTGGAGCGAGACGATTCCGGTGGCGCCCCCGCCGCCGGCGCCGCCCCACCCGCCGCGGACCCCGGCCGAGGTGCTCAAGACCATCGGCAAGGATCCCCAGGCCCAACCGCGTCCGACCCAGGCCGGCAAGCGGCACCAGACCGCCATCCACGCGCTCGCCTCGTCGTTCGGCGGTGGGCCCAAGCGCCGCGGCTAGGACATGGCCTGCTTCCTGGCCTGGGGGCCGCGGCAGCTCGTCTGGACCGGCGATGCCGCCGGGCTTCTGGGCGGGACGCCGCCGAACGACCGCGAGGCGCTGACCGCGGCGGTCGATCCTCGCGACCGGCCGGCCCTGGCCGAGGTCATGCGCCGCGGCGGCAGCTGCGCCGTGCGCCTGGCGGCTGGCGGCGACCTGCTGCTGCACGCCGCGATCCAGGAGCCCGGCGCCGGCATCGCCTGCCTGTCGCGCGCCGACCAGACTGTGGACGAGGCGCTCCGGACCCAGCTGGCCGACCTGTCGCAGCGGTTCCGCGACGTCACGCATCGCACCAACAACAACCTGCAGACGGTGATGAGCATCGTCTCGCTGAAGCTGGGCGCCCTGATCGCCGATCCGGTGCGCGCCGCCGACCTGCGCGAGGTCCTGGCCAAGGTGCAGGTGGTGACGCTGGCGCAGCGCGCGCTGGGCGAGCAGGGCCACGCCGCGATCGCGCTCGACCGCTATGTGCGCGACCTGGTGGCGGCGGTCGCCGACCTGGCCGGCCAGGAGATGCCGGCGATGACCCTGGCGCCGGCTGCGATCTCGGCCGAACGCGCTGTGTCGGCCGGGCTGGTCCTCTATGAGCTGATGGCGGCCGGCCCGGTGCGATCGGTCACGCTGGAGGGCGGCGACCGCCCCCGCCTGATCCTCGACGTGGACGCCGCGGCGGCACCGTCGCCGCTCGCCCGGCTGCTGGCCCAGCACATGGGCGCCGAGCTGCAGACCGAACACGGACGGGTGGCGGTTCTGCTGCCGCGCCAATAGGCGCGGCGCGCCGCTCGGGAGCCGTCAGGGCGTCAGTACGCATACTCCGCGAACAGCGGGTCGACCGAGCCGTCCCAGCGGTCGTAGAAGCGCGCCAGCAGGTCGTCGGCCAGGCTGCGCCCCGACCCGGCCATCGCGAACAGCGGCTCCAGATACGCGCTCTCGTCGTCGCCGCCCGGCGCCAGGCGCGCCCGGCGGCGCAGGCCCTCGGCCGCGATCGCCAGGGTCTGGACGGCGATGTCGCGCACCGTCCGGTGGCGGAACGGCGCCGCCAGCCCCAGCCGTGGCGTCGCCTGGCGCAGCGCCTGCTGCTCCGCGACCGACCAGTCCCGAACCAGGTCCCAGGCGGCGTCCAGCGCCACGTCGTCATAGAGCAGCCCCACCCACAGGGCCGGCAGCGCGAGCAAGCGCCGCCGCGGACCGGCGTCGGCGCCGCGCATCTCCAGGAAGCGCTTGAGCCGCACTTCGGGAAAGGCGGTCGCCAGATGGTCGGCGAAGTCGCCCTGGGTTGCGACCTCGCCGGGCAGCCCGGGCAGGCGGCCGGCCATGAAATCCTTGAACGACTGGCCGGAGACGTCGACATAGCCGCCGTTGCGGTAGACGAAGTACATCGGCATCTCGAGCAGCCAGTCGACATAGCGCTCGAAGCCGAAGCCGGGCTCGAAGACGAAGGGCAGCATGCCGCACCGATGGGGATCGGTATCGGTCCAGATATGGCTGCGGTAGCTCTGGAACCCGTTCGGCCGGCCCTCGGTGAAGGGCGAGGCCGCGAACAGGGCCGTGGCGACCGGCTGCAGCGCCAGGCTGACCCGGAACTTCTTGACCATGTCGGCCTCGGACCCGAAGTCCAGGTTGACCTGGACGGTGCAGGTCCGGGTCATCATGTCGAGGCCCAGGGATCCGACCTTCGGCATGTAGTCGCGCATGATCCGGTAGCGGCCCTTGGGCATCCAGGGCACGTCGTCCCGGCGCCACTTGGGGTCGAAGCCCAGGCCGACCATGGCCACGCCGAGCGGCTCGGTCACGGCGCGCATCTCGGCCAAGTGCTGGTCGAGCTCGGCCGCGGTGTCGTGCAGCGATTCGAGCGGCGCGCCCGACAGCTCGAACTGGCCGCCGGGCTCCAGGCTGATGCTGGCGCCCCCCCGCGTGAGCGCGATCGTCCGCCCGTGTTCCAGCACCGGCTCCCAGCCGAATCGGCGGAACCCCTCCAGGACCGCGCCGATGCCGTCGGGCCCTTCATAGGGCACGCGGGCGCGGTCGGCGCGGCGGAACACGAATTTCTCGTGCTCGGTGCCGATGCGCCAGGCGTCGCGGGGCTTCGCGCCCGCGGCCAGGTAAGCGGCGAGTTCGCGCTTGTCGGTGATCGGGTTGCCCCGTGCCGAAGGTGTTCCAGCCATGACCAGGGCCCGGTTGTCAGAGGAAGGTTAGAGGGTTCCCGTCGACCCGACCCGGCGCCAATCGCCCACCAGGGCCTGCAGCACGGCCAGCCCGGCGATCGCGGCAGTGTCGGCGCGCAGGATGCGCGCGCCCAGGGCGACCGGCGTACTGAATGCGAGTTCCAGAATGGCGTCAAGCTCGGCCGGCGCGAAGCCGCCTTCGGGCCCCACGAGCAGCGCCCAGGGGCCATCCCGGCCCCCCTCCGCCGCCGCGGCGTCGGCGATCGGCCCGGCGCCGCGCCGCTCGGCCGCCACAAAGAGCCGGCGCTCCGGCGGCCAGCCGGCCAGGCGGTCGAGCAGCGGCCGCGGCGGCTCGACCGCCGGCACGGTCAGCCGCTCGCACTGCTCGGCGGCCTCGACCGCGATCGCCTGCAGCCGCTCGACATTGACCCGCTCGACCGCGACATGGCGGGTCATCACGGGAACGAGCCGCGCCACGCCCAGTTCGGTGGCCTTTTCGGCGATCAGGTCGATGCGCTGGCGCTTGACCGGCGCGAACAGCAGCCACGGGCCGTCCGTCGGCTCCGGCGCCCGGGTCCGCGCGGTCAGCGCGACCGTGGCGTCGCCGCGCCCGACCGGCGCCAGGGTGCCGGCCCATTCGCCATCGCGGCCGTTGAACAGCCTGACCTCGGCGCCGGCGCCGAGGCGCAGCACGTGGCGCAGATAGTGCGCCTGCTCCCGCGCCAGGGCGATGCCGAGGCCGGCCGCCAGCGGCGCGTCGACATGGAGGCGCGGCGGGCTCACGGCCGGTGCCCGGTGCAGCGGCGCGGCGCGCCATGGACAAAGCCGGCGGCGTCGGGCGCAATCGGCCGATGAGCGATGCCGGTGCCCGCCGCAACGATGCCGCCCTGGCGGCCCGGCTGCACAGCCTGGTGCGTCGGCTGGAGCAGCTGGACCAGGCCGACCGGATCGCGCTGGCCGAGCTGCAGCACCTGCTCGACGGCCTGCTCACGCCTCGCGCCGATGGCCTGACCGACGCCGGCGAGATCCGGCTGCTGCGCGCCGAGAATCGCCGGCTCAGGCGGATGCTGGCGGTCCTCCTCGACCGCGCCGAGGACGCCCAGGCGCGGGACGCGACGGCGCACGCGGCCCTGATGCAGCGCCTGCCCTCGGACTGATCCGATCACGGCCGGCCCGATCACGGCCGAACCGTCCGGCGCAGCGCGGCCCGCCGCCGAAGCTTGGCGCGGGTGCCGCACACCTCCATCTCGCACCACACCCGGCTGCCGTTCTTGCTTTCGTCCAGGAACACCCAGCCGCAGTCCTGGCCGGGACAGGCCTTGAGCCGCCCCAGCTGATCGCCGGTCAGCACCGCGATCGCCGAGCCCAGGATCGGCGCCAGCACGCCGTCGGGCCGCGACCCCGGGTCGGGCAGCCGCCAGGCGAAGCCGTCACCGGCCGGGACCAGGACCGCCTCGCTCCAGGCCGCATGATGGCAGGCCGTCAGCTCGGCCAGCGCCGCCGGCGCCACCGGACGGCGGCGCGCCGCGCTGTCGAACACGCCATTGAGGAGCACCCGCAGCGCCATCCCCCGCCGGAACGCCGCTTCCGTCTCCGGCCCGGCCTGCAGCGCTGCCGCGTCAGGCGCCGCCAGCAGCCCGGCATGGACCGACCAGCGCATCAGGTCCTCGAAATCGAACAGGTGCTCGACGAAGGCGGCGGTGCCGCGGCCGGTGGTGGTGTTGCAGAAATCAAGCGCGACGGCCCCGGCGATCAGCGGCAGCGAACCGGCGCGTGGCGACCCGCTCATCGCCGCGCCCCCCGATGACTCCACCAAAACCGTTTTTGCTGGTACAAGGCCGGCACGCCGGCCGAAGGACGGCCGGTGCGACAAGGAAAGGGAAGGAACCGATGAAGCGGGGAAGCCTGTTGGGCATCGCACGAGCCGGGGCACTGGCCGGGGCACTGGCCGCGACGCTGGCGGCCGGGCCGGCCGCGGCCGACGTCCGGGTCGCGGTGGTCGGGCCGATGACCGGCCAGTATGCGATCTTCGGCGATCAGATGAAGCGCGGCGCCCAGTATGTGGTCGACCAGCTCAACGCCCGTGGCGGGCTGGCCGGCCAGAAGGTGGTGCTGGAGGTCGGCGACGATGCCTGCGACCCCCGCCAGGCCGTCGCGGTGGCCAACCAGCTGGTAGCCAAGAAGGTGGCGGCGGTGATCGGGCATTATTGCTCCGGCTCCTCGATTCCGGCCTCGGCGGTCTATGCCGATGCCGGGATCCTGCAGATCTCGCCCGCCTCGACCAACCCGGCGCTGACCGAGGACGCGGCCAAGAAGGGCTGGACCCACGTCTACCGCACCTGCGGGCGCGACGACAAACAGGGTATCGTCGCCGGCGGCTTCCTGGCCGACCACTATGCCGGCAAGCGGATCGCCGTGCTCGACGACAAGTCGGCCTATGGCAAGGGCCTGGCCGAGGAGACGGCCAAGCAGCTCAAGGCGCGCAACGTGGCGGTCGCGCTGCGCGAATCCTACACGGCCGGCGAGAAGGACTATTCGGCGCTGATCGCCAAGCTGCAGCAGGCCAAGATCGAACTGGCCTATATCGGCGGCTACCACACCGAGGTCGGGTTGATGCTGCGCCAGGCCCGGGCCCAGGGGTTCGGCGCCCAATTCATGTCGGGCGACGCCAACGCCACCGACGAGCTGGGCACGATTGCCGGCCCGGCCGCCGATGGCTTCCTGTTCACCTTCGGCCCGGACGCCCGCAAGTTCCCGACTGCCCAGGCTGCGGTCGAGGACTTCCGCAAGGGCGGCTTCGATCCGGAAGGCTACACGCTCTATACCGTTGCCGCCTTCCAGGTCCTGGAACAGGCCGCCACCGCGGCCCAGTCGTTGGATCTCGCCAAGATCGCGCCGGCGATGCACAGCCGCAACTTCGACACGGTGCTGGGACCGCTCGCTTTCGACGCCAAAGGCGATGTCCAGACGCCCAAATACAGCGTCTATATTTGGAAGAACGGCAAGTACAGCGAACTTTGATCACCCCAGGTTGACGACCCTGGCCGGCCCTGGCGGCCGGCGGCGCGCGGGCGGCGGATCCGGCCGCCCGCGCCGTGCCTGCAGGCGCCGACTTGCAAGGCACTGCATAGTGTTTTAAAGATTATTAATCGATTTCCGCTTCGATCGCCAAACCGGCTGCAACCGGTTGTGGGGTTCGTTTTGTGGTTCAGCCGAGACAATTAAGCACACGGACTTGCACACCTAGAGCAAAGCACGCCGAAAGGTTGTCCCGCCTATGGACTTCTATTGGCAGGTCACGGTCGGCGAGCTGCTGCTAACCATCGCAGTGTTCGCCGTCGCGGTAACCGCCTACGGACCCCTGGCATCGTGGACGGTTCGCCGCTCGCCGGCCACGCGCGGCATTGCCGCCGGGGCGCTGTTCGGCGCGGCGACTTCGGCGGCACTTGTGCTTCCGGTACATCTGGATGTCGCCGACGCGGCCATCGGCACCCAGGCGGCGATGATCTCGCTGGCAGCCCCCCTGGGTGGCCCGCTCGCCGCGCTCGTCGCGACCGTCGCCGCGGGCGCTGTCGCGGTGTTGCAGACCGACGGCCCGGTTGCCACGGCCCTGCCCACCCTGCTGGTGATCGCGATCGCCGCCCTGGGCGGCGTGCGATTCCGTTGGCGGGGACGTCGACTGACCGACCACCGGCTGCCGCTGATCGGCCTGCCCGGCGCCGTCGCCGGCGCCGTCCTGCCGGCGCTGCTCCATGGTGGCTGGGCGGCCTTGCGCAGCGGCGGCACCGTCCCGCCGCTGGCGACCGGGCTGTCGGCCCTGGCCGCCACCATGCTGCTGGGCACCCTGCTGATCCGCGAGCATCGCCGGCTGCACGCCGAATCGGATCTGCGCGCGAGCGAGCAGCGCTACCGGCTGCTGGCCGACCATGCGACCGACCTGATCGTCCGGATCGGACCCGACCAGAGCCTGGACTACGTCTCGCCGGCGGTCCGCGACGTCATCGGCGGCCGGCCCGAGGGCTATCTGGGCCGGAGCCCGCTGAGCCTGGTGCACCCGGACGACGCGCCGGCCGTCGCCGCCGCCCTGGCCGGCCTCGGCGTCGGCGGCCACACCACCGTCACCCATCGCGCGCCGCCGGTGGCGGGGCGGCCCGAGGCGTGGCTGGAGACGTCGCTGACCAACATGGTCGCGGCCGGTCAGCCCGCCGGCATCGTCGGCGTCGTGCGCGACGTCACCGCCCGCCACGCCGCCGAGGAGGCGGTGCGCCAGGCCAACGCCCAGCTCGCGGCCCAGGCTGCCGACATTGCCGCCGCCCGCGACGCCGCCGAGGCGTCGAGTCGGGCCAAGTCGGAGTTCCTGGCCGCCATGAGCCACGAACTCCGGACGCCGCTCAACGCGGTGATCGGCTTCTCCGAGATCATCTCCAGCCAGATGCTGGGGCCGGTCGGCAACCCGGTCTATGTCGAGTATGCCGGCGACATCCGCTACAGCGGCACCCACCTGCTGGAGCTCATCACCGACATCCTGGACTTCTCCAAGGCCGAGGCGCGCGAGCTGATGCTGGGCGACGGCGACGTCGACCTGGGCCAGACGATCAGCGTCAGCTGCCGGATGCTGGAGACCCGGGCGCAGCGGGCGCAGGTCGCGCTCGACACCGACGTCGAGCCCGACCTGCCGCGGTTGCGCGGCGACGACCGGCGGGTCCGGCAGATCCTGATCAATCTCTTGAGCAACGCCATCAAGTTCACACCGGCCGGCGGGCGGGTCCACGTCGCCGCCGGCCTGGCACCCGAGGGCGGCCTGATCGTCACCGTCGCCGACACCGGCATCGGCATCGCGCCCGAGCACCTGTCCCTGGTGCTGGAGCCGTTCCGCCAAATCGAGGGCCATCTGGGCGGCGCCCAGGAAGGCACCGGACTCGGCCTGCCGCTGACCAAGCGCCTGGTCGAGCTGCATGGCGGTAGCCTGACCATGGTCAGCACGCCGGGTCGGGGCACCGCGGTGACCGTCGCCTTCCCGGCCGATCGCACGCAGCCTCCGGCGCCCGGGTCTCCAGCATCCGGGGGCGCCGCCGCCGAGACGCTGTCGGCGCGCCCGTGACCCTGGTCCATCCTGCCCGACGGATCGGCGGCACCGTCCTCGCCGCCTGGCTGGCCCTCGCAGCCTCGGCCGGACCCGTCCGCGCCGAACCAGCACCGGTCGATACGGCCGAGGTCGAGGCGGTCGGCCGCGCCCTCGGTTTCGTCGAAAGCCTGCCGCACGGGCTGGTGCGGCTGGGCGTGGTCCATGCCCCCGGGGACGTCGAGCGCGCTCGATGGGCCGCAGCGGCGCTCGACGGCATCACCGGCCAGGGCATGCCGACGTTGCAGGCCCGGGCGGTGGCGGCCAACCGGCTGGCGGGCATCGACGACATCGACGTGCTGTTCGTGCTGCCCGGCGTATCCGAGGACTATGGCGAGGCGATCGCAGCAGCCGTGCGGCAGCAGCATCTGTTCAGCGTCTCGACCGACCCGGCGTGCCTGCAGGCCAATTGCTGCGTGCTGATGGTCCAGGCGCGGCCGCGGGTCGAGATCGTCATCGACACCTCCATGGCCCGCGCCGCCGGCGCCCGCTTCTCGCTGATCTTCGCGGCCATGGTGAGGCGGAAATGAGGGTGGGCGCACCGCTCGCGGCCGGGTTGTTGTCGGCCGCGCTGATCGCCGGCGGAGCGGCCGGGGTGCGGGCCCAGACCCTGGACTACGGCCGGCTGGAGCAGCTGTTCGGCGGCCCGGTCACGACCAGCGCCACGGGGTCGCCGCAGCGCGTGTCGGATGCCCCCGCCGACATGGAGATCATCACCGCCGACGACATCAGGCGCTCGGGTGCCCACGACCTGCCCGAGGTGCTGCGCCACCTGGCGTCGATCGACGTCCAGCAATGGACCAGCGGCGGCGCCGACGTCGCGGTGCGCGGCTACGACCAGCCCTATTCGCCGCGGCTTCTGGTGCTGGTCAATGGCCGGCAGGTTTATCTCGACCATTACGGCTTCGCGCAGTGGAGCGCGATTCCGGTGCAGCTGGCCGAGATCCGCCAGATCGAAGTGGTCAAGGGCCCCAACGCTGCGCTGTTCGGCTTCAACGCCGTCGGCGGCGTGATCAACATCGTGACCATCGACCCGCTGGTCGACCACCTGCGCGCGGCCTCCGGCGCGGTCGGCACCGACGGCTTCGGGCAGGCGTCCGGCGTGGCCACCGCCCGGATCGGCGACCGACTGGCGCTCAAGCTGTCCGGCGGCGCCACCACGGCGGACGAGTTCGCCCGGGTCGAGCCGCTGGCGCGCGCCCGAGGGCTGAAGACCGGCACGCGGCGGGGCTCGATCGCCGCCGATGCCCGCCTGCGGATCGACGACACGACGACGGCCGCGTTCGAGGTGACCCACGCGGCCGCCGGCCAGCTGGACGTGACGCCGGGGTACGTCCTGGACCGCTCCGACTATGCCGTGACCTCGGTCCTGGGGCGGGTGGCCGCGGAAACCGACATCGGGCTGCTGCAGGCGACCACCTACACCAACTTGGCCGACCACACCGTCCGGGTGCCGCAAATCGGCGGGCCGATCGCGTTCCACGACCGGCTGGCCGTCGCCCAGGTCCAAGACCTGTTCCAGCTGGGGACCGCACACACCATCCGGGTGTCGGGCGAATACCGGCACAACTCGGTGAACACCGCGCCCTTGACCGGCGGCACCATCGCCTATGACGTCGGCTCGCTGGCCGGCATGTGGGAATGGAAGCTCCATCCCGACCTGACGCTGACCACGGCGCTGCGCTACGACCGCCTGGCCCTGGGCCGCTCCGGCTCGTTCCCCGCTGGCACCCCGTTCACCAACGGCCTGTGGGACCGCACCCTCGACGAGGTCAGCTTCAATATCGGCGCGGTGTGGCGCGCCACCGCCGCCGACACCCTGCGCCTGACCGTCGCCCGCGGCCTGGAACTGCCCAGCCTGCTCGAGTTCGGCGGGTTCGCCGTCGAGATCCCCGGGCAATTCGTGATCATGGGCAATCCCCGGCTGACGCCGACCACGGTCACCAACTACGAGGCCGGATGGGAGCACGAGCTGGCCGACCGGGACCTGCGCACCAAGGCCGCGGTGTTCTTCCAGACCAGCGACGACCTGCCGTCGCTGTTTACCGCCACCGCCACGGTCTCGGCCTTCGGCCTGCCGATCCTGCTGGCCGACACCGTGGGCGATTCCAGCGAGATCGGCGTCGAGCTGGCGGTCAAGGGCGGCGGTGCCACCGGCTGGCGCTGGGCGCTCGCCTATGCCCCCCGGCTGGTCAGCGATCACCTGCGCCCGAACCAACCGCCCTTCGCCACCTCGGTCGACTTCCACCACACGACGCCGCGCCACGTCGCCACCGCCGCACTGGGCTGGTCGGGCGGCGATTGGGAGGCCGACGCCTTCCTGCGCGTCCAGTCCGACGCCATCGGCTTCACCCTGGCGCCGACCGGCACCAGCTTCGTGCCGGTGCCGGTCGGCCCCTACGCCGCCCTGGACGCCCGGATCGGCTATCGCCTGACCGACACGGTCACCCTGTCGCTGGCGGGCCAGAACCTGGCGACGGCGCGCCAGGCCCAGACCTCGGTGGGCCAGGTCGACCGGCGGGTTGTGCTGGGCCTCGGCGTTCAGTTCTGACGGCGCCACGGCCGCCAGTGCCGCCACCCGCGCGGGCGCGGCGGTGCCGGCACCGGCGGCGCGGACGGACCGGCCGGGATGGCCTCGATCGCCGCGGCATCGCCGGCCAGGACGTCGGCCGGCAGATCCCGCTCCACGGCGATCCGCAGTTGCGCCAGCATCCGCCCCCGCTCCCGCTGGCGGCGGTCGAGGCCGGCCATCAGCGCCCGCAGTCGGGGCAGCTCGCTCGGCTCCGCCATCGGCGTGCGGCTAACGCTTGACCGCCTGCCAGAGGCCCAGCGCCGCGCCGGTCGGATCGACGATGATCGAGAACCAGCCCGCATTGGGCACCTCGGTGACGTCGCGCATCACCGTCGCGCCCGTCGATTTCGCCTTGTCGGTCGCCGCCCGCACGTCGTCGACCAGGACATAGGCGAGCCATGCCGACGGTGCGCCGGGTACGGGATGCTGCATCATGCCGCCGCCGGTGCCCTCACCGACCCCGATCATGGTGTAGGTCATGCCGCCCATGTCGTGGTCCTCGAGCGTCCAGCCGAACAGCGACCGGTAGAAGGACTTGGCCTTGTCGATGTCGGTGGTGCTGAGCTCCACATGCACGAAGGGATTGGCCATTGTCGCTCTCCCAAAAAGTGCGGCTGGCCCGGTGCCAGCCGCACTGTCTTAGCATAGGGACGGCGACGCTTTCGTGGTCACGCCGCGGCCAGCGCCGGGGTCGCCCGGCGCCGGCCGATCGCCAGCACCACCACGGACGCGACCAGGCACAGCAGACCAGCGATCATGAAGGCCTCCAGGTAGCGGCCGAGATCGGCGCGCAGCAGGCCGGCACCGGCCGCGGCGAAGGCGGCGCCGACCTGGTGGCCGGCCACGATCCAGCCGAACATGATGCCGGCCTTCTGCTTGCCGTAGATGTCCGCGGTCAGGCGCACCGTCGGCGGCACCGTGGCGATCCAGTCCAGGCCGTAGAACATCGCGAACAGCGACAGCCCGGCCAGCGAGAAGTCGAACAGCGACAGGCCGAAGGCATAGGGCAGGAAGATCAGCGACAGCCCGCGCAGCCCGTAGTACCAGAACAGCAGCACGCGGTTGTTGAAGCGGTCCGACAGCCAGCCCGACAGCGTGGTGCCGACCAGGTCGAAGCAGCCCATGGCCGCCAGCAGACTGGCGCCGCCGACCTCGGGGATGCCCTGGTCCATGCAGGCGGCGATCAGATGGGTGCCGATCAGGCCGTTGGTGCTGGCGCCGCAGATGAAGAAGCTGGCGGCGAGCAGCCAGAAATTGCGGGTGCGCACGCCCTCGGACAGGGTGCCCACCGCCAGCGCCAGGGCATTGCCGCCACCGGCCGGCGCCGCGGTCGCCGCCCCGGTCTCGCCATAGGGGCGCAGGCCGAGGTCGGACGGCCGGTTGCGCATGAACAGCAGGACCACGGGCACCATGGCCGCGGCCACCGCCGCGACCGCGCCGGCGGCCCAGCGCCAGCCATGGCTCTCGACCAGGCTGGCCAGCATCGGCAGGAACACGAGCTGGCCGGTCGCGGTGCTGGCGGTCAAGAGGCCCATGGCCAGGCCGCGGCGTTCGGCGAACCAGCGGTTGACCACCACGGCGCCCAGGGTCAGGGCGATCAGGCCGGTGCCGGTGCCGACCACCAGGCCCTGCAGCAGCACCAGCTGCCAGGACCGGGTCATGAACAGCGACAGGAACGGGCCGATCGCGGTCAGCACCAGCGCCAGCACCATGATCCGGCGCAGCCCCACCTTCTCCACCAGCGCCGCGCCGAACGGGCCGATCAGGCCGTAGAGCAGCAGGTTGAGCGAGATCGCGGCCGAGATGGTGGCGCGATCCCAGCCGAACTCCTGTTCCAGCGGCACGATCAGCACGCCCGCCGAAGCCCGCACGCCGGCAGCCGCCAGCAGCGTCAGGAAGGTGATGCCGACCACCACCCAACCATAGTGACCGCGGGGTGCGGCCCCGGTCGTCGCCTCAGCCATGATCCCTCCTGGCGGCCGGCGGACGCCGGCCTTGCATCGGATGATGCGGTCATGTACAGACAGGTCTGTCTCACGTCAATGACGATCAGGGCATAGGCCCATGACTAAGGCGAACGCCAGCCGGACCGACGCGGGCGACCGGCCCCAGAGCGCCCGCGACCGCCTGCTCGACGCGGCGTCGGAGCTGTTTTATCGCGACGGCATCCGGGCGATCGGGATCGACACCATCCTCGCCCATTCCGGCGTGGCCAAGATGAGCCTCTATCGCTGCTTCGCCTCGAAGAGCGAGCTCGTCGCGGCCTGGCTCGAGCGCTACAACGCGAGCTATTTCGAACGCTGGGACGCGGCCACCGCCGCCCACGCCGGCAATACCCGGCGCCAGCTCGAAGCCGTCTTCGAGATGGTCGCCGGACGCGTCGGCCAGGCCAATTATCGCGGCTGTGCCTTCCTCAACACCGCAACCGAGTTCCCCGAGGGCGGCGAGCGCGGCCGCCAGATCGCGCTGGACCACAAGCGCGAGGCCCGGCGGCGGCTGGTCGCCCTGGCCGCGGCCGCCGGTGCCCCCGACCCGGACGCGCTGGGCGACCATCTGATGCTGCTGCTGGACGGCGCCTATGTCGCCGGCGCCATGTTCGGCGCCGACGGCCCGGGACCAAGCGTCGCCACCGCGGCCCGGACCCTGATCGCCGCCGCGCTGACCGGCTCCTAGTCCGAGCCGCCGCCGGACGGCGGATCGTCCTCGGCGCCGACGCTTTCGAGCAGCTGCAGGACGTGGCGGGCGACCGCCGGCTTGCTGTGCCGCAGCGCGCGGATGATGGCCCGCTCGGTCTCCGAGAGCACGCCGTGCTCGACCGGGTCCTTAAGCGGCGCAAGGTCGCTCAGCAACTCGCCCGCGGGCGTCTCGAACAGGTCTGCGAGCCACACCAGGCCCGCCACCGACAGGTCGGCCTTGCCCTGCTCATAGAGCAGATAGTCCGGCAACGGCAGTCCCAGGCAGCGGGCCGCCGCGTCCGGGATCAGACCCTCCCGGACACGGCAGCGCCGGATGGTGCGGCCGACGATAGCGTTGATCTGGTGGCGCTGGCGCTGCGGCGTCGACACGTCCCGGTTCCTCGGGGACGCGGTCCGGGGGGACGCGGTCGGGTCCGCCCCCTGGGTCTCGGCGGGAGCATTGTCCGGCTCGGCCTTCACCATGCCCCAGTGCCAGGCCGGGCCGGGTGGCCGTCCACCCCGTCTTGCGGTTCTCACGCTTCTCACGCTGTCATCCCCTCCTGCCGATCGGCTGTCCTCATGGCGCCACCCGCGCCGGCCGCAGCACATGGCTATGGTCCGGGTGGTAGAGCCGGCTGTCCACGAACTGCGCCGCATCGAGCGCCCGGCCCACCAGGATCAGGGCGGTGCGGGTGAAGCCGGCGGCCTTGACCAGCGGCCGGATGGTGCCGAGCGTCGCCCGGATGATCTGTTCGTCCGGCCAGCTGACCCGGTAGGCGACGACACAGGGACAGTCGTCGCCATAGGCCGGCGCCAGGCTTCGCACCACCTTGGCCAGGTTCGTGACCGACAGGTGGATCGCCAGGGTCGCGCCGGACGCCCCCAGCCGTTCCAGCGATTCGCCCGGGGGCATCGCCGACGACCGGGTCGCGGTGCGGGTCAGCACCACGGTCTGCGCCACCTCGGGCACCGTCAGCTCGGTCTTGAGCGCGGCCGCGGCGGCGGCATAGGCCGGCACGCCCGGCACCACATCGTAAGGGATGCCCAGGGCGTCGAGGCGCCGCATCTGCTCGGCGATGGCGCCGTAGAGCGACGGGTCGCCCGAATGCAGCCGCGCGATGTCATGGCCCTGGCCGTGCGCCTCGGCGATGATCGCGACGATCCGGTCGAGGTCGAGCGGCGCGGTGTCGACGACGCGGGCATCGGGCCGCGCCGCGGCGAGCAGCGCCGGCGGGATCAGCGAACCGGCATAGAGCACGGTCGGCGCCGCCTGGAGCAGGCGCCAGCCGCGCAGCGTGATGAGATCGGGCGCGCCGGGGCCGGCGCCGATGAAGTGAACGGTCATGGGGGGACCATGCCAGAGTTCGAGCCGGGTGCCGACAGCGCTGTGGCGCCGTTGTCGGGCGCCGCCGCAATCCTGCGCGGCCTCTGCCGCCATTTTGCCGAGCGGGGCCATGCCACCCTGCCCGAGGTGACGCTGGCGACCGGCCGGCGCGTCGACCTGATGGCGATCGATCGCGCCGGGGCGATCCTGGTGGTGGAGATCAAGAGCTCGACCCCGGATTTCCGCGCCGACCGCAAGTGGCACGAATACCGGCCGTTCTGCGACCGCTTTGCCTTCGCCGTCGGCCCCGACTTCCCGCGCGCCCTGCTGCCCGACGACGCCGGGCTGGTGATCGCCGACGCCTATGGCGCCGAGGTGCTGCGCGAGAGTGCGGCGGTGCCGTTGCCGGCGGCTCGGCGCAAGGCGCTGCTGCTGCGCTTCGCCCATGTCGCCGGCGCCCGGCTGCAGCGCCTCGCCGATCCACCGCCGTAGAGGGCACCATGAAGACCCGGATGCGGCGTAGCGGCCGGGCATGCCGCGGCCTCGTCCCTCACCACGGCACCCGCCCCGTCAGCATGTGCCAGACCATCACCCAGTCGCCGATCAGGCTGTAGATCGGATGGGTGAAGGTCGCGGGGCGGTTGCGCTCGAACAGCAGGTGGCCGAGCCAGGCCGGACCGTAGCCCGCGATCGGCAGCGCCAGGAGCAGCCAGGGTTCGCGCCCCAGGATCGCGGCCGCCAGCGTCGCCAGGACCAGGGACGAACCCAGCGCATGCAGCCGCCGGCAGGCCGAGCTGCGATGCTCGGCCAGATAGGCGGGATAGAACTCCCGAAAGCTGCGGAAACGGCCCTGCATGCCTCAGCTTAGCGGCGTTTCTTTCCTGCAGAACGCTGTCCGGTCGCCTGCACTTGCGTCGCCGGGACCGTCTCCGGCCTGGCCGCGAACACGGCCGCCAGACGGTCGAGCGACGGATCGCCTGGCAGCACCGCGCACGCCGTGAGCAGGGCATCCCAATCCTGCGGGGGATTGCCACCGACAACCATCGACCGGAACACCGAATAGGGATCCGTCTTGGCGCCAGCCTTCCGGAGCGTGTTTTCGTCGTTGACCCAGGCATACACGATGATTTTCGCCCTCGTGTCGAACCGGAAGAACAGCCTGAACCGTCCGAGGAATTTGACGCGTCTCCAGCCGCGCAGGGCGGCTCCCAGCGTGTTTCCCTGTTCGAAGGCCTTGTTGCCCGGCTCCTTCGGCACTTCGTTCAGGACGATGTCGACCAAGCGGGCGAGCAGCTTGGCCTTCGGGGACGCCAGCCAGTCGTCTCCGCCAAGCCCCCGCAGCCTTGCAACATCGTCTGCAAGACCAAAGAGCTGAGCCAGAAACGCCGGGTGGCAGACGATGGTCCACCCGTTGCGCCGCACGCCGAAGACCGCGGGCTTCGGCACCGGCGTGGTTGTCACGTCAGATGGTCACATCGTCCGGGAGGATCTCATTGTCGTCGACGGCGACGCCCTTCACGAGATCCTCGAGTGCGGCGGCCGTCGCCTCGGACAGTACCTGGAGCCGCGCCGGGTTCGATCGGATATCCTGTTCGATGAAGCTCAGCCAGGCCGCGATCAGCGGATCCCCTGTCGTTTCATCCGGGGGCAGTGCGTCCAGATGGACCAGGATCGTGCCGGGGCCGATCACGTCGACGGAGATGGCGCTGCCCACCGCTTCGAACTCCGGCGCCGCCGAGAAGAACGCTTTCTCGATCCGGAACCCGCGACTGTTCCCCGTCGTCGCGACCGCCCCCTTGAAGCGCCTTGCGCCACGGAACGCTCGCTCGGCCACCGCCCGCTTTCCAGTGTCCGGCACCTCAAACTCCCGTCCGTACAAATGTGCTTACATACCGCTTCGGATTCCCGATGTCCACGCCGCGATTCTTGCGTCCGTCCTGAAAAATAGGTATGATTCATAACTATTGAAGCGACCGCCAAGGAGCGCCTTACGTGGAGGAGACCCTGCCGCCGACCCTGGCCGTCGAGCGCCGCGGCGCCGTCGCGGTGCTGCGGCTGGCCCGCCCTGAGAAGCGCAACGCCCTGGACACTGCGACGATCCGGGGCCTGCACGGGTTCTTCACGGCGCTGCCCCAGGGCATCCGGGCGGTGGTTCTCCATGGCGAGGGCGAGCATTTCTCGGCCGGCCTCGACCTCTCGGCGATCACCGAGCAGGACGTCGGCGCCGGCATCGCGCATTCGCAGCTCTGGCACCACGCCTTCGCGGCGATCGAGTTCGGGCCAGTGCCGGTGGTGGCGGTGCTGCACGGCGCGGTGGTCGGTGGCGGGCTGGAGCTGGCCTGCGCCGCCCACATCCGGGTCGCCGAGTCAGGCACCTTCTACGCCCTGCCCGAGGCTCAGCGCGGCATCTTCGTGGGCGGCGGCGGCGCGGTCCGGCTGCCGCGCCTGATCGGCACGGCGCGCATGATCGACATGATGCTGACCGGCCGCACCTACGGCGCCGAGGAGGGCGTCGCACTCGGCTTCTCGCAATATGCGGTGGCGGCCGGCCAAGGGCTGGCCAAGGGCCTGGAGCTGGCCGAGCGCATCGCCGGCAACACGGCCATGACCAACTTCGCGATCGTCCAGGCGCTGCCGCGCATCGCGCGCGCCGATCCCGAGGCCGGGTTCCTGGCCGAGTCGCTGATGGCGGCGATCGCCGCCGGCGACGGCGAAGCCAAGCAGCGGCTGGCCGACTTCCTGGAAAAACGGGCGGGCAAGGTCGTGCATCGCTGACACCGAAGACACGGGGCAGGGGAGGCGCATGGAGAGGCCGACGCGGGCGGTGGCGCTGGGCGCCACCGATGCCACCTTTACCGAACGGCCGGACGGCAGCCTGCTGGTGCGTCCGACCGCACCGCTCGCCCCCTACCCCGACCGGCTGACCGATCGGCTGGTCCATTGGGCGACGGTGGCGCCCGACCGCCGGTTCCTGGCCCAGCGCGACGCCGGCGGCGACTGGCGGGCCCTGACCTATGCCGAGACCCTGGCCCGCGTCCGGGCCATCGGCGCCGCCCTGCTGACCCGCGGCCTGTCGGCCGAGCGCCCGATCGCCATCCTGTCGGGCAACGACATCGAGCATGCGTTGCTGGCGCTGGCCGCGATGCATGTCGGCATCCCCTATGCGCCGATCTCGCCGGCCTATTCGCTGATCTCGCAGGACTTTTCGAAACTCCGGCACTGCCTGGCGCTGCTCACCCCCGGCTTGGTGTTCGCCGCCGACATCGGGCGCTACGGCCGCGCCATCGCCGCGGCGGTCGCACCGGACGCCGAGGTCGTGACCACTTCGGGTCAGCCGGAGGGCCGCCGCGCCCTGCCCTTCGCCGAGCTGACGGCGACGCCGGGCGGCGCGGTCGACGGCGCCGTCGCCGCCGTCACCCCCGACAGCGTCGCCAAGATCCTGTTCACCTCGGGCTCGACCGGCACGCCCAAGGGCGTGATCAACCCGCAGCGCATGCTGTGCAGCAACCAGGCGATGATCGGCGCGTCCATGCGGTTCCTGGCCGAGGAGCCGCCGGTGATGGTCGACTGGCTGCCCTGGAACCACACCTTCGGCGGCAACCACAATGTCGGGATCGCGCTGTACAACGGCGGGACCCTGTACATCGACGACGGCAAGCCGACGCCCGCCGGCATGGCCGAGACCGTGCGCAACCTGCGCGAGATCGCGCCCACGGTCTATTTCAACGTGCCCAAGGGCTGGGAGGAGCTGGTCGTCTGGCTGCGCCGCGAGCCCGCCCTGGCCGAGCGCTTCTTCAGCCGTGTCAAGCTCTTGTTCTATGCCGGCGCCGGCCTCGCGCCGCATGTCTGGAGCGAGCTCGAAGAGCTGGCGATGGCGGCCTGCGGCGAGCGCATCGTCATGCTGACCGGCCTGGGCTCGACCGAGACCGGCCCGTTCGCGCTGTGCACCCGCGCCGATTGCACGGCCTCGGGCATCGTCGGCCTGCCGGTGCCGGGGGTCGAGCTCAAGCTGGCGCCCGTCGACGGCAAGCTCGAGGCCCGGGTGATCAGCCCCGCGGTCACGCCCGGCTATTGGCGCCAGCCCGAGCTGACCGCACAGGCCTTCGACGACGAGGGCTTCTACCGGTTCGGCGACGCCCTGCGTTTCGTCGATCCCGCCGACCGCGGCAAGGGCTTCTTCTTCGACGGCCGGATCAACGAGGACTTCAAGCTGACCACCGGCACCTGGGTCAGCGCCGGGCCGCTGCGCGCCCGCCTGGTCGCGGAGCTGGCCCCTTATGTCCGCGACGCCGTGATCGCCGGGCGCGACCGCGACTATGTCGCGGTGCTGCTGTTCGCCGACGCCGACGCCTGCCGCGGCCTGTGCCCGGACCTGGGCCCCGCGGCCGATGCCCTGCAGGTCCTGCGCGATCCGCGGGTCCATAGGCACCTGCGCCAGATGCTGGCGGCGCTGGCCGACGCCGGCACCGGCAGCTCCAACCGGGTGCTGCGCGCCCTGGTCCTGGAGGAGCCGCCGTCGATCGACGCCGGCGAAGCCACCGACAAGGGCTCGATCAACCAGCGGGCGGTCCTGGACCGCCGTCAGGCGCTGGTCGAGGTCCTGTACCAGGACCCGCCGCCGCCCGCCGTCATCGCCATCGAGAGGCTGTCATGAGCAAGGCCGTCACGGCCACCTGGAGCGACGCCTGGCTGCTGGCCGGCGCCCGCACTCCCTTCGTCGACTACAATGGCGCGCTGGCCGCGGTGTCGCCGATCGACCTCGGCATCAAGGCGGCGCGCGCCGTGCTGGCGCGCGCCGGCTCCCCGGCCGACGTCGGCGCCGTGGTCGCCGGCAGCATGGCCCAGGCCAGCTTCGACGCCTACATGCTGCCCCGCCATGTCGGCCTCTATGCCGGCGTGCCGATCGAGGTGCCGGCGCATCTGGTGCAGCGGGTGTGCGGCACCGGCATCGAAGTGCTGATGCAGGCCGCCGACGGCATCGCCCATCGCGGCCTCGATCTGGCGCTGTGCGTCGGCACCGAGTCCATGAGCCGCAATCCCGTGGCCGCCTACACCCATCGCGGCGGCTTCCGCATGGGCCAGGTCGAGTTCAAGGACTTCCTGTGGGAGGCGCTGCTCGACCCGGCGCCCGGCGTGACCATGGGCGGCACCGCGGAAAACCTGGCACGCGCGTACGGCCTGACCCGTGCCCAGGTCGACGCCTTCGCCGCGCGCAGCTTCGACCGCGCCCTGGCGGCGCGCGCGTCGGGCTTCTTCGATGACGAGATCGTGGCCGTGACGACCGAGGACTTCGTCCTCGACGGCTACAGCACGCGCGGCATCCGGCTGCCGCGCGGCGCCGGCGCCGTGGCCGCCGACAGCCATGTCCGGCCCTCGCCCGAGTCGGTGCTGGCAACGCTGAAACCGGCCTTCGGCGGCGTCCAGACCGGCGGCAACAGCTCGGGCGTCGTCGACGGCGCCGCCGCCGCCCTGGTGTGCTCCGGCCACTACGCCCGGGCGCAGGGGGTGGCGCCCCTGGCGCGGCTGGTCGCCGGGGCTGCGGTCGGCTGCCGGCCCGAGATCATGGGCATCGGACCGGTGCCGGCGATCCGCGCCGTGCTCGACCGCGCCGGCCTGACCCTGGCCGACATCGACCGGGTCGAGATCAACGAGGCGTTCGGCGCCCAGGTGCTGGCCTGCGCCCGCGCGCTGGAGCTGGACGAGGACCGGCTCAACGTCAATGGCGGCGCCATCGCCATCGGCCATCCGCTGGGCGCAACCGGCGTCCGGCTGGCCGTGACGGTGGCGCGCGAACTCCAGCGCTCGGGCGGGCGCTGGGGCATCGCCTCGGCCTGCATCGGCGGCGGCCAGGGCATCGCGCTGCTGGTCGAGGGAGCCCGCTGATGGCCGACGCCGAGCCGACCTTCACCCACGTGCGCACGCTCACCGTCGAGTGGGGCGACTGCGATCCCGCCGGCATCGTGTTCTATCCGCGTTATTTCGCGATGTTCGATGCCGCGACCCACGCCCTGTTCACGGCCGCAACCGGCCTGTTGAAGCGCGACCTGCTGGCCACCTACGACATCATCGGCACGCCGATGGTCGACACCCGCGCCGTGTTTCACGCTCCCTGCCGGTTCGGCGACGCGGTGGTGATCGAAAGCGCCGTCACCCAGTTCCGGCGCAGCAGCTTCGACATCCTCCATCGCCTCTGCCGCGACGGGCGCCTTGCGGTCGACTGCACCGAGACGCGGGTGTGGACCGGCCGCGATCCCGACCGGCCCGACGCCATCAAGGCCAAGGCGATCCCGCCCGCGGTGACGGCGTGCTTCGGGCCGCGGTAGGACATCGGTGCGCGTCGCACCTCTACAAATCCATCAGCCGCTCCAGCAGCGCCAGGAGCTGGCGCCGACCGTCCTCACCCAGGCGCGCAGTCAGGTTGGCCTCGTGGTGGTCATTGGCCGCCCACAGCCGGGCGAGCAGGCGGCTGCCGGCCGGGGTCAGGACCAACGCCGTGGCGCGCCGGTCGCCGGAGGCCCGCTCGCGCCGGAGCAGGCCGCGGTCCTCCAGCGCGTCCAGCAGCACCACCAGGTTGGTGCGCTTGATGCCGAGTGCCGCGCTGAGCTGCGAGGGGCGCAGACCCGGGTTGCGCTGGACCAGCTCCAGCACGCCGAATTGGGTCGGCCGGATGTCCATGTCCGCGAAGTTGCGGTGGAAATCGGTGAACACGGCCAGCTGGGCGCGACGCAGCACATAGCCGACCAGCTCGGGCAGGCGCCCGAGGTCGATGTCCGCGTCGGCGGGCGGGTTGGCGTCGGGCTCGGACTCAGTCACGGGGTCACACGCGTCCATCGGTCATGGCCGCGCATCCTAGGGACAAACCAAGAGCGTTGGGAGGCGCTCGCCGCATGATGAAGACCTGCATCGCCGCGCTGTCCGCCCTGCTGGCCCCCCTGCTGGCCGGTGTCACTGCCGCCACCGCGGCCGACGGCACCGTCAAGATCGGAGTGCTCAACGACATGTCCGGCGTCTACGCCGACTTCCAGGGCCGCGGCTCGGTGGTCGCGGCTCAGTTGGCGGCCGAGGATTTCGGCGGCACGGTCGCGGGCAAGAAAATCGAGGTCGTGTTCGCCGACCACGAGAACAAGCCCGACATCGGCGCCGCCATTACCCGCCGCTGGTTCGACCTGGACGGCGTCGACGCCGTCTTCGACGTGCCCAACTCGGCCGTGGCGCTGGCGGTCGCGGACCTCGCGCGCCAGCGCAACAAGGTGTTCGTCGGGTCGGGCGCCGGCACTTCCGACCTGACCGGCGCCAAATGCTCGCCCAACACCGTGCACTGGACCTACGACACCTGGTCGGTCGGCCACAGCCTGGGCCGCGCCGCCGTCGCGCGCGGCGGCAAGAAGTGGTTCTTCATCACCGCCGACTATGCCTTCGGCCACGACCTGGAGAGCAGCACCGCCGACGCCGTCACCAAATCAGGCGGCACGGTCGTCGGCCATGCCCTGCATCCGCTCGGCACCGCCGACTTCTCGACCTATCTGCTGCAGGCCCAGGCCTCGGGCGCCGACGTGCTGGCGCTGACCAACGCCGGCGGCGACACCTCGAACGCGATCAAGCAAGCGGCCGAATTCGGCCTGACCAAGTCGATGACCGTCGTCGGCCCGGTGATCAACATCAACCAGATGCAGGGCCTGGGCCTGGCCGCGACCGAGGGCCTGCTGGTGGTGACGCCGTTCTATTGGGACATCACCGACGCTACCCGCGCCTTCGCCAAGCGCTATGCCGAGCGCGAGCCGCACCACAACATGCCCAACGACATGCAGGCCGGGGTCTATGCCGCGGTCCTGCACTACCTGAAGGCCGTGGCCAAGGTCGGCAGCGCCGGCGACGGCAAGGCGGTGGTCGACCAGATGAAGGCGATGCCCAGCGACGACCCGCTGTTCGGCCCCGGCACGGTGCGGCCCGACGGCCGCGCCCTGCATCCGGTCTATCTGATGCAGGTCAAGGCCCCGGCCGAGAGTCGCGGCGGCTGGGACTACCTGAAGCTGGTAGCCACGATCCCGCCCGATCAGGCCTACCGGCCGATGGCCGAGGGCCATTGCCCCCTGGTCAACTGATCGAGGCGACTAACCGACGGACGGCGTGCGGTCGCGGCGACGGCCCGGGCGTGGCGGCGGCGCCTCGGCCGCCTTGCGCGCCCGGCGCTGGGCGTCGGCCTCGAGGTCGGCGCGGAGCTGGCCGACACGGTCGACCAGCGCCTGGCGCATTTCCGGGGACAGCCGCGGGTTGGCCAGCATCGCCTGGCATTCGGCCAGCGTCCGGCGCAGCTCGGCAGGCCCGGTCGGCCGCTTGGGAAATCGCGTGAGCGGTTCGCGCATGGAAATCCTTCCGAAGCAGGACCTAAGGCATAACGGGGGACTTGGGGCCGACGATCCGGGGGCGACCGTTATTCCGGCCCCTGCAGCAGCTCCGGCCGGGTCAGCGCCAGGCGGCCGCGCACCTGCGCCCGGATCAGGGCCGTGACCTCGGCATCGTCGTCGGCGGTGCCGGCGCGGATGTCGGCGACCAGCCGCCGGCGCAAGGCCGCCAGATCGGCATCGTCCGGCATGTCGGGATAGCGGGCGGCCAGCTGGGCGCGCTCGATACCGGCGGCGTCGCCGGTGTCGTCCAGCTCGCGCAGCGCGATCGCCATGGCCTGGGCGACCATCAGCCCGGCATAGCGCCGCTCCCCCGACAAGGCCGGCAGCACGCTATCCAGCAGCGTGGCGCGGGCGATGCGCAGCAGCGTCGGTCCGTCCGGCTGATCGTGCATCCGGTCTCCTGTCTATGGCCGACTCTACCCTCGGCCGCCCAGGCGGTCGAGCTGGTCCAGCATGTCCCAGGCCAGCTGCGGCGCCAGGCGGCCGGTCAGCGCCGGTTCCAGCGCCGGGTCGGCCTCGGCGCGGTGACGCAACCCCTGCTGCAAGGCGATAATCGCCCAGCGGATGGTCGCCAGCACTTCCCACCAGGGCACCGCGGCCAGATCGATCGCGACGCCGGCGGCGGTCTCGTAGCCGCGATAGACGGCGTCGCGGCTGGTCAGGCCGCCGCCTTCGCGCCGATCGGCGCCGAAGCGCCAGCAGCGGGCGCAGAACCAGCCCAGATCCTCATGCGGGTCGCCCCAGCCGGCGAACTCCCAATCGAGCACGGCGGTCACCCGGTTGCGCTCGACCATGATGTTGCCGGTGCGGAAGTCGCCGTGGCGCAGCACCACCGCGGCCGGCGCCGGCAACAGGCGTTCCAGCCGGCGCAGGCCCCAGTCCAGGGCCGGCTGGGGATCGGGCAGCCGGTCCAGATGGTCGCGCAGCTCGGCGATGCGCGCGGCCGCGGGATGGCCCGCGGGCGGCGGCGGCAGGGTGTCCAGCCGGCCCGGCTGGGGCCGGATGCGGTGGATCAGCGCCAGCTCGCGCCCGATCGCCCGGCCCAGGGCCTCACGGTCCGGCACCAGGCCGTCGTCACGGACCAGGCGACGCGGGTCGACGGTGCCCTCGGCCTTGGCCAGGATCGCGAAGGGCCGGCCGATCACGGCGGCGTCGGTGCACAGGGCCAAGGGCTCGGGCACCGTGACGCCGGCCGCGAACGCGGCCTGCAGCACCTGGAACTCCTGGGCACGGCTCAGGCTGAAGGCGACGCCCGACGGGGCGTCGGTGCGCAGCACCACGGCCAGGGCGCCCTCGCTGGGCCCGCCCTCGACGCCCAGCTCGACCAGCCAGGTCTGCTGGATCGCGCCGCCACCGAGCCGGGCCACGGCATCGACCGCGACCCGGTCGGCCTCCAGCGCCGGCGCCAGCCAGTCGCCCAGGCGCAGCCGCGCGCCCTCGTCCATTCACGCCCCCCACCGCCAGAAATCGAGGCCGCCATCGAGATAGGCCCGGGACAGCACCATCTTGTGGACCTCCGAGGCGCCATCGACCAGCCGCGCCTGGCGGGCATAGCGATAGATCCATTCCAGCCGGGTGTCGCGGGAATAACCGCGGGCACCGCACAGCTGGATCGCTGTGTCGACCGCCTTGTGCAGGGTGTCGGCGACCGCGACCTTGGCCATCGACACCTCCGAGCGCGCGAAATCGCCCTGAGCCAGCCGCCAGGCGGCATGCATGGTCAGCAGGCGGCCGGTCTGGATCGCCATCGCGGCTTCGCCCAGCAGCCACTGCACGCCCTCGTGCTCGGCCAGCTTGGCGCCGAAGCTGTCGCGCGCACACACGTAACCCGATGCGATCTCCAGCGCCCGCTTGGCCAGGCCCAGCCAGCGCATGCAGTGGGTCAGCCGCGCCGGGCCGAGGCGGATCTGGGTCAGCTTCAGGCCGTCGCCGACGCCCATCAGGCGGTTCTCGTCGGGGATCTCCAGGCCGTCGAAGGCCAGCTCGCAATGGCCGCCATGCTCCTCGGGGCCCATGATCGGGATGCGGCGGACCAGCTCCCACCCCGGCTGGTCGCGGTCGAACAGGAAGGCGGTCAGGCCCTTGCGCGGGTCGTCCGAGGTGCGGGCGATCAGGATGAAATGCTGGGCCACGCCGGCGCCGGTGATGAACCATTTGCGGCCCTGGACGACCCAGCGGTCGCCGCGGCGCTCGGCGCGGGTGAGCATGGCCGATGGATCGGACCCAGCACCGGGTGCCGGCTCGGTCATGGCGAAGGCCGAGCGCACGCGGCCGTCGACGATCGGCTGCAGCCACCGCGCCTTCTGCGCCGGCGTCGCGACCTTTTCCAGCACCATCATGTTGCCGTCGTCGGGGGCGGCGGCGTTGAACACGACGGGCCCGAACACCGACCGGTTCATCTCTTCGTAGCAGGCGGCCATGCCGACCAGCCCCAGCCCCATGCCGCCGCGCTCGGCCGGCATCTGCGGCGCCCACAGGCCGGCTGCCTTGGCTTTTTCGCGTAGCCGCTGCAGCGCCGGTTCGGCAATGTTCTCGTGCGCGTCCCAGGCCGCGGGGTCGTCCTCGGCCGGCAGGACCTCGGTTTCGACGAAGGCGCGGATGCGGACCCGCGCCGCCTCGATCTCGGGGCTCAGGGTGAAGTCCATGGAAGCGCCTCGCTACAAGCTGCTGACCAGGTGGCCGCCATCGACCGCGATCACCGCCCCCGTCATATAGCGTCCGGCATCGGACGCCAGCAGCAGCAGCGGGCCGTCCAGGTCGTCCGGACGGCCCAGCCGGCGCTGCGGGATGCGCCGGATCATCGCCTGCCCGGCCTCGGTGGCGAAGAACGCGCGGTTGAGGTCGGTCTCGATATAGCCCGGCGCCAGGGCGTTGACCCGGACGCCGTGGCGCGCCCATTCCAGCGCCAGCGCCTGGGTCAGCTGGATCAGGCCGGCCTTGGCGGCGGCATAGGCCGCGACCTGGCCGGCCACCCGCAGTCCCAGGATCGAGGCGATGTTGACGACGCTGCCGCCGCGGCCGGCGGCCACCATGCGGCGCGCCACCGCCTGAGCCACGGCGAAGGCGCCGGTGAGGTTGGTGCCGAGCACCCGGTCCCAGGCCTCTGGCGTGGTCTGCAGCGCCGGGCCCGGAGCAGTCACCCCGGCATTGTTGATCAGGATGTCGACCGGGCCGGCGGCCTCAAGCGCCGCCTCGATGCTGCCGGGGTCGCGCACGTCGAGGGCGACCGGCACGCCGCCCACCGCCGCCGCCACCTCGGCCAGCTTCGCCGCCTGCCGGGCGCCCAGCACCACCCGCGCCCCGGCGGCGGCCAGGGTGCGCGCGAAGTGCGCGCCCAGCCCCTGGCTGGCGCCGGTGACCAGCGCCGTCTTGCCGCTGAGGTCGAACGGGCCCATGGCGATCCTCCCCGATCGACCACGAGCCTACACGCTTTCGACAGCAGGCACTGAAACCAAAACCAAGTCGACAGAGGACCGGCAATCGGGGGACCACCGTTGATAACCCATCGATAATGGGTTATCTCTACCTATGGTCACCGTGCATCGAGCGTTCGGCTTCCGGTTCGTCATTTTCGTCAACGACCATGCGCCACCCCACGTCCATGTGTTCGGGCAAGGCGGCGAGGCGAAGATCGAGCTGGCGGCCGGCGGGGATGTGACAGTCGACTGGGCCCACGGCATCGCCCGGACGAACCTCCGCCGCCTGCTCCTGGAGGCCCGGATGCGGCGGGCGAGGCTGCTGGAAGCGTGGGAGGCAATCCATGGCCGACGATCTTGATCGTATGCTTGAGGAAGCCGAGCGGCGCGGCCAGCTGTCCGCAGCGACCGAGCCTCGGGCGATGACGGCCCGCTACGATGCCGGAAGCGGCCGCGTGCTGGTCGAACTCGACAATGACTGCAGCTTCGCCTTCCCAGCTCGGCTCGCAGAGGGCCTCGCCGATGCGAGCGATGCCGATCTCGCCGAGGTCGAGATCCTGGGTGCCGGCTATGGGCTGCACTGGGAGAGCCTCGACGTCGACCTTAGCCTTCCTGGCTTGCTGGCTGGCCTGTTCGGCACGAAGGCCTATATGGACCGGCTGCGGGCCGCCCGAGCGGGCAGCGCGACATCGCCGATGAAGGCCGACGCCGCCCGACGGAATGGCGCCAGGGGAGGCAGGCCGCGTAAATCCGTGAGCTGAACCGAAGTGCCGGATTTTCTCGACTAAACCTTATCCGGATCCGCCAAACGAACCTCGAAAGTAGGTGTTCCGGCCCAAACGGCACTCCGGCTAAAGCACGCCCGAAGAGTGCCTTTTAGGCCTTCTCCTAACTCGAACTTGAGCGTAACGAAGCGTCCCTCTTCATCGATCGAGGCGTAGCGCACCGATCGCAAAGCTTTTGCTGAGAACAGCCACGAGGTGCCTGGCGAGCAGTTGGCCCCGTATACGTCAATATTTTCGACTGTCGCCACATAAACGCCGTTATGGTTCGCTCGCGCCTTTAGCTCAACCTTCAGGCTCGGCCTGTCTCCAGGCGCGCTGAAGAGGAAACGACGAAGGGTGCCGACCTCGGCCTGAAGGGAAATCATCAGGAGCGGCTCGGGGCCAACCAGGCCCGCGAGCTCGCTTATCTTGCGCCAGAATATCTCGTCGTCAACACGAGCGGGGACCGTCACGACCTGACGCGGCCGCTGATAAAATTCATGCCAAACGAGACTGTTCGCCTTCCGCTGCGCCGCGTTGGCATGCGCCTCGACAAAATTCGAGGGAGGAGATTCCATTGGCGGCTCGACGAGATGTGCTTTCGCGATCCCAGGTAATGCGACCTCAAGCAGCTCACCGCCAACCTGGAGCGGTTCCATTTCGACGGCAACGTCCCGAAACAAGTGCACCTGCGCGGGATGAGAGCCGATCCCAAAAGGTCTTGAATCGGATCAATATGTTGTGATTCGGTGCA
>CAZEFK010000078.1:0-30508 GCA_964511405.1 uncultured Comamonadaceae bacterium | reverse complement strand
CTGCGCCACTTGCGGGTGGGCCGCCGCGGGCGGCGGCGAGAGCGGGCCGGTCTGAACGGGCACCCTGGGGGCGGCCGCCGGTGCCAGCGGCGTCACCACGGCGCGCTGCGACGGCGCCGGCGGTGCCGCCTGACGCGGCGCTGCGATCGGCGGCGGCAACAGGGTCGGCGCCGTCTCGCTGGTGTTCGCGGTCGGCGCCACGACCGGCGGCAACACCGCCGGTGCCTGGGACCCAACCGGCGCCGGCCGCGGCAACGGCGCCTCGGGCTGCGGCAGCACCCGCTCCACCGGCGGCGGCTCGCTATGGCCGTTGGGCAGGGCGTTGAGCACCAGGTCATCCTGGTGCGGCACCTGCATGCCACCGGGCTGGTCGGGCTTGACCTTGATCGGACTGGTGTCGGCGCGCACGACCAGCGGCGCCCCGCCGCTGCGGCCCTGGTCGTAGGCGTACCAGATCACGCCGGCCGACCCGGCGAGCGCCACGCAAGCGATCAGCACCGGGGCGACCCGCATCCGCGCCGCGCGCGGGGGCCGCGGCAGCGCCGGCTCGAGGTCGCGCGGATCGAACTCCTGGGACGACATCAACGCAGCTCCTCCACCGGTTCGACCCCGATGACGCCGAGGCCGGAGGCGATGACGCTCTTCACGCCCTGTACCAAGGCCAGCCGGGCGCGGCTGAGGTCCGGCCGGCCCGTCACCACGAATCGCAGGGCGGCATCGCTGCTGCCCTTGTTCCACAGCGCATGGAAGCCGGCCGCCACCTCGCTCACGAACAACGCCACGCGGTGGGGCTCGCGGGCCTCGGCCGCGGCCTCGATGGTCCGCGGCCACTGCGCCAATTGCCTCATCAAAGCAATCTCGGCCTCATCCGTCAACAAGTTGAGGTTGGCTTCGGACAGCCCTACTACACTTAGATCAAAATCCGGATGCTCCGCCTGGGCGTGGCGCAGCACGGAGGCAGCGCGGGCGTGCGCGTACTGGACGTAGAAGACCGGGTTGTCCTTGCTCTGCTCGACCACCACGGCCAGGTCGAAATCCAGGGTCGCGTCGTTCTTGCGGGTCAGCATCATGAAGCGCACGACGCCGCGGCCGACCTCGTCGACCACTTCGCGCAAGGTCACGAAGGTGCCGGAGCGCTTCGACATCTTCACCGGCTGGCCCTTGTCCAGCAGGTTGACCATCTGGCACAGGCGCACGTCCAGCCGGCCGTCGGCCAGCGCCTTGACCGCCGCCTGCATGCGCTTGACATAGCCGCCATGGTCGGCGCCCAGCACGTCGATCAGGTCGGGGCCGGTGCGCCGGAGCTTGTCGGCATGGCAGGCGATGTCGTTGGCGAAATAGGTCCAGCTGCCGTCCGACTTCTTCAGCGGCCGGTCGACGTCGTCGCCGAACAGGGTCGAACGGAACAGGGTCTGCGGCCGCGGTTCCCAGTCCTCGGGCAGCTTGCCCTTGGGCGGCTCCAGGGTCCCGACATAGATCAGGCCGCGCCGGTCGAGCTCGGCCAGCACGGTCTCGACCAGATTGGCCTCGACCAGCGCCCGCTCGGACGTGAACACGTCGTGATGGACGCCCAGCGCCGCCAGGTCGTCGCGAATCATCGCCATCATGGCGTCGATCGCGGTCTGCCGGACCAGCGGCAGCCACTCGGCCTCGGGCATCGCCAGCAGCTTGTCGCCGTGGGTCTCGGCGAGCCGCCGGCCGACCGGCTTCAGATAGTCGCCCGGATAGAGCCCTTCGGGAATCGTGCCGATGTCCTGGCCCAGCGCCTCGCGGTAGCGCAGATAGGCGGAGCGCGCGAGCACGTCGACCTGCGCGCCGGCGTCGTTGATGTAGTACTCGCGCGTGACCGCGTAGCCGGCCTTGGCCAGGAGCGACGCCAGCACGTCGCCGACCACGGCGCCGCGGGCATGGCCGATATGCATGGGGCCGGTCGGGTTGGCCGAGACATATTCGACATTGATCGGCCGGCCGCCGCCGACATCCGAGTCGCCGTAGCGGCCGCCCAGGCGGATGGCGGCGCGCAGCTCGGCGATCCAGGCGCTGGGGTCCAGCCGCACATTGATGAAGCCCGGCCCGTCGATCGAGCTTGATACGACCGGCAGGTCGGCGCGCGCGGCCAGGCGGTCGGCGATCAGCGCCGCCAGGTCGCGCGGCTTCTGACCGGCGGGCTTGGCCAGCACCATGGCGGCATTGGTCGCCAGGTCGCCATGGGCCGGGTCGCGCGGCGGCTCGACGGCGACGCGCGCGGTGTCCAGCCCGGCGGGAAGCTGTCCGGCCGCAACCAAGTCTTGCACGGAGGCTTGAACGGACGCTAAAAACTGCTTGAAGATATTCGGGTTTTTCATACGGCTCGTGCTTTCTGGCTGGCGCGCACCCTATCGGGTCGGCCGGCACCGGGCAATGGCGGGCGACGGTTTGACCGGGCCCACCCGCGTTCCTACATACTACCGGCGCCATGTCGGATGATGGCACAGCACAGGAGTTGACGGATGAGCGACGTGATGGACGCCCCGGCCCGGACGGTCCAGCTCAGCGAGCGCGCCGCGGCCCGGGTGGCCGTCCTGGCGCAGCAGGAGAATCAGCCCAACGCGCGGCTCCGGATCACGGTGTCGGGCGGCGGCTGCTCGGGCTTCCAGTACGGGTTCGCCTTCGACGACCAAGTCAACGACGACGACCAGGTGTTCACGACAGGCCCGGCCGGCCTGGTCATCGACGAGACGTCGCTGGAGCTGCTGGCGGGATCCGAGGTCGATTTCGTCGAGGACCTGATCGGCGCCTCGTTCCAGGTTCGCAACCCCAACGCCAAGTCCAGCTGCGGCTGCGGCAACTCGTTCTCGGTCTAGGCCTTTGCGGATCGCCACCTGGAACGTCAACTCGGTCAAGGCGCGGCTGCCGCTGGTGGTGCGCTGGCTCGAGATCGAGCGGCCCGACGTCGTGCTGCTCCAGGAGATCAAGTGCCTGGACGCCGACTTTCCGCGCCTGGAGATCGCGGCGCTCGGCTACCAGATCGAGCTGGTCGGCCAGAAAAGCTACAACGGCGTGGCGGTGCTCAGCCTGAAGCCGATGGCGGTGACCGAGCGCTGCCTGCCCGGCGCGCCCGACTCCGGCGACGAGCAGGCACGCTACCTGGAGGCCGACATCGACGGCGTCCGCATCGCCTCGCTGTACCTGCCCAACGGCAATCCCGTCGAGACCGAGAAATATCCCTACAAACTGGCCTGGATGGACCGGCTGGTCGCCCACGCCCGCGACCTGATGGCGCTGGAGCAGCCGGTGGTGCTGGGCGGCGACTACAATATCTGCCCGACCGACGACGACGTGTACGACCCGATCGGCTGGCGCGAGGACGCGCTGTGCCGGCTGGACAGCCGGCGCAAGTTCCGCGCCCTGGTCAACCAGGGCTATACCGACGCCTACCGCGCGCTCAATCCCGACCCGCACCGCTATTCCTTCTGGGACTACCAGGCCGGCCGCTGGCAACGCGACGAGGGCCTGCGCATCGACCACCTGCTGCTGTCGCCCCAGGCCGCCGACCGGCTCAGCGCCAGCGGCATCGACAAGGGCCCGCGCGGCTGGGACCGCGCCTCCGACCACACCCCGGTCTGGTGCACGCTCGACGCGTGATCTAAAGTCCCCACCCCGTGGGGATCTTCTCGCAATTGCGCGACTGGCTGACGGTCGAGGTGGCGGACCCGGGGCCCAAGGGCGACGGCCCGGGCGGCCGTTGCTGCCAGGGCTGCCGGCGTTGGATCGCGCCGGCTGCCATGACGCCCCAGACCGTGCCCAATCCCTCTGCCCGCAAATGGTGCCAGGACCGCGGCCGCGGCCTCTGCACCGCGGTGATCCCGCGCCCGGCCGGCCGCGAGGACAGCCTGCGCGCGACCAAACCGACCGCCTATTGCGAGCAGTGGGCGGGACGGTAGCTCCGGACCAGGCTCCGTAGCATCAGGGCGGCGGCGGCGAAGAGCGCGGCAGCGGCCGCTGCGTTGGCCGCGAAGTCGGGCCGCAGGGCGTAGAGCCAGGCGGAGGCCATGCCACCGCCCGTCGCGCCGGTCAGGTAGAGGGCGTTCAGCGTGGCGTTGACGCTGCCCCGCCGCGCCGCCGGCACCACCAGCATGGCACCGCTCAGGATCAGCGCCAGGCTGAGGTCGCGCCCACCCGCGAACAGCGCATAGGCCACCGCCTGGGCGACGGGCACGCCGCGCCCCAGCGGCAACATCACGACGAGAACGGCGAGGCCGAGGCAGGCCGCGGCGCAGGCGGCCAGAGGGTGCCCGAAGCGCCGGGCCATCGCCGCCGACAGCAGGGCGCCCGACAGGCCGCCGAGCTCGCCGACGAACAGCATGCCGCCGATCGCCGGCGCGCCGGCGCCGGCCATCCCGTGCTGGACCAGCCAGCTCGGATAAAGTCCGAGCACGACATAGAGGCCCGCCGACCAGCAGATATAGGCCCCGAACAGCCAGCGGGCGCCGCCGGCCGGGGACAGCGCCGACAGCCGCTGGCGGTAGGTCGCGAGCGTGACCGGCGCCGTCGCGCGCGCCGCCGGATCGGTCGCCGGCAGCGTCAGCCCGGCCAGCGCCAGCACCGCGCAGGTCGCCGCCAGCAGCAGCAGCGGCAGCTGCCAGGCCAACAGCCCGCCCAGCACGACGCCCAGGGACATCGAGCACAGGAACGCAACCGGCGCCGCCGAGGTGACGATGCCCGAGACCCGCGGCCGGTCCGCCGGCGCCACATAGTCGGCGATGGCGGCGAACACCGAAGCGCCGACCATCGGCATGGCCAGGCCGATGGCGGCCCGCCCGAGCGCGATCCCGACCGCGCTGCCGGCCTGCGACGTGAGCAGCAGCACCGCCGCGCTCAGGGCTGCCCCGGCGACGATGAAGCGCTTGCGGCCGTGACGGTCGATCAGCGGCCCCAGCACCAGGTTGGCCACCAGGGCGGCGACCGGAAACACGGCCAAAATCATCCCGGCCGCGGCTGTCGACAGGCCGATGTCGCGCTGCACGAAGGGCAGCAGCGGGCTCATCATGGCCACGTTGAAATTGATGACGAAGAAGCCCGTCCAGAGCACCGGGAGGATCAGCATCGGTGCAGGGTCGGGCTGGCCGGGCAGGCGGACAAGCCGGTAAACAGTGCTGGTACCGGGACTACCAGCCTTATGACCCGACATCGCGACGAGCTGTCCGAATTCCTGAAGACCCGGCGCGCCCGCCTGTCGCCGGCCGAGGTCGGGCTGCCCGCCGCCGCCGGCCGGCGCAGCCGTGGCCTCCGGCGCGAGGACGTGGCCGTGCTCGCCGGTGTCGGGCTGACCTGGTACACGTGGTTCGAGCAGGGCCGCGACATCCAGGTCTCGACGCCGTTCCTGGAGAACCTGGCCCGCGGCCTCAGGCTGAGCGCGGCCGAGCGCGCCCATCTCTTCGCCCTGGCCCAGCATCGGCCGCCGCCGCTCTCGGTGCCGGCCGCCCGGACCGCCGCGCCGGACGGGCTCCAGGCGATCCTCGACGCGATCGCCAGCCCGGCCTTCGCGCGCAACGACCGGTTCGACGTGGTCGCCTGGAACGACGCCAACACCCGAATGTTCGGCGATTTCGCGGCCGTCCCGGCGGACCGGCGCAACATCGTCCGGCGACTGTTCCAGCAGTCCCGGTTCCGGCACACGATGCCAAACTGGGAAGCCGACGCCCGGGCCGTGCTGGCGAAGTTCCGGATGGCCTACGGCCAGGCCGCCGGCGACGAGGCGTTCGCGTCGCTCGTCCGCGAGCTGCTCGAGACCAGCGACGACTTCCGCCGGATGTGGGCCGAGCATGCGGTGAGCGACATCGGCGAAGGCGTCACCGCCTATCGGTCACCGGCACACGGGCTGCGCTTGTTCCGACACTCGACCCTGGTGCCGGAAGCCTTCCCCGACCTGCGCCTGGTCATCTACATCGCAAACGGGTCGACGGAATGAGGAAGGGCCGATGCGACAGAGAACGCTCGCGTGACCTCATCCAATATGGCCATTGACACCATATGGTAATTCAGACCATTATTGGCCGCTGAAATGAAGGCCGAACTGCTCTTCCACCAGCGCATCGATTACGACGGCGGTGCGATCGTGGAGATGGTGCTATGGCGCGTTCCGGCGCCGGTGCCACCGTCCGTCCATGGATTGAAGTATTCGCTGTTCTACGGTCGTCCGGGCGTTCGCGAGGTGGGGTACGATAACGAACGTGGCAAAGGCGATCATCGGCATTTTCAGGGCGTGGAGACCGCCTATGCGTTCACCAGCGTCGAGCAGCTAGTGACCGATTTCTGGTCCGACGTACGGACCCTGCGAGGTGGCAAATGAGCGCTGTGAAGATCACGGTCGGCGGCGCGACGGAGGAAGAAGCGTCACGACGGTTCGTGAATGCTTGGCACCGAGCTGAACGCGGAGAAACCTTTCATGAGCGCCATCTCGCGTTCGAGAGTTGGGATGCTCTCGCCCGCGTCATGACAGGTAAGCGGATGGAACTATTGCACTATGTCCGCCGGCACAAGGTGAGCAGCGTGCGAGCGCTAGCGAAGGCGCTGGGACGCGACTACAGCAATGTCCATGCGGACGTCCAGGCGCTCACAGCGGCAGGGCTTCTCAACACTGCTGATGGAGGCGTGCACGCTGACTATGATGTTATCGAAACCAGGATCGCGATTTGAGATCACACGCCATCAGCGGCAGTAGGAGCAGGGTGCCGACACGACGGCGAACTCGTGAAGAAATGATCGAGCTGTTTCGCACCTGCGGCGAAACTGGACAGAACGCCTAAAAAGGTTGAATTCGAGAAGACGTGCTACCGACCAACTGGGTCGGGAGCCGCGCGACCTGCTTTTCAGGTTTGGTTCGGCGAAGCGCCGCCAGAAGATCAATCGTCAAGCTGGTGGTCGGCTCCCAGCTTGCCGCGCGTCGCCTTCAGGAACTTCGCCGTCGGATCGGACTGGGCGAGCCTCGCCAGCGCAAGAAGACCAAGCTCGGTCGGCTTGGTTGCACCGCTTTCTCGCTTGGCTGCCTCGATCATCGCCTTGGGCGCCCGAAAGCTCACATGCTCGGTCCTATCGCCGTCCAGCAGGCCGGCGCGACGCGCTTCCTCCATCGCGACGGCGGCACTCGTGATCCCGACAGCCCGTGGGACGGGCGCAGTCTTCATTTTGCTCCGCGTCGAGACGTGCTTGTCGGGTTTCGAAGCCTCACTCCGTGCAGCCATGATCGACTCCGCCGCAGCCGTTGTGCGCATTTGATCGCGATTGTCATACAAAACAAGGTTCGGCCACCGGGCGTGATCGGCGGCGCCACCGCGCTGCACCGTGCACCGTGCCCGGCCCGATCAGCGCCGGTACGTCACTTCGATGGTGGCGTGGTCGAGCGCATAAGCGTGGACGACGAAGCTGACCATGGCCGCGGGTGCGTTGGCGTCGAGCGGGAAGTCGCCGGCCGTCAGATCGGCGACGGACAAGGCATAGACGGTGAACTGATAGCGGTGGACGCCATGGCCGGCCGGCGGACAGGCGCCGCCATAAGCCGCGATGCCGAAATCAGAGCGGCTTTGTATGGCGCCCTGGGGCAGCGCGCCGGTGCGGCTAGCGTCGGTGGCGACCCGCGTCGCCGTGATAGGAAGATTGAAGACGACCCAATGCCACCAGCCCGAGCCGGTCGGCGCGTCGGGATCGAACGCCAGGATCGCGAAGCTCTTGGTGCCTTGGGGCGCCCCCGACCAGGCCAGCTCCGGCGAGATGTTGCCGCCGTGGCATCCGAACCGATCGAACACCTGTTCGATGGCCATCGGCTTGCCCGCTGCCAGGTCCTTGGACGCGACGGTCATTTCGGCGTGGGCGGGGGCACCGCCGATGGCGCAAGCGGCCATCATCGCCACTGCGAAGCGCATGGATTGTCTCCTGAATAAACAGTAGCGGCCGAAGGCATCGGCCCAAAAATCCATAGCCTCGAGGCCTGCTCGAGACATTCCGATCCTTGCTCTCGGCTGTCAGCGCAAGAACCGGAATGGTTGGTCCGGCCGATCCTGGCAGGGTACCGGCGCGTTGCGCTGTACCCGCCCCGTGCCAAGCCGCGCCCGGCGCAATCCAATCCTTGATGGAGCCATCGAATGCCCATGCTGCAGAACGGCGATCCGTTTCCGGCGCTGACCGTTGCCGCCGCCGGCGGCGGCAGGATCGTGCTGCCCGACGATCTCCGCGGCTCCCATGCCGTGGTCCTGATCTACCGCGGCGCCTGGTGCCCGCTGTGCAACGCCCAGCTGGCCGACTACCAGGCGACCCAGGACGAGCTGGGCCGGCTGGGCGTGAAGGTCGTGGCGCTCTCGGTCGACGACGCGGCGACGACCAGCGCCTTGCAGGCCAAGCACGGCCTGACGTTCCCGATCGGCGTCGCGGTGAACCCCGACGAGGTCGGGGATGCGACGGGCGCGTTCACGAACCCGGCGCCGCGCCACCTGCAGCCAGCCGCGTTCATCCTCGATCCGAACGGATCGGTGATGGCCGCGGTCTATTCGACCCATGCGGTCGGACGGCTGGTCGCCGCGGATGCCGTGACCTTCGTCCGCTACATGAAGGCGAAGGCATCAGCCCAGCCGGACCCGGCGGCATCGTCCGATCACGTCAGCGCCAGATAGATCGCCGCTGTCCAGAGCGGTCGATCACCGCTCGCGATTCTGAGCACCGTGCCAGACGCGGAGGATCTTTACCGTCTCTGCGGCATCGTCCATCTCATAGACAATGAGATATGGACGGATGGTGGCCAGCTCGCGCGTTCCCGGCACGCGGCCTGGCCGCCCTCGGTGCGGGAATAGTGCCAAGCTGTCCCCGGCGAGGATCAATGACTCCAGCAGCTCGATGGCCGCCAAGGGATTGCGCGCTTCGAGATAGGCGACGATCGCAGTCCGATCCGCCAACGCGGCAGGCTGCCAGACGACCTTCACCGGTCTCGCGCGAGCGTCCGGCGCAACCGTTCGATGTCGCGCAGCATATCCGCCCGGACAACGTCGTGGGGCACACCTGGCCGGTCGTCGGCGCGCGCCGCCGCGACCGCCTCGACCAGCGCCCGCCGCTCCAGTTCCTCGCTGTCGACCGGCTCGGTTGTTATCGGATCGGCCACGACCAACTCCTGACGCCGTCCATCATATGGGGCGTGCCGACGATCGTCATCAGTCCCTCGCCACCGCCAGCGCCAGATAGATCGCCGCGGTCCACGAGAAACTGCCGCCGCCCAGTCCTTCGCCGTCCAGCGGGTCGAAATACTCGGCGAAGCCGGCCGTCTCGATCAGCCGGCGCGTGTCGTCGCGCACCCGGTCGGCCAGGGCCGTCAGGCCGTAGTCGGCCAGGCCCTCGGCGATCATCCAGTTGACCACCACCCAGACCGGGCCGCGCCAGTAGCGCCGGGGCTCGAAGCCCGGCTGGCCGGGCGGCGCCGACGGGACCAGGAAGCGGGCCGCCTGCCCCCACGCCGCCAGCTCGGCGGCGAGAACAGCGGTCTGCGCCGCCTGGGGCGCGCCGCCGTAGAGCGGCAGGAACCCGGCCGAGGTCGCGACGTCGATGCGCGTGCCGGCGATCAGGTCCAGGCTCTGATAGATCCGCCGCTCGGGGTTCCACAGCCGCTGCAGCGCGGCCGTCATCACCGCGGCGCGCCGGTCGAGCTCGGCCGCGTCATCGGCGCTGCCGAACCAGCGGGCCAGCGCCGCCAGGTCGCGGGTGGCGCGCAGCAGGATGGCGTTGGTCGCGACGTCGGCAACCTTGAAGGCGGCGACCCGCCACATCTCGGCCGGCCGGTAGCCGACGTGCCGGTAGCTCTCGACCAGGCCGATGAAGCGGTCATAGTCGGCGCGCTGCGGCCGCTGGCCGGCATCGACATGGCCGGTGTCGCGGCGAACGTAGCCGGGATTGGCCGTGGGCGGCACCCGCGCCAGGGCCGCGTCCCAGGCCGGGCTGTTGTCCATGCCCGACTCCCAGGGATGCAGGATCGCCACCAGACCCGTGCCCTCGGGGTCGCGGGCCGACGCCCACCAGCGATGCCAGGCCAGCAGCTTCGGATAGAGCGCCGCCGCCCGCGCCTCGGCCGCGGCGCGGTCGCGCGCCCCGTCCAGCAGCCGCCGCACCATCGAGGCCGCGACCGGGGGCTGGGTGATGCCCGACGTCGGCGGCCGATGGCCGGTCCGCCAGACGTCCGGGCCGGGGAAATAGTCGGCGCTGGGCTGGTGGAAGATGATGTGGGGGACCAGCCCGTCCGGCCACTGCCCGGCGAACAGGCGGTCGAACTCGGTCCAGGCGCGCGGTTCGTCGAAGCGGGCCCAGCCCAGCGCCGAGAAACCGGCATCCCAGTTCCATTGGAACGGATAGAGCCGCGCGGTCGGGATGGTGTAGCCGCCGCGGTCGTTGGTCTCGAGAATGCGGCGGGCGTCGTCGGTCAAGGTCATGCCACGGCTTGTCCGGTCTGGGCGTCCAGCCAGCGGATCCGCTCCGGACTGGGCGCAAGGGTGAGGGTCTGGCCCGCGGCAACGCGGGCGTCGGGCGGCAGCGTGACGCGCAGCATCTGGGTCCCGACCCGGGCCGTGACCAGCAGGTGCGGCCCCAGCGGCTCGACCAGGGCGGCCACGGCCGCGATGCCGGCGTCGGCGAGGCTCAGGTCCTCGGGCCGGACGCCCAGCACGACCGCGCCGGACGGCGCCGCCAGGGCGCAGCCGCCAACCACGGCCCGGCCGTCCGCGGCGCGCTCGACCTCCAGGAAGTTCATGGGCGGATTGCCGATGAAGCCGCCGACGAAGCGCGACGCCGGCCGGCTGTAGACGTCGAGCGGCCGGTCGTACTGGACCAGCCGGCCGCCCTGCATCACGGCGATGCGGTCGGCCAGGCTCATGGCCTCGACCTGGTCGTGGGTGACGTAGATCGTGGTGGTGCGCGACTGCTGCAGCAGGCCCTTGAGCTCGGCGCGCATCTCCAGGCGCAGCAGCGCGTCCAGGTTCGACAGCGGCTCGTCCATCAGCAGCACCTCGGGCTCGACCGCCAGGGCGCGGGCGACCGCCACGCGCTGGCGCTGGCCGCCCGAGAGCTGCGACGGATAGCGGCCGAGCAGCGCCTCCAGGTGCATCAGGGTCGCGGCGCGCTCGACCCGGCGGTCGATCTCGGGCTTGGGCAGGCGCTTCATGGCCAGGCCGAAGCCGATGTTCTGGCCGACCGTCAGGTGCGGGAACACGGCATAGTTCTGGAACACCATGGCCAGGCGCCGCGCCCGCGGCGGCAGCCGGCTGACGTCGCGGCCGCCGATCTCGACGGTGCCGGCGGTCTGGCTGTCCAGGCCGGCGATGATGCGGAGCAGCGTGGTCTTGCCGCAGCCGGACGGGCCCAGCAGCACCACGAACTCCTGGTCGCGCACCTCCAGCGACACGTCGTGGAGCACGCGCATGCTGCCGTAATCCTTGCGGACGGCGGTCACCCGGATATCGCTCACTTCGCGGCCACTCCCCACAGCGAGAACAGGTATTTGCGCACGGCGAAGATGAAGGCCAGCGCCGGCAGGATCAGGAACAGCCCGCCGGCGAACCGGAAATACAGCGGCGACTCGCTGAGGATGGTCAGCAGGAACGCCGGCAGGGTGCGCTCGCGCACGGTCAGCACCGCCGCCGCGAACACTTCGTTCCATGAGATGACGAAGGCGAAGATCGCCGCCGCCGACAGCCCCGGCAGCGCCAGCGGCAGCACCACCCGGACGAAGGCGCCGAAGCGGGTGCAGCCCATGATCCAGGCCGCCTCCTCGATTTCGGCGGGAATCCCCAGGAACAGGCTCGAGGTCACCAGCGTGGCGAAGGGCAGCGCCAGCGCCGTGTGCACCAGGGCAACCGCGACAGGCGTGTCATACAGGCCGAGCTGGATGAACCGGACGGTCAGCGGCAGCGCCAGGATCGCCACCGGGAACGCGCGCGTCAGCAGGATCACCAGGCGGTAGGCGTCCTTGCCGCGGAAGCGGAAGCGCGCCAGCGCGTAGCCGGCCGGCGCGCCCAGCGCCAGCGACAGCGCGACGGTGATCACGGCCACGATCACGCTGTTGAGCGTGGCATGCCAAACCCCGGCGACCGCGAAGAACGCGCCGATGGTGTCGAAGGACAGGGTCGTCGGCCAGAACGCCTTGGGAAAGGCGGAAACCGCGCCGCGGCCGCCGACCGTGCTGATCGCCAGCAGGTAGATCGGCAGCAGCACCCAGGCGCTGAGCAGCAGGGCGCCGGCGCCATAGACCAGCCGGGCCTTCATGGGGCGGCCTCGTCGCGGCCCATCCGCGCCTTCATGGCGCGGCCTCGTCACGGCCCTTGACCAGGCGCAGATACAAGGCGGTCGAGCCGAGCGAGATCACCAGGATCAGGGCCCCGTAGGCGGCCGCCACGCCCAGGTTCTGGTAGTCGTTCTGCCAGGCGAAGGCCTCGCCGACCAGCACCGGCAGGGTGCGCCCGGCCAGCGCATAGACCACGGCGAACACCTCGAAGGCCAGGATCGTGCGCAGGATCAGCGCGGTCCGCAGGCTGGGGCGGAGCAGCGGCAAGGTGACGTGGCGGAAGCGCTGCCACGGGGTGGCGCCGAAGATCCCGGCGGCCTCGCCGAACCCCTTGGGGATGAGCTGCAGCCCGGCGACCAGGATGACCAGCACCAGGGCGGTCGCCCGCCACAGCTCGGCGACCACGACGCCGGCGAACAGCGCCACCGGATGCTCGTAGGTCAGCCAGGCCTCGGGCTGGTGGATCAGGCCCACCGCCCGCAGCGCCGAGTTGAGGTAGCCGGTCTCCTCCAGCATGGCCAGCCACACCAGGCCGGCCGCCAGGTCGGAGATGCCGAGCGGGATCGTCCAGACATAGAGGACCAGGTCGCGGCCGCGCGGCAGCTTTTCCAGCAGCAGCGCCATGGCCAGCGCCAGAGCGACCTGCAGCGGCACCGTGACCACCGCCAGCGCCAGCGTGTCCCACAGCGCGTCGGCGAAGTTGAGGTCGCCGGCGACCGTGCGGAAGTTCGCGAGCGACCACTGGCCCTGGTCCTGGAACGCCAGCAGGAAGGCCTGGACCATGGGTGCCGCGAAGAACAGGGCCAGGAACAGCAGGCTGGGCGCCAGCAGCAGGTAGGGCAGCAGGGCGGCGCGGTCGCGCCGCCCGCCCCGATCTGGCACGGCCGGGGCCGCGATCCCGGAGGCCGCGGTCATGGCACCGGGCACGGGCCAGTGCCGACGGGATCCGGCGCCCAGCAGGGCGCACCGGTCGAGACCATGATCTGGCGCAGGATGCCGGCCTCCTGGTCCAGCGCCTGGCGGATGTCCTGGCCGCGCAGCACGATGCGCTGGAAGGTGTCGCTGAACACCTTGTTGAATTCGCCGCCCTTGTCGCCCAGGCCCACCGGCAGCAGGCTGGGCAGCGCGTCCTTGGCCCCGGACTGGGCGGCGATCGCGGCGGCCATCAACCGGATCTGCGGCGGCAGGTCGGCCGGCAGGTCGACCTTGTCCACGGGATAGAAGCCGACCTGGCGCAGGGTCACGAGCTCGGTCGCCGGCTTGGTCAGATGCTCGATCAGCGCCAGCGCCTGGGCGCGGTTGGGCGCGCCCTTGGGGATCGCCAGGCCGGCCAGCACCGGCATGAAGCCCCGGCCCTTCGGCCCGGCCGGCGCCGGAAACACCACGAAGTCGTCGGGATGCTGGGCCAGCGCGTCGCCCAGCCGCGCGATGTGGTCCATGGCGATCCACACCTCGCCCGACAGCAGCGGCTCCTGCATGAAGTCGTAGGCGGTCGAACGCGGGCTGACCGACGCCCACAGCGCCTTGAGGTAGGTCCAGGCGGCTTCGGCCTCGGGGCCGCGGAAGTGCGTAATGTTGCCGCCGGTGAAGGACGGGTACAGGTAGCCTTGGAGCAGCCGGTGCATCAGGCCCTTGGGCCCGGCCGGGAAGCCCAGCTTGCGTTCGCCGGTCGCCTTCTGGACCGCCTCGGCCCACTGCTTGAGCTGGTCGTAGGTCAGCGCGTTGAGGTCGGCGCCGGCCGGCAGGTAGGGCAGCGCCTTCTTGCTGGCGGCCATGACGTAGGTCGCCTGCATCCAGGGCACGTACAGGACATGGTCGGTGCCGAGCCGGCCGAGATCGGTGAAGGCCTTGGGCATGCCCAGGCCCGCCAGCTTCGCCAACTCGTCGTCGAGCGGCTCCAGCAGGCCCTCCTTGGCCAGGGCCGGGAAGTCGCCGTGCAGGCCGCCCAGCAGGCCGATCGTGACCTTGCCGCCCTGCTCCTCGGCGCGGACGCGGGTGACGAACGGCCCCTCGAACTCGGGCACGAAGGTGACTGCGCCCGGGTAGTCCTTGAGGATCACCTCGCGCAGCTTCTGCGCCTCTTCCACGGGGCGCATCTGGGTGGACAGGAACACGAGGTCGTCGCCGGCGGCCTGGGATCGCCCGGGCAGCGCGGCAAGGGCAAGAGCGGCAAGGGCGGCCAGCGCCGCCGCCCTAACCGGCATCGGCAAGCGTGCCATGGTTTCCTCCTGATGATGTTTGGTTGGTGATGGCGGGGTTGGTGATGATGGGGCCGCCCCGCCACGGCCCGTCGGAGCCGCGGACCACCAGCTCGGGCGTCCACAACTCCTGCAGGTCCTGGACCGGGGCGCCGGCCAGGCGGCGCAGCAGCAGCTCGACGACGCGGCGGCCGGTGCCGGCGATCGAGCGATAGACGGTGGTCAGCGGCGGATCGGTGACGGCGCTGAGCGGCAGGTCGCCATAGCCGATCACCGACAAGTCGCGGCCGACGGCGAGGCCCAGCTCGCGGGCCGCCAGCATCACGCCGGCGGCCATGCGGTCGGTCATGCACAGGATGGCGCTGGGCGGCGCTGATCCGGTCAGCAGGGCCCGGCCATGGCGATGGCCCGAAGCCTCGGTGAGGTCGCCCTCCAGCACCGGCGCCGCGTCCGGATCGAGCCCGGCCTCGGCCAGGGCCGCCCGGAACCCGGCCTGGCGATGGGCCGCGAACATGTAGCGGGACGGCGCCGCGATCAGGGCCAGGCGCCGGTGGCCGAGGCCGATCACCCGCCGCGCCGCCAGGCGCAGCGCTCCCTCGCCGTCGATGTCCAGATAGGCGTAGGGGCGCGGGTCCTCGGTGCGGCCGTGGGCCACGAACGGGACCCCCTGGTCCAGCAGGTAGCCCAGCCGGGGATCGCGGCGCAGGGTGCGCGCCACCACCATGCCGTCGACCCGCCGGGTCTCGACCAGCCGGCGATAGTCCGACAGCTCGTCCGCGCCCGCCGGCGCCGCGGTGACCAGCATGTCCAGCCCGGCCTCGGCGGCGCGCTCGCCCATGCCGGCCAGGAGCTCGGCGAAGAACGGGTCGCCGAACGATTGCGGCCCGGTCGGCAGCACGATGCCGATGGCGTCGGCACGGCCGGTCTTCAGGCGCAGCGCCGCGCGGTCGGGCTGATAGCCGGCGGTCGCGGCCGCCGCCCGCACCCGGGCGCGCGTCGACTCGCTGACCTCGGGGTATCCCGCCAGGGCGCGCGACACAGTGGTCGGGGACAAGCCGAGCGACGCGGCCAGCTCCTTGAGCTTCACGATCCCTCCCAAATCGATTTGGATATAGCCTATCGGCAGCGCGCTGGCGAGCCCGATGCGATCGGCAGGTGCTGCCGGATAAGGAAATTTAACATTTATCGTATCAATAATCGGAGCGAGCCCCGCGCAAAGCTGCTGCGCGCGGCGAGCCATAGGGATACCCTCTGGCGAGGCGCAATCATTGAACGGAGCGGTCGACCGCAGCCAGCCGACGGCGCGCCGACCCATCAACCCGATGAGGCACCGCGTGCATGGGCCCTGAGCACGAGATCGCGCGCTATTACGACCTGTCGCTGGTGGTCCTGTCCTACCTGGTCGCCCTGCTGGCGTCCTACACGGCGCTCGACATGAGCGAGCGCCTGCGCAAGGCCGACCGGCGCGGGCGCTGGATCTGGCTGGCCGGCAGCGCCACGGTGCTGGGCGGCGGCATCTGGTCGATGCATTTCGTGGCCATGCTGTCGTTCCACGTCGACCGCCCCGTGGACTACAGCGTCGGGCGGACCCTGCTGTCGCTGCTGATCGCCATCCTGTTCACGGGCATCGGCTTCGATCTGGTCGGGCAGCAGACAAAATCGATCCCCCGGCTGCTCGCCGGCGGCTCGGTGGTCGGCTTCGGGGTCGCGGCCATGCACTACACGGGCATGGCGGCCATGCGCGTCGACGCCGCCAGCGTCAGCTATCACCGGCTGCTGTTCGCGCTGTCCGTGGTCATTGCCGTGGTCGCCGCGACCGCCGCCCTGTGGCTGGCCTTCAACCTCCACACGGCCTGGCAGAAGGCCGCGGCGGCCGTGGTCATGGCGGTGGCCATCTGCGGCATGCATTTCACCGGCATGGCCGGGACCATCATCGAAAGTGCCGGCGCGCCTCCCGATGCCACGGCGGGCGCCCTGTCGCGCCCCTGGCTGGCGGTCGCCGTGGCGTGCGCCACGATCGCGCTGATCGGCATGGCGCTGGTCTCGGCGTTCGTGGACCGCCGCTTCGACGCGCTGGCCGCGCGCGAGGCCGCCGGACTGCGCGAAGCCAACATCCGGCTGCAGAGCGAGGTCCAGGAGCGCCTGGCCGTCGAGGCCCAGCTGCGCGAAGCCCAGGCCGACCTCGAGCGGCGCGTCGGCGAGCGGACCCTGGAGCTGGGGCTGGCCAACCAGCGGCTGACCCGGGCCGCGGCCGAGCTCGACGCCGCGCGCCAGCGGGCCGAGCAGGAAAAGGACCGCGCCGAGGGCGCCAACCGCGCCAAGTCCGATTTCCTGGCCAGCATGAGCCACGAGCTGCGGACGCCGCTCAACGCGATCCTGGGCTATGCCCAGCTCCTGGAGCTGAACCGGAAAGACCCGATGACACCGCGCCAGGAACGGCAGGTCGCCCAGATCAAGAAAAGCGGCAAGCACCTGCTGCGGCTCATCGAGGACGTGCTCGACTTCAGCAAGATCGAGGCCGGCAGCATCAAGCTGTCGCTGGAGCGGGTCGAGCTCGACGCCGTCGTCGAGCAGGTCCGCACCACGCTGCAACCGCTGGCCGACACCAACGAGATCCGGTTGTCGGCGGTGCTGCCGCCCGGCCTGCCGGCGGTGCGCGCGGACCGGACGCGCCTGGTCCAGATCCTGATGAACCTGGTGGCCAATGCCTGCAAGTACAACCGCCCCGGCGGCAGCGTGACGGTCAGTGCCTATCCCGTCGGTGAGGCCGCCTGCGCCATCGTCGTCGCCGACACCGGGCTCGGCATCGCGCTCGACCGCCAGGGCGAGGTGTTCCAGCCGTTCAACCGGCTGGGCGCCGACGACAGCCCGATCGAGGGCACCGGCATCGGGCTCACCATCACCAAGCGGCTGGTCCAGCTGATGGAGGGGCAGATTGGCTTCGAGAGCCGGCCCGGGGCCGGCACGACCTTCACCGTGACCCTGCCCACCGAGCAGCGCGCCGAAGAGCCGGCCCGGGCGCCCGCGGCGGAGGCGACCGAGCTGGCACGTCGGGCCGGCGGCTATACCCTGCTCTATATCGAGGACAATCCGTCCAACATCGCGTTGATGGAGGAGCTGGTCGAGTCCCTGCCGCGCGTGCGCCTGCTGACCGCCGGCGATCCGGCCAAGGGCATTGAGCTCGCGCGGCTGCAGCGCCCTGATGTGGTGGTGATGGACATCAACCTGCCCGGCTTCAACGGCTTCGAGGCCCTGCGCCGGCTGCAGGCGCAGCCCGAGACGGCCGGACTGCCCGTGCTGGCGCTGAGCGCCGCGGCCATGCCGCGTGAAATCGAACGCGGCCGGGCCGCCGGCTTCCGCCACTACTTGACCAAGCCGATCGAGGTGCCGGAGTTCCTTGCCGCGATCGAGGACGTGCTGGGGGTAACGGTATGACCGACGAGGCCATGGACGGCGAGATCCGGGCAGCGCGGATCCTGATCGTCGACGACCTGGCAGCCAACGCCGAGCTGTTGGCCGACGCCCTGGATACCGACGGTTACAGCAATGTCCGGATCGCGACCAAGGCCGCCGAGGGCCTGGCGCTGTGCCAGGCCGATCCCTTCGACCTGGTGCTGCTCGATATCCGCATGCCCGAGATCGACGGCCACGAGTTCGTGCGCCGGCTGCGCGCGGAGTGCCCGGCCCGGCTGCCGGCGATCCTGGTGCTGACCGCCCAGACCGACGACGACACGCGCCGCCGCGCGCTGTCCATGGGCGTCCGGGATTTCCTCAACAAGCCGGTCGTGATCTGGGAGTTCCTCCACCGCGTGCACAATCTGCTGGAGGTCGAGGTCCTGTACCGCCGCGCCCGCCAGACCAACGACGAGTTGGAGGCACGGGTGGCCGAGCGCACGGCCGAGCTCGAGGCGACCCGGCGCGAGGTCATCCGCCGGCTCGCCACCGTCGGCGAGTTCCGCGACAACGACACCGGCATGCATGTGGTGCGGATGAGCCACTTCGCCTATCGGCTGGCGCTGGCCGCCGGCATGCCGCCGGCCGAGGCGGCCCTCCTGCGCGATGCCGCCCCCCTGCACGACATCGGCAAGGTCGGCATCCCCGATGCCATCCTGCTCAAGCCCGGGCGCCTGGATCCCGACGAGTGGGAGGTCATGAAGCGCCACGCCGCGTTCGGCGGCGAGATCCTGTCCAACAGCGGCTTCCCGCTGCTCGACCTGGCCCGGACCATCGCCGTCACCCACCACGAGCACTGGGACGGCAGCGGCTATCCGCTGGGGCTGCAGGGCGCCACGATTCCGCTCGCCGGCCGGATCGTGGCGATCGCCGATGTGTTCGACGCGCTGACCTCGACCCGGCCCTACAAGGCCGCCTGGCCGGTCGACGCGGCCATCGGCTTCCTGCGCGAGCAGGCCGGCCGCCATCTCGACCCCGCGCTGGTCGAGCTGTTCGTCGCCGACCTGCCCGAGATGCTGGCGCTCAGGGAGCGCTTCCAGGACGTCCCGGGCGCCCTGCCCCACCTGCTGACGCAGCAGCCGGCGTAGCGGGAGCGGGATGTGCATGAGCTGGAATCGTCGTGATTCCCCCTCCACCCGACCTCCTCCCACAAGGGGAGGAGGGGCGAAGCTGCAGTGACAGAACTCCTCCTCCCCTTGTGGGAGGAGGCTGGGAGGGAGGGGACTCCCGCGGTCCGAGGCTTTCTCGAGCGGCCGCTACGCCCCCGCCAGCTGCTCCAGGGCCTGAGCCAGCCGCGTCCGGGCCGCCGCCGCTTCGTCGCGGCGCTCGCGGGTGTCCTCGATCACGGCCTCGTCGGCCTTGGCCAGGAAATCGGCGTTGGCCAGCTTGGCGTCGAGCTTGGCGACCTCGCGGTCCTGGCGCTCGATCTCCTTGGCCAGCCGCTTGCGCTCGGCCGCGACGTCGATCGAGCCCGCGACTCCCAGCTGGAAGGTAATGCCGTCCTGGACCAGCGATACGGCGCCGTCCAGCCGTCCCTGCCCGATCGTCTCCAGGCGCGCCAGGCGCCGGATGGCCGGGCCGTGGCGATCGAGGTAGCCCCGGGTCCGCGGATCCGGCTCTAGGACATGGAGCGGCAGAAGCGCGCCGCTCGGCACGTTCAGCTCGGAGCGCAGGCTGCGGATCGCCGCGACCAGCCGGATCACCCAGTCCATTTCGGCATCGGCGGCGGGATCGATCAGGCCGTCGGGATAGCGGGGCCAGGCCGCTTCGATGAGCTGGCCGGGCGCCCCGGTCTGCTGGGCCAGTTCCTCGGTCAGAAACGGCATCAGCGGGTTGAGCAGCTGCAGGATCTGGCTCAGCACCCAGGCGGTGGTCGCGCGCGTTTCGTCCAGGTCCGGACCGGGCTCGCCGGTCAGGATCGGCTTGGTGAACTCCAGGTACCAGTCACAGACGCTGTTCCACGCGAACTGGTAGATCGCCGCCGCCGCCTCGTTGAAGCGGTAGCCGTCGAGCGCCGCCGCAAGGCGCCGCTCGGCCTGGACCAGGGCGCCCACGATCCAGCGATTGACCGTGAGCCCGACCTTGGCCGGATCGAAGCCGGGCACCAGGGCACAGCCGTTCATCTGGGCGTAGCGCGTGGCGTTCCACAGCTTGGTCGCGAAGTTGCGGTAGCCCTCGACCCGGCGCTCGTCCATCTTGACGTCGCGGCCGGGCGCGGCCAGCGCCGCCATGGTGAAGCGCAGGGCGTCGGCCCCGTATTTGTCGATGAGGTCCAGGGGATCGATGATGTTGCCCTTGGACTTCGACATCTTCTGGCCGCGGGCGTCGCGCACCAGGGCGTGGATGTAGACGGTGCGGAACGGCACGTCGCCCATGAAATGGCACCCCATCATCATCATCCGGGCGACCCAGAAGAATATGATGTCGAAGCCGGTGACCAGCACGTCGGTCGGATAGTAGCGCTCGAGCTCTTGTGTCCGGTCGGGCCAGCCCAGGGTCGAGAACGGCCACAGGGCCGACGAGAACCAGGTGTCGAGCACGTCGGGGTCGCGGACCAGCTCGACCGGGCGCCCGTGGTGGGCGTCGGCCTTGGCCTGGGCAGCCTGGGCGTCGGACGCGACGAAGACCGTGCCGTCGGGCCCGTACCAGGCCGGGATCTGATGGCCCCACCAGATCTGGCGGCTGATGCACCACGGCTGGATGTTGCGCATCCACTCGAAGAAGGTGGCTTCCCACTGCTTGGGCACGAACTGCGTGCGCCCGGTCTCGACCGCGCGGATCGGCTCGATCGCCAGGGTCTTGGCGTCGCAGTACCACTGGTCGGTCAGCCACGGCTCGATGATCACGCCCGAGCGGTCGGCATAGGGCACGGCATGGACGATCTTCTCGACCTTGGCGACCAGGCCGAGCGCCTCGAGGTCGGCCAGCACCCGGGCCCGCCCGTCGAAGCGATCGAGCCCGCGATAGGGCTCGGGCACGGCGTCGTTGAGCCGGGCGTCGGCGTCGAAGATGTTGATCCGCTCCAGCCCGTGCCGGCGCCCGACCTCGAAGTCGTTGAAGTCGTGGGCCGGCGTGATCTTGACCGCACCCGTGCCCTTCTCGGGATCGCTGTAGGTGTCGGCGACGATCGGGATGCGCCGGCCGACCAGCGGCAGCACGGCATGGCGGCCGATCAAGTCGCGGTAGCGCTCGTCGTCCGGGTGCACGGCGACCGCGGTATCGCCCAGCATCGTCTCGGGCCGGCTGGTCGCCACCGTGATCGTGCCGCCGCCCTCGACCGGATAGACCAGGTGCCACAGCGTGCCGGGCTCCTCGCGCGATTCGACCTCCAGGTCGCTGACCGCCGTGTGCAGCTTGGGGTCCCAGTTGACCAGCCGCTTGTCGCGATAGATCAGCCCCTGCTCGTACAGGTCCACGAACACCTTGGTGACGGCGCGGTTCAGCCCCTCGTCCAGGGTGAAGCGCTCGCGCGCCCAGTCGGCCGACGCCCCAAGCCGGCGCAGCTGGTTGGTGATGGTGCCGCCTGATTCGGCCTTCCACTGCCACACCCGCTCGACGAAGGCGTCGCGGCCGAGGTCGGCGCGCTGGATGCCCTGGGCGGCCAGCTGGCGCTCGACCACCATCTGGGTGGCGATGCCGGCATGGTCGGTGCCGGGCTGCCACAGGGCGTCGTTGCCGCGGGCGCGCTGGTAGCGGATCAGCACGTCCTGCAAGGTGAAGGACAGGGCGTGCCCCATATGCAGCGAGCCGGTGACGTTCGGCGGCGGCATCATGATGGTGTAGGGCCTGGCGTTGGATCGCGGATCGGCCGCGAACCGGCCGGACGCCTCGGTGCGGGCGTATTGGCGGGCCTCGACGTCGGCCGGCGAGAACGTCTTGTCGAGCATCGGGCTGCTCTCCGGGAAATCACTGATGCGGGGAGCCCGCTGTCGGGCTCCCCTGGCGCTGGCCCATCCGGCACGCCGGACCGCCCGACGCAGCGGCGCCGGGCGGCAACAGGCCGGATTGGCTCAGATCGGGTCGCCGGATCCTAAGGCGGTCCGGCGGGATGCGCGAGGCCCCACCGCGGCGGGCGGGCCTCGGCGCGGCGCGCGGCTAGCGCCGGCGGCCGCCGGGGCCCTGGGCGACGCGCTGGATCTCGGCACGGACCAAGTCTTCGACGATGCCGGGCAGGTTGCGGTCCAGCCAGTCCTTCAGGATCGGCTTGACCGCCTCGCGGATGATCGCCTCCAGCACGTTGTTGGCGGAGCCGTCGATGACCACCGGCGCACCGCCGCCGTGCGGCAGGTCGGGCTCCGACATCTCGCGCAGCTGCGAGAAGGCGTCGGCGGCGCTGGAGGCCGCCGTGCGGCTCATCAGCGAGTCGCCGAAGTCGGGCTCGTCATGGTCGTGATGATGATCGGGTTCGGGCTCGGGGTCGTGGTCGAAGTGGAACAGCGGCTCGGGCTCCCGTGCATGGCCGACGTCACCGTCGTCGACGCGGTCGGTCAGGGTCAGAACGTCATCGCCGGCCGGCGGGCTGCGCATCGGCTCGGCGGCCTTGCCCGCCGCCGGGGCGGCGGGCTTTTGGTCCGCATCCTCGGAAATAATCCGGCGAATGGAGGCTAAAATTTCCTCCATCGACGGTTCTTGTTGAGTCTTGGGGTCGCTCATCCGGTCCTCGGCACCCGCGCATCTTGACAAGGGCACATTAAGCGAGTGCTCGCGCGATTACCAGTGCGAGCAGCCACCGCGAGGCGATCTGTCCACCGACCCCAGGGGCGCCCCCAGGGACGCCCTGTCTTCGCGGGCGCCGGACCGGCCTACGTCAGTTGTCGCCAAGGATATCCGTGCCGAACCAGCGATGCTCGACGTCGTTATAGTTGGCCTCGTAGTCATACAGCTCGACCGGCAGCTTGAGCTGGCGGGCGCCGAGCCGCCCGCTCGCCGACAGCAGCTGATAGGCGGCGACGAGATCGTCATGCTGGGCGCGGACATAGGAGACCTGGGCGTTCAGCACCGCCTGAACGGCGTTGAGGACGTCGAGGACGGTCCGGCTGCCGACCGCGGCCTCCTGGCGCACGCCCTCCTCGGCGATCTCGGCAGCGCGCACCTGCGCCGCCAGCGAGCTGATGCTGGCGCGCGCGGTCTGCAGGTTCTGGAAGGCCGAGGTCGCCTGCTGGATCACCTGGCGGCGGTTGACCTCGATGGTGATCTGGCGCTGGGTGTCGACCTGGCGGGCCGCCCGGACCTGGGAATAGACCGACCCGGCCTCGTACAGCGGCACCTGCAGCTGCAGCACGACGCTGGCGCTATTGGTGTAGTTCTGGGAGGTGCTGCCGGTGGTGCTGGTCTCCTGGGCGGTCGAGACCGTGCCGACGGCCTGCAGGGTCGGCAGGAGCTGGCCGCGGATCTCGCCCACCTGCTCGCGCGCAGCACCCTCGTCGAACAGTGCTGCGATCACGTTGGGATTGTCGTTGGACGCCGCGGCCGCGGCATCGTCGATCGTCTTCGGCAGGTTCGGCGGCACAGCCGGCGCGACCAGGCCGCGCGGCTGCATGCCGACCTGCTGCTCGAATACCTGGCGCGAGGTGATCAGCGCGCCTTCGGCCGAGATCCGCGCGGCGATGGCGCCGGCCAGCGCCGCCTCGGCCTGGCTGACGTCGGTGCGGGTCACCTCGCCGACGCGGAAGCGGTCCTGGGTGGCCTCGAGCTGGCGCCGCAGCACCTGCTCGTTGGACACGTTGAGCTCGACCACCGCGGCATTCTGGAGGACGTCCAGATAGGCCTGGGCGACCGCCAGCAGCACGTTCTGCTCTTGCACGAACAGCCGGGCGCGCTCGGCCTTGACCTGGTTGGTCGCGCGCGCCGTGCCCAGGATCGTGCGGAAGCCGCGAAACAGCGGCTGGGTGATGGTCAGCCCGGCCGACTTCGGATGCAGCGTGGTCGGCGAGGTGGCCCCTTGGCTGTCGATCTGGTTCTCGCCGACCGAGCCGTTGACCGTGACCGTCGGGCGCCAGCCGGAGCGGGCCTGGGCGACGCTCTCGTCGGCGCTGCGCAGCTGGGCGCGCTGGGCCACCAATTGCGGGTTGGTGGCATAGGCGGTGGCCATCGCCTGCTCCAACGTCTGCGCCCGGACCGGCGCCAGGGCCCCCGCGGCGACGATGGCCGTCCCGGCCAGCAGCGCCATCCTCAGAGCCCGGCGAACCTGCGAATACCCACCCGACATAGCGTCTTCAGCCCCGTGCGACGAAAGCGTGACCTTGATGCAAATGACCGCTGCCGGCCACATCCGAAATCAGTAGGTGGCGAGCGACGGATCGATCGCGCGCGCAAAGGCGTCGATGCCGCCGGCCAGATTGGTGGCCTGCACGAAGCCGCGGGCGCGGAGGAACTCCGTCGCCTGGCGGCTGCGCATGCCATGATGGCAATAGACGACCAGCGGCCGGTCGGCCGGCAAGGCGCCGGCCTGGGCGGGAATCTGGCCCAGCGGGATATGGATGGCGCCCGGGATCTGGACGATCGCGACTTCCCAGGGCTCGCGCACGTCAAGCACGGCCACCGCGGCGCCTGACGCGCGCAGATCGGCGAACGCCTGGACCGACATCTCGAGGGGCACGGGATCGGTCAAAACACGAACCCTTCGGCGGGCTCGAACCCCGGCAGCAGCGGCGACGCCGCGTCGAACAGCACCCGCACCGACGGCCGGCCGCCGATGCGGTCGACCCGCAGCGCCTGGCCCAGCCCGAACTGGCGCTTGACCACCACCATCATGCGGCCGCCGTCGGCCAGTTGCTCGATCAGGCGGGTCGGCAGCTCCGCCACAGCGCCGTCGACCAGGATCGCGGCGAACGGCGCATGGGCCGGCGCACCCTCGGCCAACGGGCCGGTCACGACCGTGACCGAGCCGGCGCCCAGTCCCGGCAGCTCGGTTCGCGCGATGTCGGCGAGCGCCGGATCGGATTCGAGCGCGATCACCGAGCCGGCCAGGCGCGCCACCAACGCCGCCGAATAGCCCGGGCCGGCCCCGACCACCAGCACCGTCTCGTGATGGTCGAACTGGGCGGCCTGCAGCAGCCGCGCCAGCACCATCGGCTCCATCAGGTAGCGGCCGCCGCCGATCGGCAGGTCCTCGTCGACATAGGCGGCGCCGCGCAGCGCCGGCGGCACGAAGCGCTCGCGCGGTACCTCCCGCAGCGCGTCGATGACCTCGGGGTCGATGACCTTGTTGGTGCGGACCTGGCTGTCCACCATGTTGGTGCGGGCGGCTCGGTAGTCCATCCTGTCTCGACCTTGGCGGCTAAGGGCCGGTTTCTTATACGGTTCCACTATGCCCTTCGCAATGCGGGAGGCCCGCCGACGGCGCGCGGGCGGCCCCGCGTCCGACGGTTCCTTGACCGCAGCCCCCGGCAGGCTTATCTACCGGGGTCCCTGCGATCGGTCGGATGGCAGAGTGGTGATGCACAGGACTGCAAATCCTGCAACCCCGGTTCAATTCCGGGTCCGACCTCCAGCCTTCCGCCTCAGCGAAACCGCCCTGCAGGGGCCAGGCGTCCCGGTCAGTCGCCGGCGGGGCGGTAGTCGCGCTCGTTCATCCACAGCTCGGGCCGGTTGAACGGCACCCAGTCGGGCAGGAACGGGTTCTGCAGGGTGATCACCACCCGCCCGCCCAGGTTCAAGTCGGCCAGGGCGCGCTTGAAGTGCCGGTCGAACAGGACCTGGAAGCTGCCGTCGGCCAGCATCTGCTCGAGCCCGTCGCGGAGCCGCTCGGCCAGGCGCGGTGCCGATTTCGCGACATAGAAGAACTGCGCGAAGGGGTAGCGGATCAGCAGGTGGCGGTCGATCGCCAGGTTCGGGTAGCGCGCCCCAAAGGCCGCCAGTTCCTGCGGCGCTTCGGTGGCCCCGCGCGGGAACAGGTCGAAGCGGCCGCTCATCAGCATCGGAAACAGCGACTCGTAGGTGACAGCCGTCTCCACCGGCACGCCGTTGTACCGGTAGATCGCGACATCACCCCAATTGTGGCCTTGGCCGACCGCCACGCGGCGCAGGTCGTCCAGCGCGTTGATGCCCAGCACCCGGTCCTGGTTGCGCCGATCGATCAGCGCGACCCGGAAGCCGAGCAGGCCCCTGTCGATCGGGAAGGGGACCGGCAGCATGCCCCGATCGATCTCGACATGGCCGGCGTCGCTGATCAGCAGATTGATCAGCGCGCCGCGGATCGCTTCCGCATTCTGACGATCGGACGTCATCGGCTGGGTGACGGGCTGCTCGACATAGGGTCCGTAGCGCTCGACCGTCTTGTCGAGGGCCGCGCGGAGCAGTTCGAAATGATAGGCGTAGCGGACGAGGTCCTGTGCCGCCTCGAGCGGCTTTACGACGTCGGCGGCGCGCGCCGCCGGACCGGGCCACGCCAAAACGGCGCCCAGAAGCAAAAGGCCGATCACGCCGGCCAGGCCACGGCTGGACATCTTCAAGACGAAGACATCCAGTGCACCGACATGTCGCAATGGGGTCCGCTCCTGACTGGCCGCAGCATATCCTGGCCCCAGCCGAACCTGAAGGCTTCGATGTGGCGCGTCCTTTGCGTGGCATCGCATGGGTTCGCGCGGGAGGTGGTATGGCGCTCGATCCGCCCGGATTGCCGTCCCACGGACGGTTCGGCTATGGCGTGCCGCTGCCGCGGCGCCCGGTCTATGACTGGCCTGGCGGCCGCCGGCTGGCCGTCTATATCGGCCTGAACCTCGAGCATTTCGCGTTCGGCGACGGGCTCGGCGCTGAGCTGGCGCCGGGCGGGCCGCAGCCCGACGTGCTGAACTTCGCCTGGCGCGACTACGGCAACCGGGTCGGCGCCTGGCGGCTGCTCGCCCTGTTCGACGCGCTCGGCCTGCCCTGCACCGCCCTGGTCAATTCGGCGATCCTCGGCTACTGCCCCCAGCTGGTCGACGCCCTGGTGGCCCGCGGCGACGAGATCGCCGGCCATGGCCGCACCAATTCCGAGCGTCAGGGGCCGCTGGACGAAGCCGCCGAGGCCGCGCTGATCGCCGACGCGACGGCCGCCCTCGCCCGCCATGCCGGACAGCCGCCCGAGGGCTGGCTCGGGCCATGGATCTCCCAGAGCCCGCGCACACCGGACCTGCTGCACGAGGCGGGGTACCGCTACCTCCTGGACTGGTGCCACGACGACCAGCCGACCTGGATGCGCACCCGGCGCGGCCGCATCCTGTCGGTGCCCTACCCGCAGGAGCTCAACGACATCCCGGCAATCGTGGCGCGCAAGGCCGGGGCGGCCGAGTTCGCCGACATGATCGTCGACCAGTTCGACGAGATGCTGGACCAGTCCGCCGCGCAGCCGCTGGTCCTGGGTGTCGCCCTGCATCCCTACATCGTCGGCCAGCCGTTCCGGCTGCGTCACCTGCGCCGGGCGCTGACGCATATCGCGGGCCGGCGCGACCGGATCTGGATCACCACCGCTGGGGCCATCGCGCGACACGCCGCGTGGCTGCCAGCAGGGACCGTGCCGTGACTGACGTCGTGATCCGGGGCGGGCTGGTCCTCGCCCCCGCATCAGGTGCGGCATCGGCCGCCGACATCCTGATCCAGGGCGGCGTCATTCGCGCGCTGCTGGCCCGCGGCGCCGCGGTGCCCGAGGGCATGCCGGAGGTCGACGCGACCGACCGGCTGCTGCTGCCCGGTCTGATCAACGCCCACACCCACGCCCATGGCGGCCTGGGCAGAGGCTTGGCCGGCGACCTATGGACCTTGGAGCGGTTGCTCAACGGCAATCCCGCGATCAACGCCGCCCGGTCGGTCGACGACCTCAAGCTCAGCGCGACCCTGACCGCCGCCGAGCTCGCGCTGAAGGGCTGCACCGCGGCGTTCGACCTGGCTTTGGAGCTGCCGGCGCCGACGGTCGAGGGCATTCATGCCGTGGCCGCGGCCTATCAGGACGTCGGCATCCGTGCCGTGGTGGCGCCGATGATCAGCGACCTGACCCTGTATCAGGCGCTGCCGGGACTGATGTCGGCGCTGCCCGACGCGGCGCGTGTACAAGCGGCCGCCGTCAAACTGCCGGACGCCGCGGCCCTGCTGACCACCTGCCGCGACGCGATCCGCGCCTGGCCAGTCGACCGCGACCGGGTGCGCCCCGGGATCGGCCCCGCCATCCCGCTCCACTGCACCGATGCGCTGCTGACCGGCTGCCGGGACTTAGCCCGCGACTGGGACCTGCCGATCCAGACCCACCTGGCGGAATCGCAAACCCAGGCCGCGGCAGCGGGGCGCCGCTATGGCCACAGCCTGGTCGGCCACCTGGATCGGCTGGGGCTGCTCGGCCCGCCGCTGTCCGTGGCCCACGCGATCTGGCTGGACCCGGCCGACCTCGATCGGATCGCCGGGGCCGGTGTCACGGTGGTCCATAATCCGGCCAGCAACCTGCGCCTGGGCTCCGGCGTCGCACCGGTGCGCGCCCTGCTCGACCGCGGCGCCGCGGTGGCGATCGGCACCGACGCCACCAACACGTCCGACGGCCAGAACATGTTCGAGGCGATGCGCCTGGCCGCGTTCCTGTCGCGGCCGGGTGCGGCGCCCGAGCGCTGGCTGAGCGCCCGCGACGCGCTGCGGTTGGCGGCCGAGGGCGGTGCCCGGGCGCTCGGCTGGAGCGACCGGATCGGGCGGCTGGCCCCTGGCTTCCAGGCCGACATCCTGTTCCTGGACCTGCGGTCGCTGACCTATGTGCCGCTGCGCGATCCGGCGCTGCAGCTGGTGTTCGGCGAGTCGGGCGCCGCGCTCGACCGGGTCATGGTCGCGGGCCGGGTGATCGTCGACCAGGGCCGGCTCACGACCCTCGACCTGCCGCGGCTGCGGCGCGACGCCGAAGCGGCTGCCCGCCGGCTGGATCCCTGGGTCGAGCCACGGCTCGCCGCCGCCCGGGCCCTGGACCCGGTGCTCGGCCGCTACTGCGCCGGCTTGGTCTCTCCGGCGGCATCTGCCTCTTTTTAAGGCAAGCTCGACACGCTTGCCGCTGCAACAGGCAGGGTCCAGCAGGCGCGCCGCCGCATACGGCCCCTGGCATGTGGCTTGCTGACTCCGGCGCCGGAGACAACCGCAGGCTCACCACGCGACCATGGCCGCACCCGCCCCGCTCGAACTCGTCGCCGTCACCAAGCGCTATGGCGTGACGACCGCGGTCGACGCGATCGACCTCAAGATCCCGGCCGGCACCTATTGCTGCCTGCTGGGGCCGTCGGGCTGCGGCAAGTCCTCGACCCTGCGCATGATCGCGGGGCACGAGGCGGTCTCGAGCGGCGACATCCTGCTGGGCAGCGCCAATGTCACCGACCTGCCGCCGGCGCGGCGCGGCACGGCGATGATGTTCCAGTCCTATGCCCTGTTCCCGCATCTCTCGGTCCTGGACAATGTCGCCTTCGCCTTGAAGATGCGGGGCGTGCAGCGCCGCGAGCGCCACGCCCGGGCCATGGCGCTGCTGGAGCTGGTGGCGATGGCGCCCTATGCCGCGCGGCTGCCGGCCCAGCTGTCGGGCGGGCAGCAGCAGCGCGTGGCGCTGGCGCGCGCGCTCATCACCGAGCCGCAGATCCTGCTGCTGGACGAGCCGCTGTCGGCGCTCGACCCGTTCCTGCGCGTGCGCATGCGCGCCGAGCTCAAGCGCCTGCAGCGCGAGCTGGGGATCAGCTTCATCCATGTCACCCACGGCCAGGAGGAGGCGATGGCACTCGCCGACCTGGTGGTGGTCATGAACCACGGCCGGATCGAGCAGGCCGGCAGCCCGCGCGCGGTGTTCAACCGGCCCTGCACCGAGTTCGTGGCCCGCTTCATGGGCGGCCACAACGTGATCCGGCTGGCGCAGGGCACGGTCGCCGTGCGCTCGGACCGGCTGGCCGTCAGCCGAGCCGGCGGCGGCCGTCCGGCCCGGGTCGTCGAGGTCGAGTACCAGGGCGCCTGGGTGCAGGCCAGTCTCGCCACCAGCGACGGCATCGAGCTCGTCGCGCTGGTGGCCGAGGCCGACTTCGACCGCGAGCCCTTCCAGTCGGGCGACCAGGTCAGCGTGCGCTGGGATCCCGACGCCGCCCACCCGGTCGACTGACCACCCGTCAAAACCAGAACAGGAGAGGACCCATGCAGGATCGGGACAAGCCGGGCGTCAGCCGCCGCACGCTGCTCAAGGGGGTGGCCGGCGCGGCCGGCCTCGCCGCCGGATCGGGTGCCATCACCGGCTTTCCGTACGTGAAGGCGGCCGAGCCCAAGGTGCTGCGCTACCTGGGCACGGCCGTCAACGAGGGCGACGAGATCTCCAAGCGGTGCCTGGCCGAGACCGGCATCAAGATCGAGTACATCACCGCCACCACCGACGACGTCACCAAGCGCGTGGTCACCCAGCCGAACTCGTTCGACGTGCTCGACACCGAGTATTTCAGCCTGAAAAAGCTGGTCCCATCGGGCAACATCCAGCCGCTCGATGCCAAGAAAATCAAGGAATTCAATAACATCACCCCGATCTTCACCAAGGGCCAGCTGCCCAACGGCAAGAAGATCGGCGCCCAGGGCACGGCCCCCTGGAAGGTGATGTACCTGG